>JAILFT010000191.1 GCA_024697425.1 Butyrivibrio sp. | reverse complement strand
ATAAATCCCACCAGCACAGCAGAAACAATGGCCATGATGATAGTCATCTTCTCTATGCGGGAAGGTGTATTGTTGTTCCTCTGGCGGCGTCTGTCTCTGTTATTGTCGTATTCGTAGAGGTCATCCTCTTCGTCATATTCACGTCTTGCGGGCTTTTTCTTTTCCCTGTCGTAATCGTCCCTCTCCCTGTCCTTGGCAGCATCGGGATTAAGTCTCATCTGCTCTGTATCGGAGAGTCTGTCCGAATCGCGTACGCTGTCCATCTCCTCTTCGGAGGCAACCCTTGTGGCCCCCTCCTCGTCGGGATCAACCAGTGATACGAAGTCCTTGTCGGGAGTGATAAGGGATCTCTTAAGATCGGAGATAAGTTCCGCAGCGTTCTGATATCTTCTGTCGGGACTCTTCTGACAGCACTTGAGCACTATCTTCTCAACACTTATAGGTATCTCATCGTTGAACTCCGCAGGTGAAGGAAGTTCTTCCTGAATGTGCTTGATGGCAATGGCCACGGTGGTATCGCCGTTAAAGGGAACGCGGCCTGTGAGCATCTCAAACAGCGTGATACCAAGAGAATAGATATCGCTCTTGGCGTCGCTGTAGCCGCCTCTTGCCTGCTCCGGAGATGTATAGTGAACTGATCCCATGACATTGGAGGTAATGGTGTTGCTGGTGGCAGCCTTGGCAATACCGAAGTCTGTAACCTTCACCTTACCTTCCTTGGAGATCATTATATTCTGAGGTTTGATATCCCTGTGAATGATATTGTTGTTGTGGGCAGCTTCCAGGCCCATAGCTACCTGAATTGCTATGCTGACAGCTTCCTTCACCGACAGACGCACCTTCTTCTCAATGTACTTCTTGAGGGTGATGCCGTCCACCAGCTCCATTACAATATAGTTGATTCCATCCTCATCGCCTACATCGTATACGTTAACGATGTTGGGATGCATAAGACCTGCTGTTGACTGGGCTTCCACACGGAACTTGGAAACGAAATTCTCATTCTCGGAAAATTCCTGCTTGAGCACCTTAACTGCCACAAGTCTGTTCAATTTATGATCTTTTGCTTTATATACATCGGACATGCCGCCGGTACCGATCTTCTCCAGTACCTCATAGCGATCTCCGATCACCATTCCAATCTTTATCATTTAGTCCTCCACGCGACCGGGCTCATCTGCAAACGGCTCAATAAGAATAACTGCGATGTTGTCCTTGCCTCCGTTGTTATTGGCAGCAACAACCAGTTTCTGAGCCTTCTCTATGATGTCCCTCTGACCGCTTACTATCATACGGATTTCCTCGTCCTCCAGCATGTTCGTAAGTCCGTCAGAACATAAAAGAACAATATCCCCACGATTTAATTCCACGTTAAAAAAGTCGATGTCTACCGTTTCAGTGGCACCGATAGCTCTGGTAATGATGTTCTTGTCCAGGTGAGTCCTTGCGGTCTCCCTGTCAATTCCTCCCATCCTCACCATCTCTTCTACCAGAGAGTGATCTCTGGTGATCTGAGTGATGGTATCGTTGATAACATACAGTCTGCTGTCACCTACGTTGGCCACCTGCAGATATCTGCCAAGCACAGTGCAGGCCACCACAGTTGTGCCCATGCCAAAAAGGCTGGGATTTTCGGAAGCCTTCTGTCTCAGCTTGCTATTAGCTACTTTAATGGCATGCTCCAGTATCTTCACCGGACTCTGCTCAAAAGACCTTTCAATCTCCTCCACCATGGTGTCAACGGTAAATCTTGAAGCATAATCGCCCGCATTATGGCCTCCCATGCCATCTGCCACGATAAATACATTGGAAAGATTACCGATCCTCCTGTCTGAGGAGAAGACGTAGTCCTGATTTAGTTTTCTCTTTTTTCCAATATCGGTAACGGAAAAAGTCTTAAGCAAAATTGCCTCCCCGACTACTGTTTTTTCATCACTCAAAAAAAGCAGGTTAACTGTTTTCTTCCAAATGGCGCCTTCTTAGTTGTCCGCAGGCGCCGTCAATATCCCTGCCCATTTCTCTTCTAATAGTAACATTTATTCGGCTTTTTTCAAGCTTATTTTTGAACGCTTCAGCCCCCTTGCGGTCTGTAGGCACGAAGCTTCTCTCCTTTATAGGATTTACGGGAATCAGATTGATGACAGCATTAAGAGGGCCGATAAGTTCGGCCAGTTCGGCTGCATCCTCCTTGGTGTCATTGACTCCCGAAACCAGCGAGTACTCAAAGGTAAGCTGGCGCCCCGTCTTTTCAAAATAGTACCTGCAACCATCCAGAAGCTCGGCAATGCTGTACTTGTTGGCTATAGGCATCAGCTCTTTTCTCTTCTCATCATTTGACGCATGAAGGGATATGGCAAGGTTGATTGAAAGCTTCTCATCCGCCAGCCGCTTCATGTTGGGCACTATTCCGCAGGTGGACACGGTAAGATTTCTCTGGCTTAAGTTCATTCCGTTCTCATCGGTCAAAAGAGCTATGAACCTAAGGAGGTTATCGTAGTTGTCCAAAGGTTCCCCGCTTCCCATCACCACAACGCGATGTATCTTTTCCCCGGTTATCTGTGCGATGGAATAAATCTGGTCCAGCATCTCCGAAGGCAAAAGGTTTCTTACAACGCCGTCCAGAGTGGAGGCGCAGAACCTGCAGCCCATGCGGCATCCGACCTGGGACGAGATGCAAAGACTCACTCCGAACCTGTACTTCATGAACACGCTCTCGATGATGTTTCCGTCAGGCAGGGCAAACAGGAACTTTTTGGTGTCATCAAGCTTTGACTCCTGAACCTGCACGAATTTAAGGGTCACCAGAGAAAAACTTTCCCTGCACTTTTCCCTCAAGACCTTTGGGATATTTGTCATGTCCTCGTAGTCCCTGACTTTTTTGACATGAAGCCAGGAATATATCTGCTTTGCCCTGAAGGCCGACTCATCCATCAACATGATGCACTCGGTAAGTTCGTCAAGTGTAAGTGACTTTATATCGATCTTTCCATCCGGTGCCTTTATGTATTTGTCCTTATTAGCTGTTTCAAGCATACTATCAATCTCTCCGCAATTTGGCGATAAAGAATCCATCTGTTCCGTATTCTCCCGGAAGGAGCTGTATGTAGCCGTTTTTAAGGCTGTCGCACTCCTTAAGCTTATCCGGCACTTCCTCTGAAATATCAACGCTCTTAAAAGGAAGCTCAGCTATGATCTTCTGCACCATCTCCTCATTCTCCTTGCTATTTACGGTGCAGGTGGAATACATCAGTATCCCGCCGGGCTTAACATAATCCCAGGCTGTCTTGATGATATCCCACTGCAGAGTGGCAAGATCGGAAAGTCCCTTTCTTGTGGCGTTGTATTTGATGTCGTTCTTCCTGCCTATGATTCCAAGACCTGAGCAGGGAAGATCAAGATAGAGAATGTCTGCCTTTCCCTCAAGATTCCTGTCATGGACTCTGGCATCGTACTCTTCGACCTTTACGTTGGAAAGCCCCATTCTCTCTGCGTTTTCACTGATAAGGTCGCATTTGTGTCCGGACACATCCCTTGAAAGGACAGTTTCTGCATGCTCTGCAGCATGAAGACTCTTTCCTCCGGGAGCGGCACACACATCAACCACCACCTGGTCTTTCCCGGGAGCTGCAATCTGTGTCACCAGCATAGAGCTCACATCCTGCACAAAGAACCTGCCTTCGTCGAACCCCGGAAGGAATCTGATGTTGTCTGTCTTCTCCAGTTCAAGAGCATAGGGGAGAATGGGATTTCTTTTTACTACAACTCCCTGATCTTCAAGCTCTTTAATATATGCATCCGTCTCTTTTTCCGAGACCTTTTCTGAGTTAAGCCTTATGACAGTGGGTCTTGGAAGAAGGAAGAACTTCAGCATCTCTTCTGTCTTGTCAAAGCCGTAGCGGGTAAGCCACATTTCGCAGATCCACTCCGGCATGGAATAGAGAACGGACAGGTATTTCACTCCGCCATCCTCATTTTTGTCAGGGTATTCTATCTTGTCCTTGTTTCTTGCGATGTTGCGAAGGACCCCGTTGACAAAGCTCTTAAGTCCCGAGAATTTATGCTTGTTTGCCAGCTTCACCGCCTCGTTGCAGGCAGCGCTGTCCGGCACCGCATCCATGAACATTATCTGATAGACGCTCATGCGAAGAAGGCTTCTGATAAAGGGCTGCATCTTCGCTGTCTTAACCTTGGAAAAGGAGTCCAGAATGTAGTCAATCTGGATCTGCCTCTCAAGACAACCGTCCACACAGCGCTTTATGAAGGCCTTGTCCCTGGTCTCGAGATAGTCGTACTTTTCCAGGGAATCCTTTAAAAGGGATGGCTTTCTTACGCCATCCCTGTCATATTCAATAAGTATGTTAAGTGTTATCTCTCTGATATTCGCCATATTTTATCGCCTGCGATTGTTAAGTAGAATGAGCCTCAAAAGCTGAACCACTGCGGAAGCTGCACTGGCCACATAGGTCATGGCTGCTGCGGAAAGCACCTTCCTGGATGCCGGCACCTCGTCATGCTCTAAGATACCGTAATCCTCAAGCATCACAAGAGCCCTGTGGGATGCGTTGAACTCCACGGGAAGTGTTACCACCTGGAAAAGAACTGCCAGTGAAAATACCAGTATTCCAATAGTGATAAGAGGTCTGAAGCTAAGGAACATTCCAAGGAGAAGAAGGGGTATGCCCGCCTTGGAGCCGATGTTGGCTGCAGGTACTATTGCTGTTCTTATCTGCAACGGCAGATATCCGGTGCTGTGCTGCATAACATGGCCGCACTCATGTGCCGCAACCGCAACAGCGGCAACGCTGCTTGAACCGTAGGTGGCATCGGAAAGGCTCACTGTTCTTGTTCTTGGATCAAAGTGGTCCGTAAGGTCACCTGCTATGTGCTGTACCGCTACATCCGTGATGCCGTTTCTTCTGAGTATCTCCATCGCTGCCTGAGCTCCCGTAAGACCGCTCATGCTGCGAACCTTCGCATATTTTTTATAGACAGAGGAAACTCTGTGGCTGGCCACCATGCAAAGGATTGCCATGATAATGACCAGAATATACAGGGGGTCAAACCCCATTCCCATTCCTCTGTATCCGTATCCGCCGTAATACATATCCTTTACCTCCCTTATCTGCCAAGCTTATATCCCTCGCTCAGATGATATCCAAGCAGGAAGTCTTTAACCGTCATTCGCTTTTTTCCTTCAAGCTGAACTTCAAGGATACGCAGTATCCCCTCTCCTGTCAATACGTCAAAAGAGTCTTTGCCAACCGCCGTAATGGTTCCGGGGGCCTCTCCTCTATCCTTGTTTGCGCCCTGAAGCGCATCTGCCTTCCAGATCTTGAGCATCTTCTTTCCAAGGTAAGTATAGGCACTGGGCCAGGGATTTAATCCCCTCACAAGATTTCTTAAGCTCTCCGCATCCTGGTTAAAGTCAAGAAGTCCCATGTCCTTGGACAGCTTACCGCACTTGGTAGCCTTCTCCTCATCCTGGGGAATGGGAGTAAGCTCACCTTTTTCAATCTTTGGAAGAGCCTCAACAATAAGCTCTCCTCCAAGGACCGAGAGCTTATCAAAAAGTCCTCCTCCGGTTTCATCCCTGTCTATGGGTATCTCTCTCTGAAGAAGTATATCTCCCGTATCCATTCCGGCTGCCATCTGCATAATGGTCACGCCGGTACTTTTTTTGCCATCAAGGATTGCCTGCTGTATAGGCGCCGCTCCCCTGTATTCGGGAAGGATGGAAGCGTGTATGTTGACGCACCCAAACCTTGGAATATCCAGTATCTCCTGGGACAGGATCTGTCCGAAGGCAGCCACCACATAAATGTCCGCCTCGTATTTCTTAAGCTCCGCAACGTTCTCCGGAAGCTTTATCCTCACCGGCTGAAACACAGGAATGTCGTGCTCCAGAGCACATGCCTTAACATCGGAAATCTGCAGCTCTCCGCTTCTGCCCTTAGGCTTATCCGGCTGGGTAACACACAAAACCACCTCGTGTCCCGCCTCGATTATCTTCTCAAGGGCAGCTCTGGCAAAATCCGGAGTTCCCATAAAAACTATCTTCATTCTAAATTCTCTCTTTCCTGTAAAAATACATTATGTCAATTTTTGTATAATGTCCTCGTAGCCTCGGGGCTTGTACTTAGGAAAAGGTATACGGCATACCCAAGGCCTCTACCTAGGAAAAGTATAACACCGGCCCATTTTTCTAACAACAGCCCCGCGCCATCCTTCAGGCACCGGTTTCTTCGAAGGCAAGATACTTGATCCTGTCGTATTCTTGCGGGCATATGGTTTTAAGTTCACCCTGGTTTACAAGCCTGAAACCATCATAAGTAAACTTAGGGGTTGTGGCGCAGGATACAAAAGCGTAGCTGTCCTTTTCCAATGGCTCGGATGCAAATATTGCATCCTTCGGGATTACAACCATTGCATTTTGATCTTCTCCGGGTCCCAGAAGCACCTCACTCTTCCTCCCATCAACCAGCACCGTGATCTTAAGGCCGCACCCTTCATGGTGATACCATATCTCATCGCAGTCTATCTGGTGAAAATGGGATATCTCACCGCCCTCTAATAGAAAGTATATACTTCCCATAAAAGCCCGCGATCCATGCTCAAACGCAGACGTATAGATCTCTGAAAACCATCCGCCTTCAGGGTGTTTTTCAAGTTTGTATTTGTCTTTAAGTTTGGAAGCTCGATCCATCATTACCTCTCCAAGTGTACCTGCTCGATCCATGATTGCCTCTCCAAGTATCTGTGACATCTGTTCCAAGTATAGCATTATTAGTGTTACTTCTAATAGTTTACATCCTACAGAACCAGCAAAATAATACCATCTCCTGATATAGCAGGCTTTGGTATTACTTTTAGAACTCTTTTACCCGGTCTTAGAGCGTTTAAGCGGCATTTGATAATACTATGAGACATATATAGCGAGTTTGGTATTATTTTTGTAATACCAAACAGCAATTTTTTTACCGGTATGGTATTATTTTATGCTTTTCAGGGTCGTTTCAGGAGGGGGGCAAGTTTAAGAATCCCGGTACACTAACAAAAAGCCTTATGGTAAGCTGCTTCAAACTTACCATAAGGCACATATACATATATTCACAGATTGTTAAGTATCATCATAACAGTGGAAACGTCATGACTATTGAATACTCATCTCTTACTATCAAACGTCGCAGTAAACTTCTCTGATGGCGTCCTTCAAAGTCTCCGAAAGGTCTGCCTCTCCAAGCCATTCAAGGAATCTCTCATCATCAAGGCGGTTTAAGGCATCGCCTACCCAGTCCTTGGTGATGATATCGATCCATGCATAGTCGAGGATATCAAATACCTGCTTCTTGTGGTCGTTGCCGGCAGGGCGAAGACCTGTAACGGTAACCTTTGCTCCTTCTGCAGATTCAACACCTGAAACCTTCAGGGTGATCATCTTTCTTGCATCATCAACGCTAATCTCGCTGCAATCGCCGGAAACCACAGGCTTGTCACTGCCGGCTGCTTCAACGCCCAGAATGCAGATCTCGTAGTCTCTTTCGCCCGGGATAAGATCAAGGTTGCCTTTAGCATCCTCAATTTCTATTGTTACGGCATCATCACTGCATACCACACTGAACATGGTCTTTACAAAACATCCCTTAAGATATTCCATGGTTATGCCGTCATCCTCGTACATTTCATATGAGCCGTCTTTACCAAAGCCGATGTAGAGTTTAAGCCTTGCCGGATTATCCGTTCCGTTCTTCTTGTCTTCCAGGGACATGGGAACAACACCGCCCTCTCCCATAAGAACAGGGATGTCATCCAGGCGCCTGTAGAGTTTTCTCATACTGCCGCCCCTGTAAATGCGTCCCGAGAAGATGTCAAACCATCTGCCTTCCGGAAGAAGCATATTCACTGCCGCCATTTTAAGTTCATCATCCATGGGCTTTGTGATGGCACCAACCAAAAGCTCATCGCCAAACCCGTACTCGTTCTTAACTCTGTAGGCCCTTTCATCATCAGGGAGCAGGTAGTATGCAGGTCTTATAAGAGGTCTGTCATCCTCATTGGCTCTTCTGCTCTCTGTGTAAAGGTATGGGATCAGCTGATGGCGAAGTCGCATGTACCTTACCATCAGGCCTTTATAGGGCTCTTCCATGACCCAGGGCTCCTTATTGAGGAAAGAGCTGCTTGAGGAGTGAAGTCTCATAACAGGCGAGAACACTCCGAACTGTATCCATCTTATGAGCCTTTCGTTGTTCTTGTCTCCCATCATATGGCCGCCGATGTCATGGCTCCAGAAACCGTATCCGATGTTGCTGGAGGTGCTGGTAAAGTAAGGCTGAAAATCCAGGCTCTTCCAGGTCATGACCGTATCCCCCGAAAATCCCACGGGATATCTGTGGCTTCCCGGACCGGCATATCTTGAGAAGATCATGGGTCTTCGATTTCTCTTTTCCTGGTCGTGATAATGATAGTGATTGAGAAGGAACAGCGGATCCACATCGTCCTTGCCGCGGCCTGTACCCTGCTGCCAGTCGATCCACCAGAAATCCACCCCGTCCTCTTCGTAGGGGTTCATTACCACATCAAAGTAGGCCTTTCTGAACACGGTATCAGAGAGGTCAAATTCCACAGGCTCCTCTGTAGCCGGATCAATTCCGACACTTTCCGCCATCTCTTTATACATACTCTCAAAAGCCCTGATTCCGTCTGCGGGATGGAGATTTAAGGTTGTGGCAAGCTTCCTGTCATGGAGCATCTTAAGGAACCTTTTGTAATCCGGAAACAAGTCACTGTTCCAGGTATAACCCGTCCATCCTGTTCCGTACTTTGGATCCACCTCGGTCAGATGCCAGTCCATATCTATAACTGCCACGGACAGAGGGATCTGAAGCTCCTCAAACTTATCTACAACCTCTTTATAGGATTCTTCCGTGTATCTAAAGTACCTGCTCCACCAGTTACCGAGAGCATATCTGGGTATCATGGGAGTCTTCCCGCAGAGGGCATAAAAATCCTTCAGTCCTCCGAAAAAGTCTTTTCCGTATCCGAAGAAATAGATATCCAGGCCATCGCCTTTTCTGTTTTCATAGCAGTAATCGGAAGGGCCGTCTTCTACCCCTGATACAACTACCGGGCTGTCGCTGTCGTTTAGAACAGCAAAGCCTTTTCTGCCGAAGATTCCCTCCTCCAGGAACAATCCTCCGTCGCATCCGTCCAGAGTCCTTGCGGTTCCCATCAGGTTCCCGTCGGTGTTTCCGTAGGTGATGCTGTAATGCCAGACAGTTCCTTCGTTCTTAAGTTCAATGGAAAGTCCCAAAGTCGAGAATGGCTTTTCATCATACTTCAGCAAAAGAGCTTCTGTCTCAATCTCAATTCCCGTATCAGTCCTTCTCTTTTCATAAGACACTTCCGGAAAAGACCTGTTTACCACAGTTTTGGTAATTCTGTCCTCAAAGGCTTCATCATCCCTGTACTCCAGCCTGAATAGTCTCTCTGTCAACACAGATATCCTGTACTTTTCTCCTGTAACCATCTTTTCTCCCTGTTCTCCGAACCCGGATTGTTATGTATTCCAGTCATTAGACAACTTTAAAAATGTAAGATGCATATCCCGTCACCTTTAAATGAATGCCGGCATCTGTCATGTCAGCGTATATTCTGTCTCCAAACTCATCGGTATCGCAAAGGTTCTTTTCCGCCCCGATGCTTCTAAGGGGCACTTCGATCTGCCTCTCGTCTTCCTCCATGGAGATTACGCCGATGTACATTTCATCCTCCATAAATCTGGCGATGACAAGTACTCTTCCGTCCGCAAAAAGGACCTTTCTTCCGCCTTCTGAAAAAGCTGCCGTGTTCCTCCTAAGATCCGTAACCTTCCTGTAAACATCAAAGTGCTTTTTGCCTCTTTCGGATTTTTCACCCCAGGGCATGGGGAACCTGAAGCCCGAATCATGCTCTGTATAGCCGTCTATGGCAACCTCGTCCCCATAATAGATGCAGGGGATACCGGTCCAGAGAAGCTGGGAAACAGCCATTATCTTCCACTTTTCAAAAGTTATTTTTTCATAGTTGTGCGCCCTGGCCACATCATGACTGTCAAAAAGATTCATCTGACAGTCCGCAATAACCTGGGGTATAGCGCTGTAGTGAGAGTCTGTTCTTTTCACTACATCTTTTGCCGTCATCATATAATTTACCTTGTTAAAAGCCTCGTTCCTCATAAGGAACAGTTCGGGAAGCCCCACAAACTGGCGAAGGATGCGCCCGTACCCGTAATAGTTCATGGGAGTATTCCAAAGGTCTCCTTGAAGGTACTCTGCGCAGTCTCCCCAGTGCTCTCCGATAATGATGGCATCTTTTTTCACCTGTCTTATGGAGTCGCAGACTTCTCTCCAGACTTCATCCGCCAGCTGAACGTCATCATTTCTTGCCAGCACATCGGCCACGTCAAAGCGCCAGCCGTCAATATTGTAAGGAGGCTTAAGCCATTTCTTCATAACCGAATCCTCATCCTTATAGATGATGCGTCTAAGCTCCTCGTTTCTGTAATCCAGGACAGGCAGCGATGAAAAGCCCGCCCAGCCCATAAGTGAACCGTCGGCTTTTTTGAAATAATAGGGCTTGCCTTCCTTTACCCAGTGATGGGCAATTCCCGTGTGATTTATTGATATATCAAGAACCAGCTTCAGGCCGTTCTCATGGAGAGCCTTTGAAAGCTCCGCCAGTGCTTCGTCTCCTCCAAAGTGCTCATCCACGTGAAAATAGTCAACGCAGTCGTACTTGTGGTTTGAGTATGCGGAAAAGATCGGGTTAAGATAAAGAGCCGTAACTCCCAGTTCCTTAAAATATGGGATCTTTGAAGTTATGCCCGCAAGATCTCCCCCAAAGAAATCCATGCCCGCTCCCTTTTCCGGAGGAAGGGGTCTGTCATTCCAGTCATCAATCTTAACAGGGCCTCTTCCATGATATTCATACTCACCGGTCACCACGTCATTGGAGGGGTCACCGTTGCAGAATCTCTCCGGGAATATCTGGTAAAAGACTGCTCCTTTAACCCAGTCGGGCTGCGGATGATCCGCCAGGATAACAAAGTCGTGGCGATAATCCGGAACGCAGGTGGATATTCCCTCCCGGTTGTAGAAATAGTAATTCTCCCCGGTGGTTATCTCAAAAAGATAGCTCACTCTGGGCTCATTTATATGGATCTTAGCCTCATAATATGCAAGGCCTCCCCGGGAAAAGACATATCTCATGGGTATATGGTTCTCGGCACCGTTGACCATCTGACGAAGAAGAACATCCACAACGGGAGCATCCTCCAAAAAGCGCAGCCTTACCGTAACCGTACTTTTAAGCTTCGGAAGGGGATCACTTACAAATCCCCTTGTACCGTCGCTGTATACACTATTAAGCCAATTATTCATAATCATCCTTTAACCGATCCTGACAGTCCTTCCACATAGAACCTCTGGAGCCATATAAAGAGGATCACGATGGGCAGTGCAACCACAACCGCGCCTGCAGCGAACTGTGTGTAATAGGTGTCAATTCTTCTAAAGTCAGTGAGCCAGTACAGACCTACTGCTGCTGTGTATGAACTCTGTTTGTCTCCAAAGAGCATGCTGGGGAAAATATAATCAGACCATGCCCCCAGGAAGCTTCCAAGAGCCGTATAAACAATGATTGATTTTGACAGTGGCAACGTGATCTTTGTAAAGATCTGGAATCTTGAGGCACCGTCAATGATGGCTGCCTCATCCACAGCCTTGGGAATAGTATCAAAGAATCCCTTGCTGACATGGTATCCCATGGCGGCACCGGCCGCACTTACCACGATCAGGGCCATAAGTGACTGATTAAGGCCAAGTCCCTTCAGGATATTGTAAACCGCGATAAGAGACATAAAGCCCGGGAACATACCGATGATCATCAGAACGTTCATAAAAGCCTTCCTGCCCTTAAACCTTGTACGGCTCAGGACAAAGGATGTCATAAGCACTATAAGTGTGTTAATTACGCAGATGAAACTTGCCACGATAAAGGTGTTCATCCACCATCTTCCAAACGGAAGGACGCTCTTATTGCTGAACAGATTTATGAAGTTCTGGAATGTGAGCCCATGAGGGAAAAAGTAACCTACATAATATCCCTGTTCAGCCCTAAGAGCGGTGAGCAATATCCATAAAATGGGAAAAAGCCATATTACTCCGAGTATTGTAAGGGCGATGTACCCTGTGTTGGTCTGAGTAACCTTCATGATGTAGAAAAGGCCAAAGTATGCAGCAACAAGTCCGATCCAGAAGCCGGCTCCCAGGTACTTGTTAAGGAACGAAGTCTGAAGTCCTGCTCCTTCAAGGATGTTCTTGCTGGCAAAAAGAAGAAAGGTCCAGAAAGCTGTGGCAAACGCCTGCACGCACTGCCAGATCTTTACTCCCACAACTGTAGTCTTAAAAAAGCTGAAGACTCCAAGTGCAAAGGAAACTGCAGTCAGTATTACCGTGCAGTATACAAAGAAGGTGATCTTTGATCCGCCCTCAGCCCCCATCAGTGCCAAGGCTGTGCCGGCCATGGAGCTTCTCTCCCCGTCCCTTGATATATAGGGAAGAAAGAGACTTATAAAGCCAAGTACTACTCCGATGGCTGCTCTGTAAAAATATGTAAGATTTAATCCTATAACTGTTTTTTTCATTACTGGAAGCCCTCCTCATTCTTGAGTGCATTGGATCTTGAGAACGAGATCAAGGTAAAGACAGCGGAGATCACGAAGATAATGATACCGATGGTGGCAGCCAGATTGTAATCGTTGCTGTCCTTTGTAAGTTTATAGAGCCAGGTTACAAGAAGGTCGGTTTTACCGGCGCCCTTGTAGTAATTAAGAGTATGAGGCTCTCCTCCCGTAAGGAAGAATATGGGGTTAAAGTTATTAAAGTTTCCGATGAGGTTTGAGATGATATAAGGTGTTGTCACAAACCACATGTAGGGGAAAGTGATCTTCCTGAAGGTGGTAAAAGGTCCCGCGCCGTCAATCTTGGCGCTCTCATAAAGTTCTGTGGGAATATTCATCAGGATACCGCTGACCATAAGCATTGTTACCGGAACACCTATCCAGAAGTTAACGATAACTACGCTGGCTCTCGCCCAGGTGGCATTGGTCAGGAAAGGCAGAGCCGATGAGGTAAAGCCCCACTGCTGAAGAAGGACATTGAAGATGCCTCTTTCTCCCAGCATGGTTGCCACTACTCTAAGGGAGATGAATGAAGGGATAGCCATGGTAAACACAAAGATGGTTCTCCAGAATTTCTTGAACTTTATTCCCTTGGAGTTGATGATCATAGCCAGTACCATTCCGCCAAAATAGCAGCTGAAGGTGGCCAGAAATCCCCAGATAAGTGTCCATCCCAGTACCGGCCAGAAAGTAGCCGATAATCTGTCACTGGCTGAGAAAAGTGTAAAGAAGTTCTTTACTCCCACCCAGTCGAAAAGATTTCCCGGAGGCTGATGCTCCGAATCGTAGTTGGTGAATGCCATAAGGATCATGTAGATAAGAGGCATTACCGTAAATATTGAAAGTCCTGCTACGGGAACTGCCAGCAGCAGAAAGCGAATATTCTCATTTGTAAGGCTTACTATATCCTGAATAAAATTGTTTACATGCTTGCCTGCAGCTTTGTTTCTTCTGGCATTTTCTCCGGAAAAGATGGAGAACAGCCACACAGCAGCAAAGGCGGCCGAAATAACAATGGCTACAACGCCGTATAAAAGTATCAGCATGGAATTATCGCCCTGCTGCATCTCATAGATGCCAAGGGCTTCATTGAAGGCCATGCCCTGTGTGTTTTCTCCAAGAGTTGCCAGGTCATGCAGAAGGTGACCTCCCTTGAAGATCATAAAAGAGATATAAGATATCTCCAGAAGGAAGAACAAAAGCCCCTTGATTATCTGTCCGTTGCGCACATTGGCTGCGCCGCAGAAAATGTATGACAGCTTTGAAAAAATGTCTCCCTTTGTAAATATGGTGATAAAGTTCCTATCCTTGTACTCTGTCTTCATAGTTCGTACTCCGTTTAAAAACATGGGGCTGCCAAAAGCAGCCCCCGTCTTGCTTTATCTTTCTGATTAGTTCTCAAGTGTTCCTGTGATGCTGTCTACAAGTGAATCAAGATTCTGCTGAATGTTAGCCTTTGTGATCTCTCCGCTGTAGATGCCCTCGCCAAGTGCCTGAGCAGGTGTCCAGTAGTCACCCATCTTGGAAATGCTGGGCTGGTTGGTTGCAAGAGCTGCCTGATCGTTAAGTGCGCTTGCTACGAAATCGTTCTTGATCTCTTCGCTGTCAGCAAGTGACTTAAGAACGGGAACATCACCCTGCTCTTTGTATCTTACAAGGCAGTTCTCAGGGCTAGCCATGTATACAGCCAGCTGCTGTGCAGCCAGAGGGAATGCTGTATTTGACTTAACTGTGATAGTCTTGAAATCTACGAAGTTTGAAAGCTGAACGTCCTTGCCACCGATAGTAGCTGTAGGAAGAGCAACTGCTCCGAGCTTGTCTCCAAGGGCTTCCTTGAACTCAGGTGCGCTCCATGCTCCTGAAGTTACTGCGCCAAGCTTGCCTTCCTTGAATGCGGAACCGCCTACGCCGTCCTTGTCCTCAAGGTACTTGGGATTGGTTGCAAGGTCGATAAGGTACTCGCCTGCTGCAAGACCGTTTTCATTGTTGAATGAGCACTCTGTGGGATCCTTTCCGTCAGAACCGAAAAGTGTGCATCCGTTTCCAAGGAAGAAGCTCTCGATGTACCAGGAGTTTGTGATCTGTGTACTGAAGTTCCACATTCCGTCTCCAAGATCCTTGGCCATCATTGTGTCGAGGTTCTTGATCTCATCCTCGGTAAACAGTTCCTTGTTGTAATACATGAAATAGGTGTTAGGTGAGAAAGGAGCTGCATATGTAAGTCCGTCGATGGTTACTGCTGTAAGAGCACTCTCGGGAAGATCAGCTGCTATAGTCTCAAAATCCTTGGTGATGGGAAGAAGAAGTCCCTTGCTTGCCATATCAGCTACACCGCCGCTGGGTGTGTAGAAGATGTCTGCAGCTGTATCAGCGTCTGTCTCAACTGCCTGAGGTGCCTCATCGATACCTACTACAGCGATCTCATAGGTGATGTTGAACTCATCATGAGCTGCATCAAAATCCTGTACCATCTTGTCTGTGATATCTACTTCTTCCTCAGGAACCCAGATTTTAAGGGTTACGTCCTGAGTCTCTGCTGCAGGTGCTGCAGCATCAGCACTTGTCTCTGTGCCTGTTGTTGTGGTTGTTGTTGTGGTTGTTGCTGCCCCATTGTCCTGGCTGCCGCAGCCGGCAAGTGCGCCTGCTGTAACAACAGCGGTCATTAAAAGAGCTCCTAACTTTTTCAACTTCATTTGTTAATCCTCCTGTTTAAAATACCTTTGTTGATAACCGGTTTCGATTTGGTTAATCGCTTTACCAGTACTATAACCTCAGTTGGTTAATCGGTCAACCTCTTTTTGACGTTTTCTATATTATGAATAAACCGGCATTTATAAAACTGTGGAAAATAAACAATTGAATTCTTTTGGGTTTTATGTTATGCGTTTTACCTTGTGAGTAAATAAAAAGACCAGGGATTAAGGTTATCAAGGCTATTCGGGTTATCTCCGCCTTCCCCGTACTGTCCGTCTGTTCCGGAATAAAGAACCTTCTCTTCTCCGGTTAAGATTCCTGACAGATCATACTC
>JAILFT010000116.1 GCA_024697425.1 Butyrivibrio sp. | reverse complement strand
CATCACAAGGTAGCGACGGAAGTACCTGGAAATGGTCTCATACCCCTTATCGGTCTTTTGGATGATTCCGTAGTTCTCAAGGCGCTTTATGTTCTGCGGTGTTGCCTCGTCACCGACAGGCCCCAGGATCAGCTGATAGAGCGCATTCAAAAGATTCTGCTCCTTAAGCAGCTCAAACATACGGCCAAATTCCTTGTAGAAGGTCTCTTCATTCTCATCAAAGATCTGATACAGTTCTTTTCCCTCACCTGCAGCATAGCTGTCCACATAGTGCATGGAGAGAAGATCCATCCAGTATGGCATGTTTCCTGTTATTTCCCCATAGTCCTTTATTACCTTGTCTGTCACGGGAACTCCGGTACTTTTCAGAATCTCAAAATACTGCTCCTGCTCTTTTTCATTGTAGGGTGTAAGGTAGCAGTCAAACATGATCCCGGAAAAGTTTGAGACATCATATCCAAAGCCCCCCTCCAGCTCGGCCATAAGCCTCCTTGAAAGGAACAAAAATCCGATCTTGTTATGGGGCTGATAGGCCAGCTCCCTAAGCACAAAGAATCCCTCGGGGTATTCCTCAAACAGCTTTTTTACATAATCGAACTCGTCGACTATACATATAACGCGGTAGCCAATATCCGATACCACAACTTCAAAGAATGACCGAACCCGTTCTCCGCCTGTCTCTATCACCGATGCATCCATGGCTCTGTTGAAACGTCTTTCAATCTTGCTTGATGTTTCCCCGTTATCCTCCAGGATATCAAAAGCCTTCTCCACCATACTTGTAAAAAAAGCCTGTGGAGTCCGGTAGTCATACATTGACATGTAGATCACCATTATATGTTTTTGCAAAAGCTCTTTTTTCTTACAGGTAAGAACATGATTGGCCAGGGAAGACTTGCCCATTCGCTGCATCCCCACAACTCCCACTGAACCGTAGGAGTCATTTCCGATAAGGCGGGATTCAACTATCCTTTCTGTCTCACTTCTTATGATGTAGCGGTCCGATGAAATGATGCTTCCGCTGTCTGCATATGGATTGTTCATGATTCACTCCTGTTACTGAAGATTGAGCCATTCCTCAAAGAATGGTATCAGTATCTTGCATTTCTCTCCCCGCTTTACTATAACAGCGCGATTGATCAGATCCCTGATCAGTTCTTCCTTGCCCTCTATGTCGATGTCCTTTATAGATGCCCATCCGCCGCTCTTTGAAAGGGCTGCGATCTGCTTAAGGATATCATAGTTCTGTACCTCGGTGCCGGATTCGTCACCTTTACTGATAAGGTTGTCAAACAGATCATCATTTTCATATGCCAGCATGGCCTGTTTGACTTTTTCTGCCAGGGCCTTTGAAACAAGAACCCTTCGGTCCGCATTCATCTGATCAACCAGTCTGTTGCAATAAAGCTGAATATAATAGGGCTGACCATGGAACCAGTCTGCTATAAGCTGCTCACTGCCCTCCACATAGCGGCTTCTTCCATCGGGAAGCCTTATGGGATCCACGATAAGCTGCTTTGCGCTCTCGTCATCCAGCATATCCACACGCCTTGGCTGAGTCACCCGGAACTGGTTCTGGAACTCGTGAATGAAATTGGGCATTGTGTCCTGACCAATGAGAAGCGCTTTGAACAGTTTCTCTTCCATAAGCTTTTTCCAGGTGTCCATAAAGGCCAGTATCATGGGTCTGTTGTCATCCACAGTACGATACAGGTGGGTGAACTCGTCGATTATAATAAGCAGATCTTTTCCAAGAGGACGGCATATCTTGCGCCTTACAGCCCTCATAAGGGAAACAAACTCTTCGTCCTCCTTAATGTTAAAGTTCTCCAGATAATCGATTATATCCTCACTGATCTCGCTTCCGGGCATATCACACAGATCCTCAACAATATCTATCAGCATGTCCCTGACATTTCCATATATGAACTGAGGTGTCCTTGCTGCTCCGATGGAAAACTTTATGATTATGAACCTGTCTTTTAAGCGTTCCTCAAGGAAATTGGCAATTGAGCTCTTTCCGCATCTCTTCTGGCCATAGATGATCTCACAGCTGCTTCTGTCATCGCAAAGAGCGCTGGAAATGCTGTCCAGAAGACTGTCTCTTCCAACGAAGACGTTTCTGTCCTTGACGCCGATGGCATCGCCGGCATAGTAGGGGTTGGTTATATCCTGGAACTCATCTTCGCCGGTGGATATGGAGAAGTCACTGGTCTTAACGCATCTGGTACCGGAAGGTGTCATGTAGGAAACCTGAATTGTGATGGTGTACAGCTCGCCCTGTGTGGGGATTGAGCATTCTATTGAAATTCCCTGTTCCTTGCCGGCACGCATATAGGAGGCCACGGTCTGCTCTTCCATCAGCACATTTCCCCGGGCATCCAGGATAGACAGTCTGATGTCCCTTGCATTGGCCGCATTCTCCTTGTTGTAGACGGTAACATCTATATTCTGATGCTCATCGATAACAGGAATATCGGTGATGGCCACATTTATTGTGATATCAGGCTGGAGCTCTTCCCTTACTGTATTTGCCCGTTCTCTTAAGACTTCCAGAAGGTTATTGATGATATCCTCCAGGAAATTCACGCCAAAGTAGGTGGGGGCACTCATTAGCTGATTCTGAATGTCCGCAAGCTGCTTCTCAACGGTACCGATAACGGCCATGATACTCTCGTAGTCGTTGTAGACATTAAGTTCAATTCCATGCTCATATGCTGTTATCAGGGCATTAAGGTATATCTGGTCCGTATCAAAAACAATAATGCTCTCCTTGAAATCCCTGATCTCACTTAAGTGCTCTTCCTTAAACACTTTGCTGTTCTTGATCCTGTTGGAGAACATGCGAAGGCGGTTTTCCTGAGCCGATATGGTCTCCCTGATACACTCGAAGAAGCTCTCACAATCCCCGGTATCTCTGTCAGGAGAGATTATCCCCATTATTGTCCCGATAAGATACTGCCTCTTTTCATTCTCCATAGAACGGATCAGATCCTTTATAAGATCACTCTTATCAATCAAAAGAGCCATCTTCATAAGTCCGCGTTCCGGATCGCCGGTTGTCTCACCTTCCAGAACCCGGTTCATAAGTTCCAGGATGAACTGCCTGTGTGCCGCCTCATCGGCATCGTCCTGAATGCGGCCTCCTCTCCGGCCGGTAACGCTCTCAAGATATATCTCAGCATCGCGGATCCTCTCATTCTCATCTTTTCCGGCGGTGACGTTCTTCTGGATCTCCATCTTGTATATACGGCATGCAAGGGCACTCTCATACATGCTCTTACCAAGATAATCGAGGCTGGCGTGAAGAGCACACATGCGCAGGTTCCTGTAATACTGGCTGCTCTCGCCGTTAAGCTCATGCTCAAGTACCGCCAGGGTACCGTAGCGTCCTGCTTTTCCTCCCTGAGTGCTCTCTTTCTGGAGACCCTCACGAACTCGACGTACATCCTTCTCTGAGTAGTCCTTCTGTTCTACCTCAAGGGCGGACAGTCCCACAGGATTTCCGGAATACTTCTCAAGGAAATAATCATCAAAGGGCGTATTTATACTGATAATATAAGACTCGGCAACGTCTGAATCCCCATCGCCATCCTGAAATTCCTCAGGATTACCTGAATCTGCTTTGTAAGATGAAAGCATAGCCACCTGCTCTTTTACCTGCTCCCGCAGACTGTTCACCATCTCCTGATTGGAGGGATCGGCCTCAATCAGGCCGCTTAAAAAGCTCTCAATCTTACTCTCGTCGCCGAGAGCCGCATAAGACATGACGATGTAGGTATAATTGGCATTGGTCCTGCTCTCTGCAGGTATTTCCATCATGGCCTCTATGGCCTGCTCATATTGCTTCATGGCATAATAAGTCTGGCCGATACGTGCATTGGTATAGATCACCTTTTTCTCGTTTTTGGCGCGGCTGTACACCTTCAGAAGCTTTTGAAGAGAATCTATCATTCCCTCCTTATCGTCAGCTTTTTTCTGCAGCAAAAAGAGCTTTTCATAGTATCCTGAGTGGTCATTGCCGGGCACAAAGGAAAGCCATGATTCATAGGACTTCAGTTCCTTTACAGCCTCCTGGGCACCGCTTATATGCATTACCATCTCCGCATAGTCCATCAGGCAGGCATACCACTTAGGCCCCTTGCTTTCTATCTCGGAAAGGAAGAAGCGCTTTGCCTTTTCGCTGTTATTCTCGATTCGCCAGGCCCTGAGTGCGAAGCCCTGGTTGTCTTTTCCCTTGGGAAGAGTCTGTCCCAGCAGATTATACCTTTGCAGCGCAGCAGAGGTTTCATCCTGCAGATCCCGCAGCTCCTCGTTGTCCGGGTATTCAATCTTGAGCTGGTTAATATAGCGATCGGCTTCGGAATAATTAATTGCGGCAAACAGCTCCTCGATACGGCTGCGCACCACATCCATATTGATACCCTTGTCGGTCACAGTCACCGCATCGGTTACAGGCTCTTTCTGAGCCGTATCATCTGCAATTTCTCCCAGTTTGATTCTGCAAAGATGGATCTTTTTCTCACAGCTGGTGGGGGAATAGCCATTTTCCTGAGCTATCTCAAACTGGTTCAAGGCCTCTTTATATTTGTCCTTTTTGAAGTAACAGTCTCCGATACGGAAGGCGACGCTTCCCAGTTTTGACTTGTTATAATACAAAGTCTTCAGCGCATTTAAGGCCTTCAGAGCTTCATCCTGGTTATCGATAAGAGAAGCAAAGCGATATTTCTTTTCATGGAAGGCAGTCCTGATCCCTCTGTCACACAGACGAACTTCCTGGCCAAGTTCATTAAAATGCTTCTGCGCAGCTTCAAAGCCATACTCCACTGCTAGCATATCCATGTATGCCAGGATCGACATTCCCTTGGATGTGGATTCCGACACCGCGTCCTCCATAAAGAAGCCCTCCGCATCTTCCGGGGCGCCGTTATCAAGCCATGAGGACATGGCTTTCAGATATGCAGAACTAACTTCGGCTTTACTGTATGTATAGGATTTGAGCTGGGCAGTATAAAGCTCGGCTCGTACTGCGATTGCTTCAATAACCCGATTGTCGGGAGCGCTCTTTACAAGATCTGCAATCCATTTACGCGCTCCTGCTGAATCCTTCTTCTCTCTGAAGCTTTTAAACTTCTCCTCATATCTTTGTTCAATCTGTGCCCTTCTAAGCCTGCTCTTCTCATCATCGGCACCGTTGTCCTCCGAAGGAAGTTCATCAGGGTTTATCTCACAGACTGAAACATCTCCGGTCTCAATA
>JAILFT010000098.1 GCA_024697425.1 Butyrivibrio sp. | reverse complement strand
GAGCCGTTTATCACTTCGAGGATTGGCTTACCCGCCGTACCAGAGGGCTCGCCGTTATCACTGCACTTGGTGGTCTCACTGTTCTCACCTATCACATAGGCGTAGCAGTTGTGCCTTGCGTCCCAGTATTTCTTGGAGATCTCGGCAATCTTCTCCTCTGCGGCTGCTGCACTGTCCACAAAGTAAGCTCCTCCGATGAATCGGGATTTCTTCTCCACGATCTCACCGACACCTTCCTGTGTAATTATCTTGTAGGATTTTTTTTTGCTCATAACAGTAATATTATCGGACCACAGCCGCCTAGTCAATCAGCAGACCAGTTTTACGCTGCTGCCTGTAGCTCTGTCCTTGGTAACCACAATCTGACAGTCGATCCTGTCCTTAAGATCCGCCACGTGGGAGATAATGCCCACAAGCCTGTTTCCGTCGGAAAGTCCGCAAAGAGCCTTATAAGCCTGCTCCAATGAGTCAGGATCCAAAGATCCAAAGCCCTCATCCACAAACATGGTATCAATCTGTATTCCACCGGCAGAGGATTGAACCTCCTCAGAAAGTCCAAGAGCCAGTGAAAGGGAAGCCATAAAGGATTCTCCTCCGGAGAGAGACTTAACGCTTCTGCGGGATCCGTTGGCATGGTCGATGACCTCCAGTTCCAGACCGCTCTTGCTTCTGGTGTTGCTGGCTTCTTCCATGCGGTTCAGCTCATACTGTCCGCCTGACATGGTCATAAGACGGATATTGGCTCTTCTTATGATCCGGTCAAAATATGTAGTCTGGATGTAGGTCTCAAGAGTGATCTTGTCCTTGCCGGTGAGTTTGCCGGAAGCAGTATCCGAAAGGGCCTTAAGCCATGAAAGCCTGGTCTCTGTCTCCGCAAGCTTCGAAGACTCTTTTTCCAGATGCTTACTGATTCTCTCGTTGGCAGTGATCCTGGAAACATATACCTGACTTAAGTCTATCGTCTCCTTCTGAAGAAGGGTAAGTTCCTGATGGCGCTGCTCATCCGCCTTAACATCGGTCACCCTTGAATTGGCTATGGTTTTGTTGTGGCTCTCAATGGTAGCCTTAAGGCTGGCTATCTTCTCGTTGGAAGCCTTAAGGGCTTTGTCGGCATTGTCATATGCCTCCTGAAGCTTCTGTGCCTTTCCTTTAAGGCTGTTCATCTCACTTACTGCCGCACCTCTGTCTGCAAACCTAAGCTGCCCCTTAAGAGTTTCAAGTCTCTTTGTCTTCTCGTTAAGAGCAGATTCAAGAGCCGCATTGTTCTTATTAAGTTCCTCAGTCTCCCTGGAGGTTTCCTTTATACTCTGCTCTGCATACTGAACATCTTTCTCCAGCTGCTGTTTCCTCTTGGTCTTTGCTGTAAGATCCGTGTATTTATCCTTAATGACCTTACCTTCTGCCATGATGCTTTCTAGCTTCCCATCGGCAGCCTCTAAAGCTTCATTAAGATCCTCAGTATCAAGCAAAGCTTCAGTCTTCTTCCTGAGCTCGCCTGCCTTGGTTTCAAGCGCTTTGGCAAGACCGCTCACATAATTGGACTCCTCATCCCTTGCAGCTCTTGCCTTATCTCTTTGCTTCTTGGCACGCTCAAGCTCCTGTTCTGAAGGAACATTGTCTGAACGCCTTGCAGGTTCCGGATGATGTGTGGAGCCGCAGACAGGGCACTTCTCACCTTCCTTCAGGCGCTCCGCAAGAATGCCTGCCTGACCGTCCATATAGTTCTGTTCCATGACTTCATAATCATGGTTGATCTCCATGAACTTATCGCTTGTTCGCTTATAGGATTGCTGAGCTGTCTTGACTTCCTCTTCGTCCCTGAAATACAGCTCCAGGTCCCTTATAAGCTCATGCATGGTTTTATAGGATTCATTGGATTTCTCAAACTCATTGGAGGTCTTCTCCAGCTCAACCTCCACGTTCTTCAGAACTTCCTGCTCCTCTGTAAGCTTCTGCAATTCTTCATTTCTGACTTCCAGGGACTCCAAAAGTTTCTGAAATTCCTGTTTGCCCTTTTCAAGGTTATTCCCGGATATCGTTATATCTTTGGAAAGAGCATCCGCCTCGTCATAGTTTTGAAGCTCAGCTCCGATGGCAGCACCTGCCTTCTCAAATTCGCTCTTTCCCTTAAGTCCCTCTTTTGCCTCTTCAAATAACTTAGCCAGTTCCATGGCTTCGGGCTCACAATTTGAGAGTTCCTCTTTGGCCTTCTCCATTTCAAGTTTAGCCTTCTCCAAGGCCATAGCGGCACCCAGTCTGTTGTTGACCTGTTCCAGCTCTTCACTGATTTTGCCAAGAGCATCCCTGTTATCCCGGTCGGCATCCTTATCCTTGCCGATCAGCTTATCCAGAAGTTCTGCTACATCCGCTACAGGCATCTGTCCTGCCTTCGCCTTCTCAACCTCCAGGGATAAAACATCGTCCTTGTCACACTGGATCCCGGATATATACTGGCTTATGGCCTTCTTGCCATCCTGAACCTCGCCGTAGGTCTCTCTGTATTTCTGATCCAGCCTGTCCTGGAGTTTAAGGAAATACGAGGTCTTGAACAGTTCCCTGAAGATCTTGATTCTCTCATCGGTCCCTGCCAGGAGGAGCTTCAGAAAATCTCCCTGGGCGAGCATGGATATCTGAGAGAACTGGTCCTTGTTGACTCCCAGAAGTTCCTCCACCGCTGAGGTGACATCCGTAGTCTTGGTGACGATCCTTCCGTCGGGATAATGCAGCTCAGCGCTGGCCTTCTCCTGGGTTACGCCGTCGCCTCTTTTGGCAGGGCGCATGTAATCAGGGTTTCTTCTTATCAGATACTCTTTACCCTCATGAGTAAAGGTAAGTTCCACATATGTAGGAGTAGCAGGGTCCGCATACTTGGAGCGGAACATTCCCGAAGTCCTGTTCTCTCCGCTGGCCTCGCCAAAAAGCGCATAACAGATTGCATCAAAAATAGTAGTCTTGCCCGCTCCGGTGTCTCCGGTTATAAGGTAAAGTCCGCTGCTGCCCAGCTCGCTCATGGGAATCTCCACCTCACCTGCGTAGGGGCCAAATGCCGACATTTTAAGATTTAACGGTCTCATAGATCACACCTCCCACACAGATTCAATGCACCCGGTAACAAACTCTCTCTGCTCGTCACTCATGGGCTGGTTGTTCTGCTTCTCATAAAATTCTTCAAAGAGCTCCAGGGGGCTCTTCCTCTCCACATCCTGCGCATCCTCGATGATCTGCTGACTCTGGGTGCGCTTGTTGTCATAGGTGAGCTTCATAAGATTGGGATATATCACCCTTAGCTTAGCCGCCGCATCTATCACATCATTCTCATCGGTAAGCACCACGTGAATGTAGTCCTCAAGATTGGTGCCCTCATAGTTCTTCTTATTGGTGATCTCTTCGTAAGTTCCTCTGATCTCCCGAAGATCCCGCTTGGGCACCAGGGGGATCTCACTGATCTTCACATCGCCCTTGGGCCCCATCTCAACCACTGTCACAGACTTCTTGTGATCCTTCTCAGAGAAGGAATACTTAAGGGGTGTTCCGCAATAACGCAGGGTATCTCTTCCTATCCTCTGCTTGCCGTGGATATGCCCCAGAGCCACATAGTCGAAGGCATCAAAAACAGAGGAGTCCACATTATCAAGTCCTCCCACGGAAACCTCCTCAGACTCGCACCTTGCAGCCCCGGTCACAAACTGATGCGCCACAAGGATGTTGCGCGCGCCCTCATCCACCTGCATCTTCTCAACGGCAACACGGCAGGCATCGGTATAATCCCCGATCTCCTCATCCGGGAAAAGAGCTCTCATGATCACCGGCTTTATAAAAGGAAGAAGGTAGATATTTACCGGCCCATTATCATCCTCCAGCGTGAAGCAATCCGCCTTGCCCTCATAAACCGGCGACAGATGTATCCCCGCCAGATTGGCAAACTGTCCGTGATCCGAAAATCTTATGGCAGAATCGTGATTGCCGCTGATGGCAAAGACCGGGACCTTCTTGTCCGCCAGGCTTACAAGAAATTCATCCCACAGCTTCATGGCTTCCTCACTGGGAACGGATTTGTCGTAAACATCCCCTGCTATAAGAATGCCATCAGGCTTCTGCTCATTAACTATGGTCAGGAGCTCCTTCAGAATATATTTCTGATCTTCTATCATGGAAAATTTGTTGACTCTTTTCCCAAGGTGAAGATCCGATAAATGTAATAATTTCATGCTGTACCCTCCAAATGCGCCGCCCCGGGCGCTGTGCTGATTCTAATTATAACATTTTGGTGGGGTATAAAAAGGACTTATGCAGGCAGAAAT
>JAILFT010000075.1 GCA_024697425.1 Butyrivibrio sp. | reverse complement strand
CTCGGCGATCTTCACAATGACGGAACAGTTTATGCAGAACAGACAATAAATCTTTCTGCTGGTGAAACAAAGGTTAATATCACTACAGATAAGGAAGTTGATATCGACGACATGATGGTCCTCTTTGCTCTTGGAACAAAGTGGGGTAGCGAAGCTAATACCATCGTGATCTCTAATCTTAAGGTACAGGCTCACAGAGAAGCCGGCGTTAAGGAAGGTGCCATCAGCTTTGAGGATGCTCAGACAGAACTTTATGTAGGAAGCGACTGGGCAGGAGTAAATGCCGAAGTCAAAGAGACAGGAACCAAGGCAGAGCTCAATGCTGCAAGCTACGGCTGGAATGGTGAGTGGGGTCTGCAGTACATGGTAAAGAGTCTTGGACTTAAAGCAGGCGAGACTTATACATTATCTGTTGATATGACTTCTTCTATTGACAAGAAGGCTATGATCAAACTGGATGACTCAGGCGCGATTGTAGATACAATTGACCTTAAAGCCGGAGAACTCTATGAATACAGCAAGGAAGTTACAGTTGATCAGGTAGCCAATGATACGCTGTATTTTGCACTTGGACAGATGCAGGGTGAAACAGCTAACCTTTCAGGTAAGCTCACCATCGAGAACCTGAGGATCCAGGATTCTAACGGAAATTATCTTGTACTTACAGGTGGCAGCGCGCAGGGAGAAAAAGGACCTGAGTACGACTGGAAGAACAAGAACTCTGAGTTCGACTATGCCGATCCCGGAAGAAACAAAGACGGCTATCAGCTTATCTGGTCAGATGAGTTTGACGGAAACTACGGCTCAGCTAATGTAGATGCTAACGGTCTTAACCTTGACAACTGGGCATATCAGCTCGGTGATGGTTCAACAGACTGCGGTAACTATGGATGGGGTAATAATGAGCTTGAGTGCTATACAAACAACGGCACAAACCTTGGCGTAAACGAAGACCTTGACGGCGACGGACAGGGCGAGGGCGTTCTTAGAATCTCAGCTGTGAACGAGCCCGGCTACCAGTATGCCAATGAGTCAGCCAAGAACTATACATCAGCAAGACTTAGAACAACAAAGCCAAACGGTGAACTCTTCAATACCACTTATGGCTACGTTGAGGCAAGAATATCACTTCCTCAGACAGCCGGCGCATGGCCTGCTTTCTGGATGCTTCCTCAGAGCACTGCTATTTACGGCGGATGGCCTGTATCAGGTGAGATCGATATCCTTGAGACAACAGGTACTCAGACCAATCAGGCCTGCTCTACACTTCACTGGGGTGTTCCCGCTCATGTATACAAGGGAAGCGGCTATACAGCACTTGATTCCGAGATCAGCTATTTCCATACCTATGCAGTTGATTGGGAACCCGGTAAGATGACCTTCTACTATGATGGAAAAGAGATCTATTCTTCCAGCAACTGGGCAAGTGCGTTAGGAGGAGCTTCAGATTCACTTGGTTTTGATGCACCTTTTGATATGCCTTTCTATATGATCCTTAACCTTGCGGTTGACAGCGGCCAGTTCGGCGGCAGCTCCAACAAGGCAGCTTTCAAGGATGATATCAACATGTATGTTGACTATGTACGTGTATTCCAGAGAAACGAAGGATACGCTGATTCTGTAACAAAGTCTGCAGATTCATCCGCAGCTGTTGACTGGACTCAGTATGAAGGAATAAACCAGATTGCAAATATCACAGCTGATACTCTTGATGCAACAGGCGGCGGACATGACGATAACGCCGCAAAGGGCAGCGGTAAGTGGTACCTTTCAAATCAGAATGATGCCTCTGCAACAGCAAGCGTAGTTACAGACAATAAGGGAACTCAGTGGGCCAAGGTAGATATCACAGGCCAGGGCAGCCAGGACTATGGCGTACAGCTCATTGGTCACTATGACGCCAAGAAAGGATATGTATACAGAGTAACTTATGATACATATGCAGAGGGCGGCCTTGTAGGTAAGCAGGTTAACTGCGATTCCAAGGAATACGGCGGATGGAGCACATACGGAATCCAGAGCTTCAGCCTTGGATCAGAACCTGAGACAAGATCCTTCATGTTCCAGCAGTCAGAGGACTTTGACAACTGCCGTATCGAGTTCAACATCGGCGGAATGGGAACAGGAACAGTTTATATCAGCAATGTAAAAGTTGAGATTGTAGATCCCGAGCTCATGGGTGCAACAGATCCTTCAGGAGCACATGGAGTACTTGCTGACGGCAATATGATTTACAATGGAACCTTTGATCAGGGCAACGGTCACACAGGTTACTGGCTGCCCGCAGCAGGAACAACTATCAGTGTTCCCAGATATACAAAAAGAGCTCTTCAGTCATCAGATGTAAAGGTAAAAGATATTGCATCCATGACTAACTATGAGAACATCCCGGACGGTATCAAGTACTATGAGAGAAGAGGAGAGGTATCTGCAAATAGCGGATCCCCTGCTATCTATCAGCCGGGTATTAAGATGACCGCTGACAAGTACACACTCTCATTTGATCTGTTCTCAGATACAGACTCAGCAGTAAAGGCTTCTGTTTACACTACAAATACTGTAGGTGAGGTAGTATCCCTGGGAAGAGAAGTTACTTCCGCTAAGGCTTCATACAATGCTAATGACGGAGTAAGAAGATATTCTCTTACATTTGAGACAACAGAAGACATCGCAAATGCAGCAGTAGTTTTGACATTTGCAAAAGGCACAAGCGTACAGATTGATAACGTGAAGATGTATGGTGAGAACCAGGCATCCGGCGTTGATGAGAACCCTGTTAACGATTCAACCACATGGACAGGAGACAGCGGAGCAGGTTCTTCAGTCGAAGTTACTACAGGTGCAGACGGTTCAAAAACAATGAGCGGAATAGCCAGTGGCGGAACATGGTATTCACCTCAGCTTGGCAGCAGCAACTTCTCAATTGTAGCAGGTCTTAAGTACAGACTTTCACTTAAGTACAAGATGACCGGAACCAACAACGGTACCTTTGAGTATATCGTTCAGGAAAACGGCGGATCATGGGCAGTTGCACAGGATGTTGTTAAGGTTGATTCCAACGGACTTACACCTGATGCAGACGGATTCTATACCTACGAGACAGAATTTGTATCACTGGCTTCCATGGATGACTGTCACCTTAACTTCGGTTTTGGTAACAGCGCAGCTACCGGAGATATGACCTTCTCCTTCAAGGATATGAACCTTGTGGTTGTAAAGGAAGCAGCATCAGGTACTGATTCAGATAATGATGACAATGTAGATGATGGCAACTTTGAAGCTCCTGTAACCGGCGGTGACAACGAAGAGCCCGAACCCGGCAACGGCGGATCAACCGGTGGAAATTCCGAAAATGGCGGCTCAACCGGCGGTAACGGCGGTTCAGGCAGTGGCTCAGGAAATTCCGGAAACAGCGGTTCAGGTAACTCCGGTTCCGGAAACAGCGGTTCCGGTAATGCAGGTTCAGGCAGCACAAGCGGCTCAGGTTCTTCGAACCATGGCAGCGGCTCTTCAAACCAGGCTACTAGCGGAAACCAGGCAGCAGCCGGACAGAACGCACAGGTTCTTGGCGCAGGCAGAGCAACAGATACAACACTTGCTTCAGCTGCAGGCACTACCACAAAGTCTTCAGGAAGAACAAGCACCAAGAGCAGCACAGCAACTGCAACAACCACAACAACAGAAAACAATACAGACAACAATGAAGCAGAGACCGAGGCAGCAGAAGTAGAAGCACCTGCAACCGAGGAGCCAGCTGAAGTTGTGATTGATAATGAACAGACAGAAACAAATGAAGCACCTGCACAGACAGAAGAAATAGCAGATGCCGAGACACCTCTTACAGATTCACCTGCACAGCAGGGTTCAAATGCCCTCCTTATCGTTATACTTGCAGCACTTGCTGCAGCTGCGGTAGCAGGCGGAGTAGCTTATGTAAGAGTATTCAAAAAGTAATTATCCTATTTATTAGTTTTATTCCACACCTTTTTTCCTTATCTAAGGAAAGCGCTCGTCTACACGGCGGGCGCTTTTCTTTTAGCTCCAAAAGTCGTCATATGTTTGTCAACAGACTTAAGACGTAATATGATAAACAATACAGATTGATGTAAGTCAAAATCAGGTATATTCCAGACAAAATGAATTACATAACAGATTGTTTTCAGGAAACCTAAGAAAAGATACAGCAAGAGAAAGAATATAGGCAAGAGAAAGAATATAAGCAAGGCGGGGCAAAACTATGGCAAATAAGCGAAATTTCAAGTTTATCATAAGCTACGACGGAACCAGATATTACGGATGGGAGAGACAGCCGGGAAAAGACATGACAATCCAGGGAAAGCTTGAGTCTGTCCTTTCAAGAATGACAAATGCTCCGGAGAACAATCCGGTTAATCTCATCGGCGCAGGCCGCACAGATGCTGGAGTTCACGCAAGAGCCATGACTGCCAATGCCATTCTTGAAACAGACATGACTGAGGAGGAAATTCAAAAGTACATGAATGAATATCTTCCGGAGGATATCAGCGTCAATGATGTGAAGGCCTGCTCCGACAGGTTCCATGCCAGGTACAACGCCATAGGCAAGACCTACCGCTACACCTGTTGGTATGGGGCTTCAAAGCCTGTTTTTGACAGAAAATACGTGACGATACTGGAGCAAAGACCGGATATAGAACTTATGAAAAGAGCAGCCGAGCACCTTGTTGGAACCCATGATTTCAAGAGCTTTTGCGGCAACACCAGAATGAAAAAGTCCACTGTAAGGTGCGTTGACACCATCAATATAGAGGAGAGCGGCAATTACATTCGCTTTTATTTCCACGGCAACGGCTTTCTTCAGAACATGGTAAGAATACTTACCGGAACCCTTCTTGAGGTGGGATACGGCAACATGAGCCCTGATGAGGTGAAAGACATTCTTGAGGCTTGCGACCGCCAGAAAGCCGGCCCTACAGCCCGCCCTGAGGGACTTTGCATGATGAAGGTGGACTACTAAAGTATTCGCATGGACAAAACATGAATTAAGATTATCCTTCTGCCTATATGCTTGAGTTAGACTTAATTGCAAAATAATAACCTACCCGCGAGTAGCTCAAAATAGTAACAAAGCACTTATAGAGGCAGTTTGGTATTACATTTAGAGTTCTTTTACCCGGTTTTAGAAGCATTTTGTAGTAACATGAGACATATATGAGGCGTTTGGTATTATTTTTGTAATACCAAATTGTGGATTTTCACTGGTATGGTATTATTTTCCTAAAAATGACAATTCTCTTCTCCCCATCATGATCACCATCATGATCCCCATTAATCCATTGATTTAATTAAGTAATATCTATTATCATTAATGTTAGTGATACCTTTAAAGGGTATATGGAGAATCTGGTCATTATGGCGTATGGAGCAGAGGAATTTTCATTGAAGAAAGTTGCAATAAAAGAAATCACGACAAAAGAAATCACTACAAAAGAAATCAGGGCAAAAGAAAACATGACAAACAAATTCAAAACAAATAAACTCACTTCCGTCAGACCCCTTGTGGCGGCTGTAACAACAACCATAACTGCAGCGGCAATAATGCTAAGCGCATTTACCGGCTTTAGCATCACAGCCAGCGCTGAGGGCCTTGGGGCTGTCAGTATCAATTCCGCAACAATAGCGGGAGAGAACGTGGTGGTGAACATTTCTGCCTCAGATCTTCCGGCCAGTGATGACGGTGTATATTATCTTTTTGCGGAAAAACCTTACCAGACCGCACCTGCGGGCAACCCTGTTGCCACAGCAGCTGTAGGGCCTTCTGCATCTTTTTCTTTTCCCCTTGCTTATCAGACAGAATCCAGCCACTTATATGACAAGTTTCAGGTGGCAGTCCGTCAGGGAGGAAGTTTCATCTCCGTGACCGGTGCAAGATATATTACAAATCCCGAGGCTCTGGCAACAGCTTCTCCGGCCAGAAAAAACAATGGCAAGAAGGGACTTATCCTGGACGGTGCCAAGATAGGCAACGGCAACAACGAGGCCGTTCAGCTTGGAGTCCAGCAGGGCGCCTACAACCTGAATCTTTGTGACGTCATCGGCGGCGACTGTTCTGCTTCCTACAACTATAACGGCAATACCTATTACTTTGATTCCTCATATCTTAGCCAGTATGATCACGCTGTACGTACCAGTACTTCGCAGGGTATGGGGATGACACTGGTTCTTTTGGACCCTTATGCGGGAGGTGAGGAGTATCTGATCTCTCCCTACTCAAGAAGCGGACTTGGGAAATGCAGCTACTATATGATGAACACTTCTGAGGATCAGGGGCTGGAGGCTCTTGAAGCGGCAGTGTCTTTTCTGGCTGCAAGGTACAACGGACAAAACGGCTTCGGGCAGGTTGACAACTGGGTGATTGGAAACGAGGTCAATGCCAAGACCGTCTGGAACTGGACAAACGTGGCAGATCAGATGACCTACGCCCAACTCTATGCGGATTCAGTAAGAGTGTGCTACAATGCCATAAAGAGCCGCAATGTTAACGCCTATGTGTGCATCAGCGTGGATCAGAACTGGACACACATTCACAATGCTGGTTACTATTCAGCCCGCAGCATGATAGAGGCGGTTAACGCCTGCATAACAGCCCAGGGCAACATCGACTGGTGCCTTGCTGAGCACCCCTACAATTATCCCATGACCTGGACCAGCTTCTGGACACCCCAAAATGCTGCCATGGTCAGACACGATATCAACACTCCTTTTATCACAATGGAGAACATTGATGCGCTGACAGACTACATGTGCCAGCCTGTGATGCTTAACACCAAGGGAGCAGTGCGTCCCATTCTTCTTACGGAGGTTGGCTATTCCTCCTCCCAGGGCGAGCCTGCTCAGGCTTCGGCTATTGTCTATGCCTATCAGAGGGCAATGACCAACAGATACATCAACATGATCGTTTTCAACCGCCAGACGGACTCTGCGGCAGAAATTGCCCAGGGACTTCCCGTGGGACTTACAAGAGCCGACGGATCCCGGAAGATGGCCTTTGATTACTACCAGCAGATGAACGGGCCCAATGCCCAGAATTACATAAATGCGGCGGCGCAGTATATGGGCATCTCAGACTGGGGAGCTGCCATGCACGCCAGATAAAGGAAGTATCATTCATGAGAATCATCGACATCTACAACTATATAGCAACGGCTGCCTGTGTCCTTATGGGCGCAGCGGCCGTTATTGTATTTTTAAGAAAAGGGGAAAAGAGCTCTCGGAGGAGCCTCAGCGACAGAGCCACCATGATCGCCTTTGCGGTGATCCTCGTAATTGGCGCAGCCCTTCGCCTTTTTAAGATCGGGCAGATACCCCTTGGCCTTCAACAGGACGAAGCTTCCATCGGCTATGATGCCTTCTGCCTTGTGAACTACGGAACCGACCGAAACGGCTACCCCTGGCCCATCTATCCCATCACCTGGGGCTGCGGCGGAGGAAGCCCGCTTCTTATCTACCTTAACGTTATCTCAATAAAGCTCTTTGGCACCGGCATAACGAAGCTAAGGCTAATCCCGGCAATCCTTGGAACTGCAACAATCCCGCTTCTTTTTGACACCCTCCGTGAGGGCCTCAGGGAAAAGAGCTATCGAAACGAGGCCGCACTTCTCGGAGCCGGATTTCTTGCAATCTGCCCCTGGCATATCATTCTTTCCAGGTGGAGCCTTGACTGCAACATCATGCCCTTTAACATGATGCTGGCGATCTGGCTCTTTGTGATCGCAGCAAGAAAGAAGAGCACCGGTATCTATGCCTTAAGCGCAGCAGCCTTTTCTGTATGCATGTACAGCTACGGCGCAGCAACAATTGTGATTCCCATCGTCCTTTTTATCATCTGCATCTACAGCCTGATAAGCGGTGACCTTACCTGGAAGCAGCTCATCATCTCTGGAGTGGCTTTCCTTGTGATCTTCCTTCCGCTACTGGTTTTTTACGGTGTCAATTATCTTGGACTTCCCGAGATACTTACACCTTATTTCTCATTTAATAAATTCACCTCAGCCAGAACAGGAGAGGCCTTCATTGCCTTTAACGGGGACCTTCCGGCGAAGCTCCTTAACAACCTTAAGTCCGTGCTTCTGGCCATCACAACAGGTGATCCCGCCCATACCATAGCGCATTATTATCCGGGATATGCATCCCTCTATGAGTTCACATTTCCTGTGACTTTTATTGGGATCGTAGTGGGCGTCAAAGAGTTTTTTGCCCGAAAGAAAGATAAGACAGAAGACGGCGCAGGCGTTATGAATGCCCTGTTCGTTGCATTTACCATAGCAAGCTTCATTCTTGGACTGGTAATCATCCCCGATATCAACAGACTTGTGATGCTCTTTATTCCCTGCATCTATTTCTTTGTAAGGGGCGGAGCCTTCATCCTGGAGAACACAGGGAAACTATTCCCGGTGCTGGCAATGGTGCTGCTTGTGGCCGCTTTGTCTTTTACCAAAGACTACTTTACGGATTACTCCCATTTTGCCACCAGCATCTACATGCCCGGGTACGGCGATGCCATGAAAAGAGCCTACGATATTGCCGGAGATGACCGGGAAATAAGGTCTACCTACGAGGGCCTGTCCGCGCCCTTCATGCTGACGCTGTATTACACCGGGTATGACCCCCGCAAGTTCTATTCCACCGTGGAATACAAGGACCCCTACGCGGAATTCAGGATTGCAAGGCGCTTTGGCAACTTCACCTTCGAGCTTCCTGAGGATGTGACTGCATCTGAGTATGCGGACGACCTGTTTGTAGTGGCCAGCAGCGAGCTTTCTCTTTTCCCGGAAGATGCAGGTTACACTGTTGAAAGCTTCGGTGGATATCACCTCGTTTACAGGGAAAATTAAGAGATTATAAACAGAAGATAACCTTTCTTAAATGTGCATAAAATCTGGGCTTAACCTATGGCGAAGACGGCATTTTTCTTCCATAATAATTTCATGCAGAAACGATATTTGTTTCATGCAGAATCTGTTTTTGGAGGGAGCCGGTATGAGGAAAAATCTTTTCTCTGTCATCATCACAATGGGGGTTGTTCTTTCAGTTCTTTTTCTGAATTCTGACTTAAGTCCCGCCCAAACTTCATACGCCGCCGAAGAAACCGATGGCGGAATTACTGTGGACAGTGAGTACATTATTCCCGACAGCTGCGGATTCTCAACATATTACGTTGTGGTTGCTACCAATAACACGGGAAAAGATATATCGGTTGAAGCGGATTTTGTGGCTAAGGATAACGACGGAAATTCTTTGTATAAAGTTAACGATCAGCATGAAGCGGTAAGGGACGGACAGCAGTTCATTATCTACGGACAGTTCGCCAACAGCAGGATCGAGGGCGCTTCCGACTATGACTACAGCTTTGAGGTAAGCCCCACCGACAGATGCGCATACAATTCGGTTAAAGTGGACGCCGAAAGAAGCGGTGACGCTGTGACAGTCAATGCAACAAACTACTCAGACAAGGATGTTCAGGGCGTTGGCGTAAGAACCGTATTTCTTAAGGACGGAGAGGCAGTTGCCTTTGATACTGTGAATATCGCCGACGAGGGCGTTACCTTCCACGGAGGCAGCAGTAACTCTCAGGAAGTGGGTATGTTCGCCGGAAATTACGACGATTATCTTCTTACTTACACCTCAGTTCAGTAACGCTTCAAACATAACAAAGATACTGCGAAGGGAGATTTTCAATAATGAAAAACTCCCTTTTTGAGTTGACTAATCTATGCTATACTAAGGTTTGGTTATATATAATTATTTGAAAGAGAATTGCAGTAATGGAGTCGAACAATGCGGTAAAAAAAGAACGCAAAGAGTACAGCAGTCGAATCCGCCGTTTACGCAGACTCATCCTTACGACAGTAGCAGCTTCCTGCCTCATTCCCACCTGTATCTGTGTCATTCTTGCAGTGAGGTTTGACAGGCTTAATGACAGATACAAACAGGCAAGCGCCGACCTTGAATGGTACAGGTCAAGATATGGCAGCGAGATGGAGATCCTGGGATCGGAACAGGGGACGGAGGTTGTGGCTTCGGATGTGAAGACCACTCCCGAGATGAAGACAGCTCCCGATAGTTCCACGGAAGAGTACATGGATGTTGACTACGCCACCATTGATGTCAGCGGAGCTCAGAATCCTGAGGATATCGAAGGCACCAGATATGTGTATCTTACCTTTGATGACGGACCGAGTTCGTCAACTGACGAGATACTGGATATTTTGGAAGAGTACGATGTAAAGGCTACTTTTTTTGTGTGCGGCAAGCCAAGTGCCAAGTACAAGGATGTATACGCAAGGATAGTAGACGACGGACATACTCTGGGAATGCACTCATACAGCCACAAATACAGCGATATTTATTCTTCGCTGGATTCCTTCAAGGCTGATCTGGATAAATTAAGGATCTTTTTATATGAGACCACGGGAGTGTGGTCCAAGTATTACAGGTTTCCGGGAGGAAGCTCCAACGGAGTCAGTCAGGTGGATATGTCAGAGCTTATCGATCATCTGGACAGCTCGGAGATAACCTACTATGACTGGAATGTGTCTGCGGGAGATGACAGAGCGGGGGCTACCAAGGAGACCATTTATTCCAATATAGTTACCAACATTCCCAAGTTCAAACACTGCATTGTACTGATGCATGATGCGGCAGACAAGCAGAGCACCGTGGAGGCGCTTCCTGAGATCATCGAGGCGATACAGTCCATGGATGACACAGTGATAGTTCCGATAACGGACAATACGTTACCGGTTCAACATATCAACAACAACTAAGAAGATTGAAATGGAGGAGATCAAGATGGGATTTTTTTCTGAATTGAAAAGCGATCTCTCTCAGGCAGTGAACACACTGATGCCCGAGGAGAAGCCTGAGATGACAGAAAGTCTTGATGAGAACAAGGCTGAGCAGGATCGCAAGCCCGCCGACCTTAGCAGTATGCTGGAACGTCTGGATGATATCAAGCTGGACGAGGCTACTGCCGAAGAGACGGAAGAAGAGCCTGCCGAGGAAGAACCTGCCCTGGAGGAGCCTGCTAAGGAGGAACCTCAGGAGAATGATTTCAGGGAAGTAGTCGAGAAACCTGAAGAAGAGACTCTTGAGCAGAAGATTGAGGAGCTGACAGAGGCTGAGATTGAGAAGGAAGTTGAAGAGCCCAAGAGCGCTCTCGAAGCCATCGATCCTGTTCATATCGACAAGTATGTTGCCGACAGGAATGCAGAAACAGAACAAATAACAAAGCATGGGGGATTTGAGACAATGGATTTTGAACAGCAGACACCTACAGATGAGATTGCCAGCATCACCGAGGGAATGGTGGTTAACGGCGACATCCAGACTACAGGATCACTTGAACTTATCGGCAAGATCACAGGTAACATCAGATGCCTTGGCAAACTGAATGTTACAGGTGAGATCAATGGAGATTCAAATGCAGCAGAGATCTATGCTGAGGCAGCAAGGATCACCGGTGAAGTCAGAAGTAAGGGCAGCGTTAAGGTTGGCCAGAGCACTGTTATCGTTGGTAACATCTTCGGATCAAGCGCTGTTATCGCAGGTGCCGTAAAGGGCGACATCGACGTTCACGGACCTGTTGTTCTTGACACTACAGCAATCGTAATGGGCAACATCAAGTCCCAGTCTGTACAGATCAACAACGGTGCTGTTATCGAAGGTATGTGTTCACAGGCTTATGCTGATGTTAATCCTTCAGAGTTCTTTGAGGGACTTAAGAATAAATAATCTGATAATGGAGACAATATGCGTATACTATTAAAGCTCAGTGGTGAAGCGCTTGCAGGCGACAAAAAGACAGGATTTGACGAAGAGACAGTCAGAAAGGTTGCACTGCAGGTTAAGCAGCTTGTAGATGGCGGAACACAGGTTGGTATCGTCATCGGCGGCGGTAATTTCTGGAGAGGCAGAAGCAGCGAGGCAATAGACAGGGTGAAGGCAGACCAGATCGGAATGCTGGCTACCATTATGAACTGTATCTATGTTTCCGAGATCTTCAGAAGCGAGGGAATGATGACAAGCATCCTCACTCCCTTCGAGTGCGGCTCATTTACAAAGCTCTTTTCCAAGGACAGAGCCAACAAGTATTTTTCAAGGAATATGGTAGTTTTCTTCGCCGGAGGTACGGGACATCCTTACTTCTCAACGGACACCGGCGTTGTTCTCAGGGCTATTGAGGTTGAGGCGGATTATATGCTTCTTGCCAAGGCAATTGACGGTGTATATGACAGCGACCCTGCCAAGAATCCGGATGCCAAGAGGTATGATGTTATTTCCATCGATGATGTCATCAGGGAAAATCTTCAGGTTGTTGATATGACAGCATCCATTCTTGCAAGAGACAACAAGATGCCCATGAGAGTATTTGCTCTTCAGGAAGAAAACAGTATCGTTAAGGCTGCAAGCGGTAAGTTCAACGGAACTACCGTTACCGCAGACTGAGCAAGGAGGTTAAGGTATGAACGAAAGGCTTAAAACTTACAACGACAAAATGCAGAAATCCTTTGATTTCCTTAAGGATGATCTGGCAGGTATCCGTGCGGGAAGAGCAAATCCCCACGTTCTTGACAAGATCAAGGTAGATTATTACGGAACACCTACACCTATTCAGCAGGTGGGTAACGTTTCAATCCCTGAGGCACGTATCATTCAGATCGCTCCCTGGGATAAGTCCCTTATAAAGGACATTGAAAAGGCTATCATGGCTTCAGATCTGGGTATTACTCCCAGCAACGACGGTGCTGTGATCAGACTTGTTTTCCCTGAGCTCACTGAGGAGCGCAGAAAACAGCTCACCAAGGACATCCGCAAGAAAGGTGAGGATGCCAAGGTTGCAGTCAGAAACGTAAGACGTGACGGCAATGATGCCTTCAAGAAGCTTAAAGGCACCGATGTTTCAGAGGATGAGATCGAAGATCTTAACGATGAGCTTCAGAAGACTACCGATAAGTTCATCAAGGACATCGATGCGGCAGTAGAAGAGAAATGTAAGGAAGTAATGACCGTATAAAGGAAGTTTTATGGAAGAGAATTTAAACATCCCCCAGCATGTGGCTATTATCCTTGATGGCAACGGCCGATGGGCCAAAGCCAAAGGAATGCCCAGAAACTACGGACACATGCAGGGAGCCAAGGCGGTAGAGGATATCCTGGTTGATGCCAGGGATCTGGGAATCAAATATCTTACCGTTTATGCATTTTCAACAGAGAACTGGAGTCGTCCCGAGGCGGAGGTTTCCGCCCTCATGACGATCCTTCGCAACTACTTAAAGACCAGTATCAGGAAATCCATGAAGAACAATGTAAGGTGCCGTGTCATCGGTGACAGATCCGCACTTTCACAGGATATTCAGGATGCCATAGCAGAGCTTGAAGAGGCAACCAAGGGCAATACCGGTCTTACCTTTACCATCGCCATCAATTACGGAAGCCGTGATGAGATCACAAGAGCCGTAAGGAAGGTGGCCGACAAGGTAGAAAAGGGTGAACTTAAGGCGGCGGATATAACCGAGCAGATGATAGCTGAGAATCTGGATACAGATTTCCTTCCGGATCCGGACCTTCTCATCCGTACCTGTAACGAGCAGAGGATTTCCAATTATCTGTTGTGGCAGTGTGCCTATACAGAGTTTTACTATACTCCTGTCGCCTGGCCGGACTTCAACAAGGACGAGCTGGTAAAGGCCATCGAATCCTATTCCGGAAGGAACAGGAAGTTTGGCGGACTTAAGGCTGATCAGGTGTGATCAGGACAATAATGATAAGGCTGGTAAGATAAATTGAAGACAAGAGTTATAAGCGGGGTGGTCATTGCCATTGTTCTGGCGGCAGTGCTTATACCCGGCGGATATATCTTAGCCTCGGCACTTCTGGTGGTTTCCTGTATCGGCTTTTTTGAGCTGACCAGGGCTACCGGGATCCATACCGAGGGGCAGAAGATGAACGGGCTGGAGATTGGAGGATATATTTCCATTCTGGTCCATTACATTCAGATGATACTGGTTAAGGATTTCAGGTACTACGTTTTTTCCATCATGTTTGCGTTCTTTCTCATCATGGTGTGCTACGTACTGAGGTTCCCAAGGTATACATCAACTCAGGCTATCACCTGTTTTTTCTGCTTTATCTATGTACCTGTGAATATTTCCTTTGTTTATCTTTTAAGGATCAGGCCTCTGGGAATATATTTTGCATGGATACCTTTTATAGCATGGGTTTGCGACACCTGTGCGTATTTTGCCGGAAGGGCTTTGGGCAAACACAAGCTGGTTCCGGTGCTTTCCCCCAAGAAAACTGTGGAGGGAGCAATTGGCGGCGTTCTGGGTTCTGTTTTAGTTGGAGCCATTTTCGGCTATCTTCTCTACAGAAACGAGACTCATGACGTTTTAGTCATTCCGATCCTTATGATCATCACCTTTGCGGGAAGTCTTATCTCTCAGCTTGGAGACCTTCTTGCCTCCGGCATCAAGAGAGATCATCAGATCAAGGATTACGGCAAGGTGATCCCCGGACACGGCGGTATTATGGACAGGTTCGACAGTGTTATATTCGTAACACCATGTATCTATTTTCTGGCAGCGGTTCTGGTGCCACTACTTAATTAAAACTTTGATATGCACCCTGTTTGGGATACCTCTGCAGGGTGCTTTTCATTTGAGGGAAAAATATGCGTAAGATAGTACTTTTGGGTTCTACGGGCTCCATCGGAACCCAGACCCTGGATGTAGTCAGGAACAACAGAGATGAGCTTGAAATTGTGGGCCTTGCAGCCAACAAAAGAGCGGCGGATGTGGAGAAGCAGGTTCGCGAGTTCCATCCCCGATATGTCTGCATGTACGATCCTGATGCAGCCAAAGAGCTTCAGGAGAAGATCAGCGATACCGGCATCAAGGTGCTGTCCGGAATGGACGGCCTTTTGGAGATTGTTTCCGTTCCCGAGGCGGATACGGTGCTCACGGCGGTTGTTGGAATGATCGGAATCCGTCCCACGATACGGGCCATAGAGAGCGGCAAAGATATAGCCCTTGCCAACAAGGAGACCCTTGTGTGTGCGGGACATATCATCATGCCTCTTGCAAAAGAAAAGGGTGTACAGATGCTGCCAGTTGATTCCGAGCACAGCGCTATTTTCCAGTCCCTTAACGGAGAGCCCAAGGACAAGATAGAAAAAATCCTGCTTACAGCCAGCGGCGGTCCCTTCAGAGGCAAGACGAGAGCTGAGCTTGAGAACATGACAGCAGCTGATGCCTTGAAGCATCCCAACTGGGATATGGGACCCAAGGTTACCATTGATTCCTCATCCCTTGTAAATAAGGGTCTGGAGGTTATGGAAGCAAAGTGGCTCTTTGGAGTGGACCTTGACAGGATCCAGGTTCTCGTTCATCCACAGAGCATTGTTCACAGCGGAGTTCAGTTCACGGACGGCGCGGTGATCGCACAGCTTGGAGTTCCGGACATGAAACTTCCCATCCAGTACGCACTCTTTTACCCGGACAGAAGACCTATGGCCGAGAAGAGACTGGATCTTTTTGAACTGGGAAGTCTTACCTTTGAAAAGCCTGATATAGAGACTTTCAGAGGACTTAAACTTGCATACGATTCTGCCGGGATTGGCGGCAGCATGCCAACAGTATTCAATGCGGCCAATGAGATGGCAGTCAGAAGATTCCTAAAGGGTGATATCAGATACCTTGAGATCTACGATATGATAGAGGAGGCCATGCAGCATCACGAGAAGATTGATAATCCCGATGTTGCGGCAATCCTTGAGGCAGAAGCCGAAACCTACAGATTTCTTTCGGAGAAGTACAACATATGATAGTAAGTGTAATAATCTTTTTTATAATTTTCGGGGTTCTTGTTACCACCCATGAGCTGGGACATTTTCTTGTGGCCAAGTCGGGCGGTATCAGAGTAAACGAGTTCTTTATCGGTATGGGCCCCACCATCTGGAAAAAGCAGAAGGGAGATACCCTCTACAGTATCAAGCTTCTTCCCATCGGAGGTGCCTGTGTATTTGACGGCATGGACCCTGTGGCGGAAGAAAAGGGAGACTACGATGAGCACTCTTTTCTGAATGCTCCCGTGTGGAGGAGGATTGCAACTCTTTTTGCCGGACCCTTTGCAAACTTTCTTATCGCCTATATTCTGGCAGTGGTACTGGTGGGATTTTCAGCCTGGAACTTCCCGGTTATCAGCAAGATGACCGATGATTCCGCAGCGGCTGAAGCGGGTCTTATGCCCGGGGACAAAATCATCAGTGTAGACAAGGAGAAGGTCTATATGTCCGGAGAGGTAACTCTCATTTCCCAGTTTGCCGAAGGAAGTCCCATGGACATTGTGTATGAACGTGACGGTGAAACGCACGAGACTACTCTTATCCCCAAGTACAGCGAGGAGGACGCCCGCTACTACATGGGCATCTATCTTGGACAGTACGGACAGATCAAAGGACCGCAGACTTTAAAGTACGCCTGGTATGAGGTTCGCTACTACTTTAAGACCACCTATCGAAGCCTTGCGCTTCTTGTAAAGGGCAAACTTTCCAAGGATGATGTTTCGGGACCTGTGGGAATGGTCAAGATAGTGGACGATACCTATGAGGAGGTAAAGCCCTACGGCATTTCCGCAGTGCTTCTTACCATGCTGTCTTTGACGGTTTTACTTTCTGTAAACCTGGGAGTGATGAATCTTTTGCCCCTGCCTGCACTGGACGGCGGACGACTGGTGTTCCAGTTTATTGAGGTCATTGTGGGAAAGCCTGTACCTGCGGAGAAGGAAGGCTTTGTGCACATGGTGGGCATGATAGCCCTTATGGGACTTATGGTTTTCATCCTGTTCAATGACATTACGAAGTTTACAAGGTAAAAAGCGATTGACTTGACGAGGTATTTTCGAGTCTGGTCAGAGCTTTGTTCTGGCAAGGGCCGGGGGCCTGAGAGCAGAACTACAATATGAAAGGCTGGGATGCATATGAGTTATCGCGACAATACTAAGGTAGTACATATCGGTGACAGAGTGATAGGAGGAGGTAATCCGATCCTTATCCAGTCCATGACTAACACCAGGACTGAAGATGTCGAAGCCACCGTTGCACAGATAAAGAGACTTGAGGAGGCCGGCTGCGAGATCATAAGGAGCACGGTTCCCACCCTTGAGGCCGCCAAAGCCCTGGGGGAGATCAAGAAGCAGATACATATTCCCATCGTTGCAGACATCCACTTCGATTACAAGATGGCTATTGCCGCCATGGAGAACGGCGCTGACAAGATCAGGATCAACCCCGGCAACATCGGCGGCAGAGACAAGATCGAGGCTGTGGTTTCCTGTGCGAGAGATCGGGGGATTCCCATAAGAGTCGGGGTTAATAGCGGTTCCCTGGAAAAAGAGCTGGTGGAAAAATACCACGGAGTGACAGCCGAGGGTCTTGTGGAGAGCGCTCTGGACAAGGTGGGTATAATTGAGGACCTTGGATACGACAACATGGTTGTCAGCATCAAGTCTTCAAATGTCATGCTGTGTGTAAAGGCTCACGAACTTCTTGCCAAGCAGTGCGCATATCCTCTTCATGTGGGTATCACCGAGGCGGGAACGGTTTACGGCGGAAATATCAAGTCTGCGGTAGGTCTTGGAATCATTCTTAACGAAGGCATTGGCGACACCATAAGAGTTTCCCTGTCGGGAGATCCAGTGGAGGAGATCAAATCCGCCAAGGCTATCCTTCGTACTCTTGATATAAGAAAGGGAGGAATTGAGGTTGTTTCCTGCCCCACCTGCGGAAGAACCAAGATCGATCTTATTGGCCTTGCCAATAAGGTTGAGACCATGGCTGCAGGCTACGATCACCTCAACATTAAAGTAGCCGTTATGGGCTGTGCGGTAAACGGCCCCGGAGAGGCCAAGGAAGCCGACATAGGAATTGCCGGAGGAATCGGGGAAGGCCTTCTTATCAAAAACGGAGAGATAGTCAAAAAGGTACCGGAGCAGGATCTTCTTTCAGTACTTAAGGAAGAACTTGATAACTGGCTGTGAGAACTTAGCGAGATTCTTTCGAGCTTAGTTCGAACGTGTTCTGGCGAGACTTTAGTCGAGAGCAGAACTTCCTTTTGATTTTTGTAGTGAGGATTTTTTTAGTATGGGGAAGTTGTTTTTTGAAGTGTTCCCTTCTTTAACGCTTGAGGGCCATGTCAGGGAGATCATGGAGCAGGCTGTGGTGGAGAAAGTTTCCACCACCAAGAAGCAGGACTTTATCCGTATATATATTTCCAGCAACAAACTGATCGACAAATCAGATATCATAAAGACCGAGAAGAGCATCAAGAAACAGCTCTTTGGCAATCAGGACATTACAATCAAGATTTACGAGAAATTCAGTCTCTCTGCCCAGTACACTCCGGAGAACCTTCTGGATCTGTACAGGGAGAGCATTGAGATGGAGCTTAAGGACTATGACCATATGGAGTATAGTCTTTTTCGCTCTGCGTCATTTCTTTACCCTGATCAGGACAATGTGATAATGAAGCTGCAGGATACGGTTGTGGGCCAGAAGAAAGCCCCCGACCTTATTCGCGTGCTGTCCAAGATTATCAACGAGAGATGCGGGCTGTCGGTAGCTCTTTCCCCGGAATTCGTTCCTGTGGAAGATAAGGAGAATGAGCCTGATTATGGCGCAGAGTCTGCGGATATGGCAAGAAAACTCGAGGCCGTTGAGAAAGCCTCCGAGGAGAAAAAGGAAGCTGCCATAGCCGCCAAGGAAGAAAAGGCAGCAAAGGCTGCAGAAGAGACGAAAACCGCCACCACCGAGAAGACAGCCAAGCCTACCTTTACCAAAGGCGGAAAATGGGGCGGCAAAAGAGATTTCGGAGGAGGCTACAAGAGATCAGACAATCCGGATGTTCTTTATGGCAGAGATTTTGAAGACGATGCCATGAAACTGGTGGATCTTATGGACGAGATCGGTGAAGTTACGGTCCATGGCCAGATTGTTGAATTTGATAAAAGAGATATCAAGAATGAGAAGACTATTCTTATTTTTGCCATTACAGACTTTACGGATTCAATTGCCGTAAAGATGTTTGTAAGTACCGAGGATGTTCCGGAGATCACCAAGGACATCAAGATCGGAGCCTTTGTAAAGATCAAGGGAATTGCGGCTATTGACAGATTTGACCATGAGCTGTCCATTCAGTCGGTGGTGGGTGTTAAGAAGATACCTGACTTCACCACCAAGAGAGAGGATAGGGCTGAGGTTAAGAGAGTAGAGCTACACTGCCATACCAAGATGAGTGATATGGACGGTGTTTCCGAGGTTAAGGACATCGTTAAGCAGGCTTACAAATGGGGCATGCCCGCAATCGCCATCACGGACCACGGCGTAGTGCAGGCTTTGACAGATGCCAATCATGCCTGGGAAGATCTGTTCAAGGGCGAGAACAAGAGCCGCAAGGAGGCGGGGGAGCCGCCCATAGAGAGACAGGATTTCTTTAAGATCATTCAGGGCGTGGAAGCCTATGTTGTTGATGACCTCAAGGAGATAGTGACAAACAACAAGGGACAGAGCCTTGATGACACCACCTTTGTTGTTTTTGATATCGAGACTACGGGATTTTCTCCCATCAAGAACAGGATCATCGAGATTGGTGCGGTTAAGATCAGAAACGGCGAGATCATAGACAGATTCTCGGAGTTTATCAACCCGCAGGTGCCTATTCCCTACAGGATTGAGAAGCTGACAAGCATCACTGACGAGATGGTCATGGATGCTCCCACTAGAGAAGTGATCGTGCCAAAGTTTGTGGAATTCTGCAAAGATGCAGTCCTTGTGGGACACAACGTCGCTTTTGACATAAGCTTTATTAATCAGAACTGCGCTGATCTTGGAATAGATGTGGACTATACCACCGTCGATACCATGTGGCTGTCGAGATATTTTTACCCGACAAGAGCAAAGCACACCCTTGATGCGGTTGCCAAGATCATGAACATTGTGCTGGAGCACCACCACAGAGCTGTGGATGATGCTGAATGTACTGCGCTTATCTTCAATAAGTTCATCCCCATGCTCAAGGAGCAGGGAGCAGGGAACCTTACGGATGTCAATATCCTTGGTAAGCCTACGCCGGATATGATAAAGCACTTAAGGCCAAAGCACTGTATTATCCTGGCCAAGAATACTCTGGGAAGGGTCAATCTCTATACCCTTGTCAGCAAGTCACATCTTGATTACTTTAACGGAAGATTTCCGCTTATTCCCAAGAGTAAGCTTTTGGAGTACAGAGAGGGACTTATCATAGGAAGTGCCTGCTGCGCCGGCGAGCTTTACGGCGCTATTGTTGAGGGCAGACCTCCGGAGGAAATCGCCAATATCGTGAGCTTTTACGATTACCTTGAGGTGCAGCCTCTGGGTAACAACCGCTTTATGATAGGCAGTGAGAGATATGAGGATATCAACAGCGATGAGGATATCAGGGAGATAAATAAAGAGATCATAAGACTGGGTGAGGAGTTTAATAAGCCGGTTGTTGCAACCTGCGACGTGCACTTCCTTAATCCCGAGGATGAGATATACAGGACCATCATCCAGGCAGGTAAGGGTATGGATGACGAGGAGCCTGCGCCCCTGTATCTTCGTACCACCGATGAGATGATGGCGGAGTTTGACTATCTGACCATGGATAAGGCCAAGGAGATAGTTATCGACAATCCAAGGAAGATCATGGATATGTGCGAGAGTATTTCTCCGGTTCGTCCCGACAAGTGTGCTCCCGTTATTGAGAACAGTGATGAGATCCTGACTAAAATCTGCTATGACAGAGCGCATGAGATCTACGGTGAGGAACTTCCCGAGATTGTTAAGGAGAGGCTTGAGAGAGAGCTCAACTCCATCATCAAGAACGGTTTCGCGGTTATGTATATCATTGCCCAGAAGCTGGTTTGGAAGTCCAATGAGGACGGATATCTGGTTGGTTCCAGAGGATCCGTAGGATCTTCCTTTGTGGCATTTACTTCGGGAATCACGGAGGTTAACTCCTTGAGCCCGCACTATGTATGCCCCCATTGCAAATACAGTGACTTCGATTCAGAGGATGTTCTGAAGTACGGCGGAAATTCCGGCTGTGATATGCCGGACAAGAAGTGCCCCAAGTGCGGCACCTATATGTACAAGGATGGATTCGATATTCCTTTCGAGACCTTCCTTGGATTCAAGGGAGACAAGGAGCCTGATATCGACCTTAACTTCTCGGGAGAGTATCAGTCCAAGGCTCACAAGTACACCGAGGTTATCTTCGGCTACGGCCAGACCTTCAGAGCCGGGACCATTGCCTCTCTTGCGGATAAAACTGCCTACGGTTTCGTCAAGAAATACTACGACGGGCTTGGAATAGTAAAAAGAAAAAGTGAGATAAACAGGATTGTGCAGGGATGTACCGGTATAAGAAGAGGAACCGGTCAGCATCCCGGCGGAATCATAGTTCTGCCTGTGGGAGAGGATATCAACTCCTTCTGTCCCGTACAGCACCCGGCCAACGATATGACTACGGCCACAATAACAACACATTACGATTATCACTCCATTGACCACAACCTGCTAAAGCTTGATATTCTGGGACACGATGATCCTACCATGATAAGGTTCCTCCAGGACTGTACCGGTCTTGACCCCAAGACGGTGCCGCTGGATGACAAGAACGTTATGAGTCTTTTCATGAATACCAAGTCTCTGAATATTGAGCCGGAACAGATTGGTGGAACCAAGCTCGGATGTCTTGGACTTCCTGAGTTCGGTACAGACTTCGCTATGCAGATGGTTATTGATGCCAAGCCTACGTCCCTGTCCCATCTTATAAGAATTTCGGGACTGTCCCACGGAACGGACGTGTGGCTGGGCAACGCTCAGACTCTGATCCAGGAGGGGACGGCAACCATCGATACCTGTATCTGTTGTCGAGACGATATCATGATCTATCTGATCCAGAAGGGAATGGACAAGTCCCTTTCCTTCAAGACCATGGAGTCGGTTCGTAAGGGTAAAGGCCTTACTCCCGAGATGGAAGAGGCGATGGTGGCAGCGGGAGTTCCCGACTGGTACATCTGGTCCTGCAAAAAGATCAAGTACATGTTCCCCAAGGCCCATGCTGCCGCTTACGTTATGATGGCCTGGAGAATAGCTTACTTCAAGGTTTATGTTCCTCAGGCATTCTATGCAGCCTGGTTCAGTATAAGAGCCAAGGCTTTCAACTATGAGCATATGTGTCAGGGTGAGGCTCACCTTCGAAGAATCATGAAGGATTACAACTCCAGGAAGGATGAACTTTCCAACGCTCAGCAGGCCGAGTACGGCGATATGAGACTGGTGGAGGAGATGTACGAAAGAGGCATAGACTTTATGCCCATTGATATCTTCAAGGCCAAGTCCAGGGAATTCCAGGTTATAGGAGACAAGATCATGCCTTCCCTTACCAGTATCGACGGCATGGGTGAGAAGGCTGCGGATCAGATCGTGGAAGCAGCCAAGGACGGACCTTTCCTTTCAAAGGATGATTTCAGGCAGAGGACAAAGTGCCCTCAGACTGTTATCGACAAGATGTCTGACATGGGACTTCTGGGAGATATCCCCGATTCCAACCAGATCAGTATCTTTGACCTGATGAAGCAGGCTTGATGAAGCAGCAGTTTGTTATAGATCATTTATCCGGGGTGATTTGCCAATGAGATAAAAAATAAGGCTGTAACTTTAAGCGTAGATGACGCTTAGAGTTACAGCCTTTTTAATACACTCTTATCGGTTGCCGAGTAACTTCTTCATTTCCTGGGCTTCTCTTAAAACTTCTTTCTTCAGAATAGACACATTCTTGCGGTGCAGTGCCTGTGCGTGAAGCCTGTCTCTTAACAGATTTACCTCATACTGCGCAATACCTTTTAATTCACCCATATTTGTTACCTCCTGTAAGTGTTTTATCGGAACACCCCCTCAAGATTCACAAGTTAATTGTATATACAAATTGTGTTCATTTCGGGATTAAATTCTGAAATATTTATGAAGTTTTGCAAATATGAATACATCTGTAACAATATCGTTTTATTGAAATTTAACCCTCATTTATTAGTATATTTAGTTTTGTCTTTTATAATAAAAAATGCTTAAGCGGTAGTATTTGCCGCCAATAGTATAAAAAACATCATAATAATGAGGAGACTACAATTATATGCTGAAAACAACTAAATGGTTAGCGGTAATTCTCAGCCTGACTCTTTTTGCCTCAATGGCGACAGGATGCGGGTCGGCTACAGGCTCGGATGGAGATAAGTCGGTTTCGAGCGTGACTGCATCATCAGACGCTGAGAAAAAAGACTCAGAAGAAAAGACTGAAGAAGTAAAGGCAGAAGAGAAAAAGGCCAAAGAGGCCGAAGAAGCTGAAAAAGTCGAAGAAGCTGAAAAAGCTGAAAAAGCTGAAGAAACTACATTACCCACGATTGAAGAACAGGTTCTGTATGATGGGAATGATATTAAACTTACAGCTACCGGTTTGGAGAAATCCGGGGAAGATACAGAGCTGACTGTTTTAATAGAAAATGATTCTGACAGGAATATTTCAATACAAGGATGGAAATGCAGTGTTAATGGATACATGCTGAATACATCGCTGACAACAGACCTGGCAGCCGGAGAAAAGGCAACTAAAGGTCTTACGTTTGAAATGTCAGGTCTTAAGGAATGTGGAATCGAAAATATCGCAACAATAGAGTTCTATTTGCTTATCTATGATTATGAAACCTTTGACCCAATTGTAATTGATGAAGCGATAAAGATCGATACATCTATTGCAGATGGTTATGTACAGAAATATGATGATTCCGGAGAAGTTCTTGTGGAATCCAATGGAGTAAAGATTATCAGCAAGGGAATGGCAGCAGACGACCCGCTTTGGGGCCCCGGTGTAAATTTCTATATTGAGAGTAACTATGATAATGTTATCGCGGTGACTGCAGTCGATATTTCAGTCAATGGCGTTGCGGTTGATGGGGAAATGTATCTTTATATTGTTTCAGGAAAAAGAGGCATAGCTACATTAAGATTTGGCTCAAGTCTTGAAGAGAATGGCATAACAAAGATAGATGATGTCAAGTTGAAATTCCAGATTATTGAGGAACTTGATACTATCTATGAATCAGATGATATCACAATCAGTTATTGATAAACCATGAGTGAGATGCGGGGAGAGGCTTTATGCCTCTCCTCATTTTTTTACACAACAAAAAAACTCAAGATACTAAGTATCTTGAGCTTCAGGGTTGGGCTGTTATAAACAGTCAGTACCTCGTAGCGGAATCGAACCGCTGATTCTGCCGTGAGAGGGCAGCGTCTTAACCGCTTGACCAACGAGGCATTTAAGTCATCCGCATCGCGGCGACTTGTTTATACTATCTCAAATCAAAACAAAATGCAAGCCCTATTTTTAAATTTTTTTAAAAAATTTTTTTATGCTATAATAAACCCTGTATTTTACTGGGAAGAGGACTGATAAAAATATGAAAAAGAAAATTGCTTTAGGGGATTTACTTCTCCTGGAACTTTCGGTTGTGGTATATTCGCTTTCCACAGTAGCCGGTAATATGGCGGGACAGAATGAGTTCCTTTCGGGGAAGTACATACTGTTCTTTGGTCTGGAGTTTGTAATCCTGGCTGTTTATGCTCTGTTGTGGCAGCAGGTGATCAAAAGGTTTGAGCTGTCCATTGCCTATTGCAATAAGTCGGTGACTTTATTGTGGTCCATGCTGTGGAACTTCCTTATCTTCAGCCAGGGCATCACACCGGGGAAGGTTGCCGGTGTCATTCTTGTCATGGCCGGAGTTGTAGTGATGAATCTGGGAGGTGGCAGCAATGATTAATGTATTCTTTATCATTATGATCTTTGCGGAGCTTCTTGCCTCCACATCGCAGATACTTCTTAAAAAGAGTGCGCAGAAAGAGTACCCGTCTTTTATAAAGGAGTACCTCAATATTCTTGTTATCGGAGGATACGGACTTCTGGTTTTGTCCATGGTTCTTTCCATTTTCTGCTACGGGGGCCTTGGATACATGGGTGTTGTGGTTATGGAACCCATGGCCTACATCATGGTCATGATCCTGTCCAGAATTGTATTTAAAGAGAAGATCACCCCAAGAAAAATCATCGGTGTCGTGCTCATACTGACCGGAATCGTAGTATTTTACACGTTGGGATAAGTTTAAGGCTTGACTAATTGGCATAACTGTGGTATTTTAGCAGAGGATATAAGGTAACTGTTGAGAGTGGGCTTGCAAAGAGCCCACTTTCTTTATGCAATTCTTGCATAAAGAAAGCGAATGAGGTTATTTATGAAGAAGAATGAAATTGAGAAGAGGACCGAAGATATCCTGATTCCAATCGCTGAGGCCAACGGCGTATCCATCTATGATGTGGAGTATGTCAAGGAAGCGGGAGAATGGTACCTCAGGGCTTACATTGATAAGCCGGAGGGCGTGGACATCAATGACTGCGTGAATGTCAATCATGCTTTGTCAGATGCTCTTGATGAAGATGACTTTATTGAGGAAGCCTATACGTTGGAGGTTTCAAGCCCCGGACTTGGCCGTCAGCTCAAGAAGGACAGACATCTTCAGAATTCTCTTGGGAAGGATGTGGAGCTCAAGCTTTACAAGCCAAGGGACGGAGTTAAGGAGTTTGCCGGTACACTGAAGAGTTTTACCGATTCAGAAGTTACCGTAACTATAAATGATAAAGACGAAACTTTTATAAGAAAAGAGATATCAGTTATTAAGCTTGCTCTGGATTTTTAATCCGGACGGAAATGGAGATTACGATGAGTAAAGAATTAATGGATGCCCTTGAGCTTTTAGAGAAGGAGAAGAACATCAGCAAGGATTCCCTGTTTGATGCTATCGAGAACTCTCTGATCACAGCCTGCAAGAACAACTTCGGCAAGACTGACAACATCAGAGTAGAGATTGACAGAGATAACTGCGACTTCAAGTGCTATGCAGACAAGGAAGTTGTTGAGACCGCTGATGACGTTATGGATCCCATGCTTGAGATCTCACTGGATGATGCCAAGAAGATCAGCAAGAAAGCAAAGGTTGGCGATATGGTGAGCGTATCCCTTAACTCCAAGGAGTTTGGACGTATTGCCACACAGAATGCCAAGAACGTTATCCTTCAGAAGATCCGTGAGGAAGAGCGCGGCGCCATCTATAATGAATACTTTGAGAAGGAGCACGACATTGTAACAGGTGTTGTTCAGAGATTTATCGGTAAGAACATCAGCATCAACCTGGGCCGTGCAGATGCCATTCTCAATGAGAATGAGCAGGTTAAGACAGAAGTTTACAGACCTACACAGCGTCTTAGAGTATATGTACTTGAAGTTAAGAACGGTTCAAAGGGCCCCAGGATCCTTGTTTCCCGTACACATCCCGATCTTGTCAAGAAGCTCTTCGAGCAGGAAGTTGCTGAGATCCAGGATGGAACAGTAGAGATCAAGAGCATCGCAAGAGAGGCCGGAAGCCGTACCAAGATCGCGGTTTATTCCAACAACCCCAACGTTGATGCGGTAGGTGCCTGCGTGGGTGTAAACGGAAACAGAGTAAACCTCATCGTTGATGAGCTCAGCGGCGAGAAGATTGACGTTATCAACTGGGATGAGAACCCCGGTAACCTGATTCAGAATGCTCTTTCACCTGCTAAGATCGTTGCGGTATTTGCCGATCCCGAGGAGAAGAGTGCAAAGGTTGTGGTTCCCGATTACCAGCTCTCACTTGCCATCGGTAAGGAAGGTCAGAATGCAAGACTTGCTGCAAGACTTACAGGATACAAGATTGATATCAAGAGCGAGACTCAGGCTAAGGATGCTCCCGGATTCCGTATTGAGGACTATATGGATGACGAGGATGATGAAGAGTACGAGGGATATGAAGAATACGATACCGAGGGCTCTGAGGATGCAGCCTATGAGGGCTCAGAAGAGTAATTCCCGGTAGATCGGAGTATCTATGCAAAAGAAAATTCCAACCAGAAAATGTGTCGGATGCGGAGAAATGAAGGAGAAGAAGGAACTCATCAGGATTATCAAAACTCCTGAGAATGAGATCCTGATGGATACTACAGGAAAGGCCAACGGCAGAGGTGCTTACATCTGCAATAACGCAGAGTGCTTCAGAAAGGCCGTTAAGAACAAAGGTCTTGAGAGATCTTTGAAATCATCAATTCCCGCCGACGTGCTTGAGCGAATCGAAAAGGAGCTTGGCTGATATATTGGATTCAAATAAAGTTTATTCACTTCTTGGTCTTTGTATGAGGGCCGGGAAGTTAAAAAGCGGTGAGTTTGCCACCATGGAAGCTATCCGCAAAGGAACTGCCAAACTGGTGATAGTAAGCAGTGATGCTTCGGATAACACCACCAAGCAGTTCAGTGATAAGTGTAAGTTTTACAAGGTTCCCATAGTTTTCTTTGGAGACAAGGAAAGCCTGGGACACGCAATAGGTAAGGATGTTCGAACAAGTCTGGCAATTACAGACACAGGGCTGTCTGAGTCACTTCGGAAGAACTTACTGATAGAAGAAGAGGACGGAGGAAATGTGAATGGCAAAAATTAAAATATCCGAACTTGCTTTTGAGCTTGGATGCGAGTCAAAAGAGCTGATAGCTTTTTTGCAGGAGAATGGGATAGAGGCAAAACGCTCCAACAGTTCTATCGAAGAGACAGACGCTGAAGTGGCTAAGAAGCACTTTGGTAAGGCTTCAGGTAAAGAGGATAAGCCTGCCAGGGTTGAAAGTGATGCAAAGAAGGCTGAGCCCGTTAAGGAGGAGAAGACTCCTGAAGTTAAGGAGGCACCTGCGGCAAAGGAAAATGCTGCTCCCAAAAAAGAAGAGGCAGCAAAACCTGCTTATGCAAAAGCTCCTGCCAGGAAGCCTGCAGAAGGCGGCGAGCCTATCAAGAAAAAGAAGAAGATCATTGTTGTAAGCAACATGAACAACTCCAATATGAGAGGCAGCAGCCAGGGCGGCAATAACGGCGGCTACAATGGTCAGAGAAGAGATAACAGAGATAACAGAGATAACAGGAACGGCGGACAGGCTCCAAGAAAGACCTTTGCCCAGTCCCAGAATGTTTATCATCCTATCAAGCCTCTTACAGCACCTTCACAGCTTGACAGTTACAACACACCTGTGAATAAGTCTGTTACACCCAAGCCTGCTCCCAAGAAGGAACAGGAACAGCCCGCAGCAGCTCAGGTACAGCCTAAGGCACCTGTTTCTGCAGCACCTGTTTCCACACCTGCTCCCCAGCAGTCTCAGAATGAGAACAGACCTGCAAGAGACAACAGGGATAACAGAGACAACAGGGACAACAGAGATAACAGAGACAACAGGGGTAACAGAGATAACAGAGATAACAGGGATAGCAGGGACAACAGAGACAACAGAGGTCCCCGCCAGGGCGGCAATAACAACCGTCCCGGAGACAGACCCGGATTCCAGCAGGGCGGAAGAAATGACAGACCCGGTCAGGGCGGCCAGGGAGGCAACAGATTCCAGGGCAAGAATGACAACAGATTTGGTGGCAAGTTTGACAAGAATGCCGGTCCTGCTCGCGGTGGATTTGACGGACCTGCAGAGAAGAGCGGTCCCGGCCACAGAGATGAGGACAGACGTCGTCAGGGTCAGGAGAAAGACAAGAGAAACAAGAAGGATCTTGCTTACGAGCAGGAAGAGATGATGCCCAGAAGCAAGAGAGTCGGCAGATTCATCAAGCCCGAAGTTAAGAAGGTGGAGGAACCCGAGGAGCAGATCAAGGTAATCTCCATTCCCGAGAAGGTTTCCATCAAGGAACTGGCTGAGAAGATGAAGATGCAGCCTTCAGTCATCATCAAAAAGCTCTTTATGGCAGGTCAGATATCAACAGTAAATACTGAGCTTTCCTATGAGGAAGCAGAGAATATAGCAATTGAGTACGACATCATCTGCGAAAAGGAGATTCCTGTTGATATCATCGAGGAGCTTCTTAAAGAGGATGAGGATGCACCTGAGACACTTCAGAAGAGACCTCCTGTAGTCTGTGTAATGGGTCACGTTGACCACGGTAAGACATCACTTCTTGATGCCATCCGTAAGACTTCCGTAACAGACAGAGAGGCAGGCGGTATCACACAGAGGATCGGTGCTTACACAGTATCCATCAATGACCAGAAGATCACTTTCCTTGATACTCCCGGTCATGAAGCATTCACAGCTATGCGTATGCGTGGCGCTAATTCTACAGATATTGCGGTTTTGGTAGTAGC
>JAILFT010000044.1 GCA_024697425.1 Butyrivibrio sp. | reverse complement strand
CGTCGGGACCCACGGTAATATCAGGTGCATACAGGCACTGGTGTCCGTCGGGATTCAGAGGATCAGATATCTTCGGATAGATCACTCCCTCGTAGTGCCAGTTTCCGAGGTCATCTACAGGAGCTGACCAGCATACATAATCCCCGAGGCAGAAGGTCTCGCCTCTGCAAAGATCATGGGAACCGTAAACATAGACCCTGTCTCCGAACACGTAAGGCTCTCCGTCCGGTATGTACTCCCAGGACGGCAGATAGGGATTAACTGCCTGCTTCCTGCTGCCCTGTCTTATACCGCCTTCTGTTCTTGGAGATGCACCGCGGCCAAGGAATTCCATCTCATTGCGAACCGCATCTGTATAGGTTTCCCACTTCGGAAGAAGCGTTCCATCCTTGCCGCATCCGTTGGGATCACCTGTCTTAATAAAGTTTGCAAAGTAGTCGCACATCTGCCTGGCCAGATCGAAGTGCCTTCCGGCATAGGGCCTGTGGCACATATGGAGCGTATCAAAGAAGAACCACAGATCTACGGAGTGGAAGGTTCCGGGATAGGAATCTCCCTTGTGACCGTCTCCCGGAATATCCGGATCAAATCTGTAGTAGTAAAACTTCCTGTCAGGACAGTTCTTCTCTGCATTTAAGAAGACGTGCTTAACAGAGCGCTCCACCATGTTTACGCCGCCCTCTGAAAACTCGTCCGTTGTGTTTCCCGAAATGATCGGAACATCAAGCCCATTTCCGGACATGAGATTTTCTGTGGGATCGTTTTTGCAAAAGACTCCGTCTATTATCGGAAACATTCTTCTGTGGCCTTCTACAAACCTGTTGTATCCGTCTAGCAGCTCTCTTGAAGAAAGAGTACGAGCCTGCTCGAGGTCTTTTACTCCAAGGCTTTCAAAAAACTCTTTTCCCAGATCCTCTGCCTGTTTAAGGTTAAGCGGATGGAAGATGTCCGCATCTGAATTCTCAAGCCTTATGATCCCGCTGAATATAGCAGCGGCCTTTATTATGTCCCTGTTATCCTCACATCCCAGCTGATGCTGAACGCTGGCGCCGCCTGCCGACTGGCCGCCGATGGTGACGTGATCCGGATCTCCGCCAAATGCGGCGATATTTCTTTTAACCCAGTCAAGTCCTGCCTTCTGGTCAAGAAGCCCGAAGTTCGAAGGTGCTTCCGGCGATTCACCGGTTATCTCCGGATGAGCCATAAAGCCAAAGCATCCCAGACGATAGGCTATGCTGACAACGATTACACCGCGCTCAGCCAGTGGCTCTCCGTTAAATTCCATCTCAGCCGTATATCCCCACTGGAAGCCGCCTCCATAGATCCACACAAGGACCGGAAGCTTCTCATCAGCTTTTTTTGCCGGCGTCCAGATATTGAGATAGAGACAGTCCTCGCCGCACGGAATCTCCGGATCCACGTGCCATTCACGGTTGTAGACAATGTCTCCGATGCCCGGTGTGTCCTGCATGGAGATGGGTCCAAATTCAAAAGCATTTAATGTGCCTTCCCAGTTCGGGCACGGCTGTGGCGCTCTCCACCTGTTTTCGCCGATTGGCGGTGCTGCAAAAGGGATGCCCTTAAAGACCGTTATGCGCGGGTCATTTCCGGGAAGTCCCTTAACTTTTCCGTTTTCTGTTACTGTTTCTCTAAGCATGATAATTCCCCTTGTTTTCCCTGAATTATATAGTCCGATAGTTTTAATTTATTCTTGTCGGAGTCTATCTTCCAATCAAATAATGGCAATAAATTAGCAATTTATGAAAAGAAACTTTACCCGATTCCGTTGTATATTTTTCTATAGCATGAACTTTAAAATTTGGAGGATTCTAAGGATGAGCGATATTAAGATCCTAAGCAGCTATAAACCACTTACAGACCACAACCCTGTAATGGTGCAGAGATTCGGGGCAGACCCCTATGCGCTGGAGTACAAGGGAAGAATATATATTTACATGACTCTGGATTACCCCGAGATGAATGACATCGGCGAGATCCAGGAGAACACCTACAGCAAGATCGACAAGATCAGCGTTATATCTTCCGACGACCTTGTAAACTGGACAGACCACGGAACTGTCTACGCAGCAGGTCCTAACGGTCAGGCAAAATGGGGCGGAAACTCCTGGGCCCCGGCTGCAGCATGGAAGACAATTGACGGCAAGGACAAGTTCTTTTTATACTTTGCAAACAGCGGCAACGGGATCGCAGTACTTACTGCCGACAGCCCCGTCGGGCCATTTACCGACCCTATCGGCAAGGCACTCATCTCAAGAGACACACCCACCTGTGCAGAGGTTACATGGCTCTTTGATCCCGCAGTTCTTCAGGATGATGACGGCGAGAGCTACATCTATTTCGGCGGCGGAGTTCCTTCAGAGGACAAGGCATCAGATCCGGGAACGGCAAGGGTTGCCAAGCTGGGAAAAGACATGATCTCTATCGTGGGAGATCCAAAACCCATTGAAAATGTATCCTATCTCTTTGAGGATTCCGGCATAAATAAGATTGGCGGAAAATATTACTATTCCTACTGCTCCAACTTCTCCATGTCACCTGAAGCTGAGAAGGAGAAAGGTTTTGAACAGGGCGAGATCGTTACCATGGTTTCAGATGATCCCATGGGCCCATTTGAAATGTGCAATCCGGCACTCAAAAATCCCGAGCACTTCTTCGGACTTGGCGGAAACAACCACCACTGCATGTTCAGGTTCGGCAGCGAGTATTACATAACCTACCACTCAAGGATCCTGGAAGACAGCATGGGAATACTCAAGGGCTATCGCAGCACCGGCATCGATAAGCTAAATCTCAATAAAAAGAATCAGCCATCTGCAAGCGAAGCTACAAGAGAAGGCGTTAAGCAGCTTAAATGCCTTGATCCTTACACGGAGACCAAGGCTGTCACAATGTCAAATGCAGCAGGTATAGCAACAAAGCAGTTTGGCGAAGAGGCTGTTAAATATGGATCAGGAGACATGATCGTTACAAGCATCAAGCCGGGAAGCTGGGTGCAGATAAGTGGTGTCGATTTCGGGGCAGAACCCGCAAGGCTCGTGGAAGTCAAGGTAAAAAGAGCTGACGGAAGAACAGGCGATAAGATAAAGGGCAGGATTCTTGTATGCCTCGATTCACCCGAGTCAAAACCTCTCGAGGAAATAGAGATAAGCATGGAGCCTGTAAGAGGAGTCGGTACCCCGGAGGGAATGCTGAAGATATCCAACAGGCTTGATACCCAGGCATTTGGAATTCATGATCTTTACTTTGTATTTGACGGAGAAGGCTATGAATTCTATTCCTGGAAGTTTGTAGAGTGATCTCTACACAAAATCTGATTTGTGATACATGGGGGAAATTATGGCAGATAGCATGAACAGGGGCCCTGTGGCTCCTAAAGATCCAACAAAGAAACGTCCTTTCTTCTACATTATGAAGGACAAAGAAATATTCGGGGCGCCGCAGCCCGACGGAAGTCTTGCTCACTTTTTGTACCTGGACATGGGAAGACTGACCGACGCAGCAAGGCTCACGGGCAATGTTACCGATGATGAAATGATAAAGAACCTGACTACAAGAGTTGGTATTCAGAAAATGGTCCACTCAATCGGCGTGAGTGTATCCTACAAGGAAACAGACCACAAGGTTAAGTTTGTGGCTGAGATGTATCCGGTAAATCCGGGTGATGAGACCACAAACATCGAAGCCGAAATTTTAATGGATGGCATGGAGACTGTTATTGACCTCGGCAGCGTGGACTGGAAAGATGGTGACAGAGAACTTGGTCAGATAAGGTTTCTTTTTGATACTCCCGGAATTGCTGCAACTACAGACGTAAGATTCTATCTTAACGACGGCTTTGAAGCACCCGAGCAGCCTGAAGATATAGCTGTTGACTTTGCTTCTGAAGGTTACAGGCAGATGATATCAAGGAGCCTTATGCAGACCGGTAACACGGAGAGGCTTCGCAAAGTTCTTGATAAGGCTGTTGCCGGTGAAGATGTGACACTTTCTTTTATCGGAGGTTCAATAACACAGGGAGCCGGTGCTATACCCATCAATGAGAAGTGTTATGCAAGAGTCTTTTACGAGGACTTTGTAAAAAGATATATGAAGGGCGGAGAGTGCACCTTTGTCAAAGCAGGTGTTGGCGGAACTCCGTCTGAGCTTGGTATGATCAGGTTTGAAAGGGATGTACTAAGAGACGGGGCCCAAAAGCCTGATCTTGTCGTCATTGAATTTGCTGTAAATGACGAAGGTGATGAAACTCAGGGCGTTTGCTATGAGAGCCTTGTAAGAAAAGCTCTTGCCCTTCCCTGGAAGCCCGCGATAGTTCTTTTGTTCGCCGTGTTCTCAAACGACTGGAATCTTCAGGACAGATTGTCTCCTGTTGGAAGAAACTATGGTCTGCCGATGGTAAGCGTCCTTGATGCTGTAAGTCCGCAGTTTCCTCAGCTTCCTTCCGAGGGGCGCGTGATCTCCAGGAATCAGTACTTCTATGATGTTTATCATCCAAGCAACCTTGGACACCAGGTCATGGCAGACTGTCTGTCGAACCTTATAGATGTTGTAAATGCCTCAGATGATTCTTTGGAAAAAGAGCCTGATGTGGCAGGAACTACACCTGTGATCGGGGCAGACTTTGAGCACATTGAACTTCTGGATAAAAAGGAACTGAAAAAACTTAAAGATAAATACAAGATTTCAGAGGTAGACGAAGGCTCTTTTACCGAAACAGATGAAAACCTTCAGGCCGTGGAGATGGACAAGGATATTGAGATGACTCCTGAGTTCCCATACAACTGGTGCCACGAGGAAGGTGCAGGAGCAGAGCCCTTTAAGATGACGATCACCTGCAGAAGACTACTTCTCATATTTAAGGATTCAGCAAACGCCACCCACGGAACAGCAGAAATCTTCATCGATGGTAAGCTGATCCGTGAGGCTGACCCTCATATCAATAACTGGACTCACTGTAACGCAGTGATCATCCTGAATGAAGAAACAAGCCAAGAGCACGATGTTGTTATCCAAATGAAAAAGGGACAGGAGGACAAAAAGTTCACCATCCTTGGATTTGGAATTGCATGATTTATAGAAATGGCCCGGTGGATAATAAACACCCACCGAGCCATTTTGTATATATCATAAAATCACATAATTACTGTAGCTTTCTAAGCTCATTTCCTTCGATCACCTCATATACTTCTAATCCTGTTGTATACTTATTGATAGCCTCAAGAAGCGCATCCACATCATACTCTCCACCGTATCTTAGCACAAGTCTTTTTAAGTCCTTAAACTGTTCCAGAAAACTATAATCTTCCACAGAATAGAACCCTGGATCCTGAGTTGTCAGAACAAGAACAGGCACCGAATATGCTGTACTATTCTCTTTATAGGCATTTACAAAATCATAAATGTCGCCCCTTAAATACCTGATCTCACCATCGCTTTGTATGTCATCAAAGCTGATATCATATCCATTTGCATCAGGACTGCTATAGGACC
>JAILFT010000023.1 GCA_024697425.1 Butyrivibrio sp. | reverse complement strand
GAAAGGAAGCTTGTGAAGATCGTCAACGGACTTGATGTCGTCCGGTGTAACTCCCTTTTCCTCCATCTTTTTGCGGTAATATGGGACATTGTCCCAGACGTGCTTAACCTGTTTCACGAGCTTTTCTGACTGAATCTTCCTTATCTCCTCATAAGGTGCGCATTCAATCTCGGGTTGATAATAATGCTCCATAAGATACTCCTCCCAAATAAAACGAATTACTGATTCTTACCAAGCTGGAATGCTTTCTTGTTCATTTCCAAAAACTTAGCGGGCACATTAGCTTCAAGTGACTTCATCCATGCCTCTTCCGGAAGGTCGAAGTAGTGGGAAAGTCTTCCTAAAAGTACGATGTTTACAGCCTTTGCTGATCCGGCCTCCTCTGCAAGAGAGAGGCAGTCGAGGGCGTCAACTTTGGCACCGGACTCATTAAGCTTTTTGACCAGGTCAGACGGATACTCTGCTGCGCCTGTGATAACGGGCATGGGATCGATCTGCTGGGTGTTTGTTACGATCTGTCCGTCCTTCTTGAGGAAGGGAAGCCATCTTGCTGCCTCAAGTATCTCGAAGGATACGATGTAGTCTGCCTCGCCCTTGTCTATGACCGGGGAAAAGACCTTGTCACCGTATCTTACGTATGTGACAACGGATCCGCCTCTCTGGCTCATTCCGTGTACTTCTGAAACCTTAACGTCATATCCCTGGCTCATTAAAAGGTGACCAAGGAGTTTACTTGCAAGAAGTGAGCCCTGTCCGCCAACGCCCACTATCATAATGTTCTTTGTTTCCATCTTATTATTCTCCTTATTCTTGTCCCGCTGCACTAAACTCGAAAATACCTCGTTAAGTGCACGTGACTGGTTCGCACTAGGCTCGATAATACCTCGCCAAGTGCTCTACACAAAAGCACCAACAGGGCAAAGCTGACTGCATACGTTACATCCGACGCAGAGAGTGTTGTCGATGGTCGCCTTGCCATCCTTCATGGAGATGGCGGGACATCCGATCTTCATGCAGCTCTTACAGCCAACGCACTTGTCTCTGTTAATGCTAAGAGGCGGATTGTGCTTGACGTATTTAAGAAGAGCACAGGGACGTCTTGAGATGATAACTGAAGGAGCAACTGCTGCGAGCTCTTCCTTGAGTACCTTGTCGCACTGCTCAAGGTTGTAAGGATCAACAACTCTTACACGCTCAAAGCCCATTGCTCTGCAGAGAGCCTCAAGGTCGATCTTGCCTGCAGGATCACCCTTGATGTTGTAACCTGTTGTGGGGTTCTGCTGATGACCTGTCATACCTGTGATGGAGTTGTCCACGATAACGATGGTTGAGTTTGACTGGTTGTATGCTACATTTGCAAGACCTGTCATACCGGAGTGCATGAAGGTTGAATCACCGATAACGGCAACAGTCTTATTCTCACTCTCAGCGCCTCTTACCTTGTTGAAGCCGTGAACAGCACCGATGGAAGCACCCATGCAGAGTGTCATCTCGATTGCTCCGAGAGGAGGAACTGCTCCGAGAGTGTAGCATCCGATATCACCGAGTACGGTGCAGTTATTCTTTTTAAGTGTGTAGAAAAGACCTCTGTGAGGACAGCCTGCGCACATTACAGGAGGTCTGTTGGGAACTGTCTCCTCAAGTGAGAAGGTGTCGTTTGTCTCTTTTCCGAAGGCCTTTGCAATGAGATTCTGGGAGAACTCGTCGCATACAGGAAGAAGGTCTTTTCCGGTAACGGCAAGACCAAGGGCCTTGACGTGATTCTCGATTATTGGATCAAGTTCTTCCACAACAAAGAGTTTGTCTACCTTGGCTGCGAAGTCCTTAATAAGCTGATTTGGAAGAGGGTTGGTCATACCGAGCTTCAGAACGGATACGCTGTCACCAAATACCTCTTTTACATACTGATAGGAAGTTGAACCGGTGATGATACCAATCTCTGTTCCACCCATTTCCACGCGGTTCAAAGGGCAGTTCTCGGCGTACTCAATAAGCTTTTGTGTGCGCTCTTCAACGATGGGGTGGCGCTTTTTGGCGTTACCGGGCATCATAACGTACTTGCCGATATTCTTTTCATATGGGAAATCCGGAACGCTGCGCTCGCCGGTCTTGACTAATGACTGGGAGTGAGCAACTCTTGTGCACATCTTAAGAAGAACCGGAGTGTCGAATTTCTCTGAGATCTCGTAGGCGAGTTTTGTGAACTCAAGGGCTTCTTCTGAATCGGAAGGCTCGATCATGGGAACCTTGGCAGCGATAGCGTGATGTCTTGAATCCTGCTCGTTCTGAGATGAATGCATTCCTGCATCGTCAGCAACCACGATGACCATTCCGGCATTTACACCGGTGTAGGACATGGTGTAAAGAGGATCTGCTGCAACGTTAAGTCCAACGTGTTTCTGGGCACAGAAGCTTCTGCGGCCTGCAAGAGATGCGCCAAATGCAGATTCCATGGCAACCTTCTCATTGGGAGCCCACTCGCAGTAGATCTCATCATATTTAGCAGCTTCCTCAGTAACCTCTGTACTGGGTGTTCCGGGATAGCTGGAAATAAAGCAGACTCCGGCCTCGTAAAGACCCCGGGCAACAGCCTTATTGCCCAGCATGAGCTGCTTGTTCTCATTATTGTTCATTACTTAAACCTCCTACCGTCATATCCATGCTTTAAAGCACTAAAGTAAAGTATACATAATTAATGAAAAAAGGTCAAACCGGAGTTTGACCTTTTGCAAAAAAAACTGTATACTCTACTTTAGTGCTTTAAAGCATGTGGGTGCTAAAGGGGGTAAGGTTACATGCCAATTACAGATTTACTTGAGAGAAACAGTAAGCTCTACGGGGATGAAGTAGCCCTTGTGGAGATCAATCCTGAGATAAGGGAAGAACAGAGAGTTACCTGGAAAGAATACGAGCTTATCCAGCCGACTTCTACTAACTACTATAGAAGACAGATTACCTGGTCTGTTTTTGATGAGAAGGCTAATCGTGTTGCCAACATGCTCATCGAAAGAGGTATCAAAAAAGGCCAGAAATGTGCCATTCTTCTTATGAATTGTCTTGAGTGGCTGCCTATTTACTTCGGTGTACTTAAGGCCGGAGCTGTGGCTGTTCCGCTGAATTTCCGTTTCGATTCCGAGGAAATTGACTATTGTTTAAAAGCATCTGATTCAGATGTTTTATTCTACGGCCCTGAATTTATCGGTCGTATCGAGGATATCGCCCAGAAACTGAAAAAGGAGATGCTTCTTCTTTTCGTGGGAGATCAGTGTCCTTCATATGCCGATGACTATTACAGGTACGCGTCAAACGCTTCATCACAGGCTCCTAAGATCCTGGTGGAGGACAAGGATGATGCAGCTATCTATTTCTCATCGGGAACTACAGGATTCCCTAAGGCTATCCTTCATATCCATACTGCGCTTATGCAGTCTGCCAAGATGGAAGCCATGCACCATGAGACCACTCATGCAGATAATTTCCTGTGCATTCCGCCTCTGTACCATACAGGTGCCAAGATGCACTGGTTTGGTTCTTTATACACAGGCTCAAGAGCAGTTCTTTTGAAAGGTAATTCACCTGAGGCCATCTTCAGAGCAGTGTCTGAGGAGAGATGCACTATTGTATGGCTCCTGGTTCCGTGGGCACAGGATATCCTTGCGGCTCTTGATTCAGGCAAACTTAAGATTGAAGATTACAAGCTTAAACAGTGGAGATTGATGCACATCGGAGCTCAGCCTATTCCGCCATCACTGGTCCGTCACTGGCTTGAGTACTTCCCTGATCACAAGTACGACACCAACTACGGCCTTTCGGAGTCAACCGGTCCCGGCTGTGTACATCTTGGAATGGAGAATGTTCACAAGGTCGGAGCTATCGGCGTTCCAGGCTATGGCTGGAAGGTCAAGATCGTGGATGATAGTGGAAATAC
>JAILFT010000011.1 GCA_024697425.1 Butyrivibrio sp. | reverse complement strand
TGAAAAAGCCGGGAATAGTGGAGGGCATTACTTGCACTGTAGGGCCGCGGCGGGTAAAATAGAGGGGTAGGCTGAAGGCCTAAATATGTTGGGGAATTGGGGGAAATCATGTTGGAATTTTTTGCTGCAAACTTCAGCAGGGTCATTGCGTTTCTTACCATTATTGAGTTTGAGCTGGTGCTCACCTACAGGCGCAGGTATCTGCTGAATAACACCAAGGTCAACACCGCAGTCATGGCGGTTTCGGCTCTGGTATTTATGGATGCGTTCATTTACACCGTAAGGACCTACAGCCATCCGCAGGCTATTTCGGTTCCCGGGATCATAAGGCTCTCGGTGCATCTGGTGGTGATCGTATTTCTTTTCGCCTTCTACATTGTTAAACAGAAAGAGAATTGAATATTGGATTAATAAAAAAGGGACGTTTCATCCTGAGCTGCTGCCTTGCGGCAAGCCGGAGTGATACGTCCTTTTTAATTATTCTGCCTTCTGTGTCGGCGGGAAGATGATCTTATTCACGAAGAAGAATACCACCATTGATACGCCGCCGTTAAGCACTGTTGTTCCGATGTTGTAGATAAAGTCAGGAACCACAAGTCCTGCTACCGCAACCCAGATACAGTTGATGGAGTTTACGATACAGGTAATGATGCAGAATGCAACCACATACCATGCGATCTGCTTGCCGGTGTTTCCGTGGCTTCTGAACACAAACAGCTTCTGGATGGGGAAGTTGATGCATTCACCGATTATCATTGCGACCATATATGCCGCAAAGTACGCCAGTCCTCCGTGGGCCTGATCGTATCCGAGGATATTCCAGTCAAAGGTCTCCCCGAACATGGTAAGGGGTATCCCCGGCCAGCCAAAAGACCTGTCTCCAAGTCCCGAAAAGGCGGCCGGAAGAAACTGCAGCATCAGATATTTAAGTACCGTAACCAGGTTACTAACTATTACAAACAATCCGCCCTCTCTTATCCACTGGGCAGCCTTGGGATGTTTCATTACGAAATCATTCCAGAATTTCATTTCTCATACCTCCGCATTTCTCAAAAATCCCGAAAAATGTCAGCTCTTTATCTTAGCTTCATAAGCCTTGTTCTTTCTGCTGTTGGCAAAAAATCCGCCTATGACCTTTCCCATACCTTTAAAGAAGTGACCGTTTACCACTTCCACAAAGCCCTTAGCCATATCCATGCTCACGGCTCCGCCTGTCATCTTTGCCATAGCCCTGAAGGGCATGTTATAGATGAAAAGAGTATTCAGATCGGGCTTTCCGCTCTCGTCAGCCTTTTTCTTCATGGCTGTAAGGCGGCCGTAGACAAATCTTGCAAGTCCGCTCTTTGCATAATACATCTGGCAGAGAGCATCGTTGATGCCCAGCTGTCCGCTCCATTTACCGTCAGGGATGGGTCTTCCTAAAAGCTTCTCAAACTCAGCGTCGCTGACATTCTCAATCTTTCCTGAGTAGTACGACGGCATTTCCTCTAAAGTATAAGGAAGAGTATCGGTTGTTCCTTTCCTGGTAATGTTTGCTGTAAGCCTGATATTGGCACTGCTGCTTCCTATCATTACGCAGTAGCTTCCCTCTTCGACTTCCCATTTATCCGTCTTAACATTCCAGTAACGGAAGGTCTTATCGTCAAAAGAGACAGTGACTTTCCTGCTCTCTCCCGCTTTAAGGAATACCTTGGCAAAGCCCTTAAGCTCTTTTTCCGGTCTGAAAACTCTGGCTCCGGGAAGAGACACATACAGCTGAGCCACTTCAGCGCCGTCCCTGTCGCCGGTATTCTTAACGGTGAAGGTTGCCCCACTCTCATCAACGGAAAGGTCGCTGTACTCGAAATTTGTATAGGACAGTCCGAATCCGAAGGGATAAAGAACCGGAACCTTCGCGGTGTCATAGTATCTGTAGCCAACATAGAGGCTCTCTCTGTACTCCGCCGTTCTCTCTTTGCTGGGATAATAGCGGTATGCAGGGGTGTCCTCGTGACGCCTTGGAATAGTCTCTGAAAGCTTGCCGGAGGGATTTACGGTTCCTGTTAAAATATCAAGAACTGCTCCTGCTCCTGCCTGGCCGTTTAAATAGCAGTGGAGCATGGCCTTCATGTAGTGATGCCAGGGCATCTCAATGGCTGAACCTGCGCTGATGACACCAACAAGGTTCGCATTGGCCTGTCCCAGCTCCTGCAGAAGATTGATCTGATTCTGAGGGATCCTCATATGTGTCCTGTCCATTCCCTCTGACTCGGAATCCTCGTTGAGTCCGAAGAAGAACAACACGATATCCGCTCTTGCTGCAAGATCCAGGGCTTCCTTTCTTGTGACTGCGTCCTCTTCGCCGCCTCTTGAGTAGCCTCTGCTCATGCCCACGACCTGAAGGTCGTAGCTACCGATAAGCTCCGATATGGTTTCTATTTTCGTAGGATTTACAAGGGATGACCCCGCGCCCTGATATCTGGGTACAAAGGCAAAATCCCCTATCACTGCCACCTTTGCGCCTTTCTTAAGGGGCAGGATATTATCTTCATTTTTCAAAAGAACCGTGCTCTCCGCGGCAGCTCTTCTGGCAATGCCGTGGTGTGCGTTCTTGTCAAAACCTTCTTTTCTTCCCTGTGCATTGACATACAGCGTCATCACAGCGTCCAGGAGTTCGTCGACTCTTCTGTCCACATCCTCCATGGAAATCTTGCCGCTCTCTACGGCTTCTATCAGTTCCCTTGCGGAATCAAGTCCGGGATTTGGCATCTCAAGATTTGAGCCTGCCGCAACGCCAAGGGCATGGTCGTTGGATGCACCCCAGTCGGTGATCACGATTCCGTCAAAGCCCCAGTCATCCCTGAGTATTTCTGTGAGAAGGTGCCTGTTCTCGTTGGCATAGGTGCCGTTCACCTCGTTGTAGGAAGACATAATGGTCTTGGCCTTGCCCTCCTTGATGGCAATCTCAAAACCGGTAAGATATATCTCCCTTAAGGTCCTCTCATCAACCACTGAATCCATGGCCATTCGGCGAAGCTCCTGGGAGTTTACCGCAAAGTGTTTGGGGCATGCATAGACGCCCTGTGACCGGATTCCCTTCACATAGGAAGCAGCCATCTTGCCTGCAAGATAAGGATCTTCCGAGAAGTACTCAAAGTTTCTTCCACACAGAGGACTTCTCTTGATATTAAGGCCGGGGCCAAGGAGGACGTTAACGCCCTCCGCCATGGCCTCTTCTCCGAGAGTTTTGCCGAGAGTCTCTCCCAACTCCACATCCCAGCTGTTTGCTATCGTTGCCGCTGTAGGAAAACACGTTGCGGGAACCGATGCATTAAGTCCCAGGTGATCTCCTGCTCCGGCCTGTTTTCTGATACCGTGAGGTCCGTCGGAGCAGAATATGGACGGGATTCCAAGTCTTTTAAACTCTCTTGTCTCCCACTCATTCTTGCCGCCCAGGAAGGCAGCTTTTTCTTCTATTGTCATCTTGTCAATGATATCCTGATATTTCACGTTGGTTTCCTCACTTCAAAATATTCCGGCTCTGTACATGCTTTGCAAAGCCCATTACTGCTGTGCAGATGCCTCTTTTGCCTCTGCTGCCCTGTTCTTCTTGTAGTTCTTGATGAAGATGGTCATAAGGCAGATCATAAGTGCTGCAAAGATAACATCAAGTACGATCATAAGCTTCTTCCAGGAAGCCATGCCTGCATTAAGATTCTCAGGAGCATATGCACGGCTGTTTACTACAGTGTAAAGAATGTTCTTTGTGGCATCACGCATAGCCTGCTTAGCGCCGTTGGTGTCTCTGAACTGTACGTTGTTGGTCGCTGTAGGATAGTTAACCAGCATGCAGTCTGTACCGTTACGGATAGCCTGGTCTGAAGACATGTATCCGTAAACACCGAAGTAGTCGGTAAGTACGAATCCGTTAAAGCCCCACTCATCACGAAGAACTGTCTTGAGCAGTGATGAAGATCCGCCTGCCCAACGGTTTCCGATGTAGTTGAATGATGACATAACTGCTGTAAGACCTACGTTCTTAACACAAACCTCGAAAGGTCTGAGATAGATCTCACGGATAGCCTGCTCATTGGACCATGTGCAGAGCATGTCGCATCTGTTTCCTTCCTGATCGTTCATGGCAAAGTGCTTGATGTAAGCGTATACGCCGTTGTCCCATGAACCCTGAGCTGCCTTGGCAGCGATGAAGCCTGAAAGGATGCTGTCCTCTGAATAATACTCGAAGTTACGTCCTGCGAAAGCTGTTCTGTGAATGTTCATGGCAGGTGCATACCAGCCTGAAACGTCCATTTCGTTAGCCATCTTGCCGATGTAATCACCGAACTGATAAGCAAGATCCTTGTTAAATGTAGCTGCAATTGTTACACCAACGGGGAATCCGAGGGAACCTACGCCGGTGAAATTGTTATTGATGGAAGCAGGGCCGTCACAGTCGTTTGTACGAACCTTGCCGATTGAATCAACTGAATTTGTCTGATATCCGCCAAGAGATATAAGTGCGTTCATATCATCAAGGCTCATGCTGTTTAAAAGCTCATCCCACTTTGCATCGTTCTTATCAAGACCGCGAAGATCAGCGAGCTTAAGGTTTGTAGCAGCTCCTGTTGTTACCTCTGAAGCATTGGGATCTTCATCAGCTGCTGTTACTTCAGGAGTGAGGTAGTTGCTGATGTTGTAGAAGGAAGCCTTAGCCTCATCGCTCATAACAAAGTTTGAAGGTGCCTTTGTTGCCTCGCCATAGTTGGCAAAGCCGTCTTTTCTTGAAAGATATGTTATATCACCCTCGGCATAATCAAATGCGTTTGTTGCAGTGATCTTGTCGCTGGGTCTGTTGTTTGAACCGTTGTAAGTAACAGTTGAATCCACTGTATAAGTCCTGGAATCGATAACATTGTGAGAATCCTTGTTGATAGAGATCTCATAGTCACCTGCCTCAAGGACATAGGCCTTTGCATTCTGATAATCGTAGGATGCAAGGAACTCGTCGTCAAAAGAGATTGTGACTGTTTCGGAAGCACCCGGCTCAAGGAGAGATGTCTTTTCAAATGCAACAAGATTTGCTGTTGCCTTCTCGATTCCACCGTTCTCATAAGGAGGATTGAAGTATACCTGAACAACATCCTTACCTGCTACAGAGCCTGTATTTGTAACTGTTACGTCAAAGCTTAAATTACCGTTTGAAGCTGTAATGTCGCCCATGGTCTGCTCAAAGGTTGTGTATGAAAGACCATGTCCGAAGGGATACTGAACTACTGAATCGTAGTCGATAAGTCCCTCAACTGCTGCTGTTTCATAGAACTTGTAGCCTACATAGATGCCCTCAACATAGTTGATGAAGGATACGTCTGCTCTCTGCTCGGCTCCTGTAATGAAGCTGGTTGAGATAACTGCAAATTCATCCATGTTTGTATAGTTGAAATCACCGAAGTTGTTCCACCAGGGTGTCTTTTCCATGTCGTAAACGTAAGTATCGATAAGCTTACCTGAGGGGTTAACCTCACCTGTTACGATCTCACCCAGGGCTGCCATTCCCACATGGCCCATACCTGCTGCCCAGAGAACTGACTTGATCTGAGGATGATCCTCAACAAAGCCCATCTCAAAAGCATTGGCTCCGTTGTATACAAGAACTACCTTGTCGAAGTTAGCGCATACAAGGTCGATCATCTCTTCTTCTCTGTTTGTGAGCTGAAGGTAATGATCACCTGCATCCCAGTCATTGCCCTCGTTTAAAGAGTCATCGTAAGCACCTGCTGTATAGGTTGTTCCGTCCTGGAAAGAACCGTCAACAACAGCAGTCATGTTGTTGGGAAGATCGGCACCCTCACCGCCTGAACGGCTGATAACGATCATTGCTGTATCTGAGAAGCTCTTTGCATTGGCAATAAGCTCATCTGTGTAAAGATTTACGTTGGGTTCGGGAAGTGTCCAATCCTGTGCCCACATTCCTACCTCAGGCCTGTCAGCCTTATAGTCTGTATAGAACTTTGTAAGCTCCTCGTTGGTCTCGATTCCTGCTTCAGAAAGAGACTGAAGAATATTAACTGTATCATAAGCATCGTTAAGCGCACCTGATCCTGCTCCCCCGAGTATAGGATTTGTAGATGCCCATCCGAATACGTTGAGCTTGCTTCCTGCTGCAACCGGAAGTGTAGCATCATCGTTCTCTACCAGTACAATGCCCTCTCTTGCAATATTCTTGGCCAGTTCGGAAGAAGCATCGGAAGTCTCCTTAGTGATGGTTCCGCTTCCGCTTACCAGATCAAGCATTGTGCTCATGGGACCTGTACAGATCATGTTCACGCAGATAACAATACCTGTCAGCATTGCAACCAGTGCTGTACCTCTGATAAGCTTTCTTGCGCTCTTTTTAACTTTCATTACTGCGATCATGACAATGAGCGCTACAGCAATGATAACGCCGATAGCTATCAGTTGTGATTTGATGGATGTTATTACATTCATAACATCGCTCATGTTGATAGATAACATATAAAAAACCTCCCTTTTTCATGTGTGCTGTACTACGTACGCTACAACCATAGATTAGCACGCAAAAAAAATCGTGCCGTTTTTGTCACAAACGGTACGATTTTTGTCCTGAACGGAATGATTTATCTCTTGGCATGCTTCTGATTCTTTTCATCATACATGTTATCATCCATGCGCTTTAAGAAGTCATCCACTGTGTCTTTTCCCGGATCATAAATGGCATATCCAAGGGAAAGAGACAGTTTATACTGCCTGTTCTCCGTCTCGTTGAACATGTTGACTTCTTCCCTGATACTGTCAATTATGGCATTCATCTCGCGGTCCGAGGTATTTTTGGCAAGGAGAATGAACTCGTCTCCTGCAAATCTTGTAGCAACTACCTTGTCGGGCTTTGAGAGGCGAATAACCCTTGCCACATCAATAAGGGCCTCGTCACCGGTGGAATGTCCGTAGGTATCATTGATCTGCTTGAAATAGTCCACATCGATCATAATGGCGCCGGTCTTGCTGCCGGGATCCTTAATAGCCGCATCCAGCTGATAGTCAAAATACGCCCTGTTGTACAGCCCGGTAAGTCTGTCCAGGTAGGAAAACTCATTCTGAAGCGCCATATACATGGAAGTAAGGCCCACCGCCAGTGATACCCATATAAGAGAAACTCCGTAAAAAACAGCCTGAAAAGCGCATCCCAGGACCACAGGCAAGACCATCAGATACATGGGAAAGAACCTTACCTTTCCGTATCTTCTCTCATAGCCTTTGATGATAAAGACGCTCAGTATAAGATATCCCGCATCAACCATATAATACACATAGCTAAGGGGGAGTCTGTGATAAATATTCTGCTTATCAATATAATAGATAAGCGGAATAAAATTGTTGAGGATAGCTATTATAACCATGATCTCTGCAGGTATCATGGCAAATCTGTAATACTTCCTGATCCTGCTTCTTGAGTGGTAAAGGCGAAGGTCTGCATAAACGCACCAGGAAGCAATAAATACCGGGTTGGCAATAAAGCAGTAGGTATTCCCAAACATGTTTATGATCTTCATGAGAATTCCGGGCTTGCCATCCACGTAGAAAGTCAGATAATCGACAATGCAGGCTATCAGCGTCAGTATTGTTATCACTGAAAAGAGCCTGACCTCCGGATGCTCATCATCCGCTCTTCTTATGCGGCTGCTGACAAGCATTGCGATCAGCAGTAAAGCTCCTATGTAATCTGATGTAGCAACAGCTACTATGTTCATGCGACGCCTCCCTGAGGAATCAGTATCTTAAGCTCGAACCAGTTTTTGTTCTGGCCGAAGGTTATAGTCCCGTGATATTTTTCGACAGTATAACGAATACTCTTTAGCCCGAAACCATGATTTCCTTTATCAGCCTTGGTGGTAACGGGATACCCGTTCTTCAGCTGGATCCGGTTTTCGGAATAATTGTTTATCTGGATAAGTACAAAGTTCTTTTTGGGAGAAACGGCGATATGGATCAGCCGCTTTTCCGGATCTTCTATAAGCGTAACACTTTCTATTGCATTATCAAGCGCATTTCCGAAAATTGTACATATGTCCGCAACGTGCATAAAATCAAGGACATTTCCGTCAGCGACGCAGGTAACCTTGATATTATTGGCTCTGCAGCTCATCATCTTTCCGGCGATAAGTGTATCCAAGACGCTGTTTCCTGTCTCAAGCTCGGGGCTGTAGGATTCCAGCTCCTGCTCCATTGAATCAACCCACGCCAGTCGCTGCTCATCGCTCATATCAGCCCTAAGTCCCGCTATCTGATGCTTTAAGTCATGATACTTCATATTTATCATATCAAAGGTTTCCTGATAATTTCTATACTTATCGTACTGGGCTTTGAGCATTGAATGGATATTATTCAGCTCTTTTTCCGCAAGAAACTCACAGATACGACTTTGATACACGTAGAGGATCATGATACCCGCCAGATCCACCAGTGTCCTTATGTAGAAAACATCGGCTGTAACACCGGCAGAGAACGGGGTATTGCTCAAAATAAAACTCAGATTACTGAAGGCAAAAATCGAGGCAGCTATCAGGATCGCAGCTATCAGTTCACGGATGTTGATCTCAAGCTGCACAAGGCGCCTTGTGATGCCCTTTTCCATATAGTGAGCCCAGGTGAACACCAGGGCATACACAGCTACCAGAATAGCTCCCTGCAGGATTATCGACGGATTGATGCCCCTTGCAAAGTACGCCAGCTGCCACTCCAGGGATGCTGCAAATTCAGCCAGCAGAAAGGCCCTGGCGCAGTAATATCCGATAACATTCCCGGTATCGTCACATACGATATACATGAAAAGATACATCAGCAAAACCGCAGCAAGCATACATGGGATCCAGAAGTAGATTGGCAGAGATTTCGTGAGCACAAGAAAAATGCTCTGCAGAATAATGGCCAGAACAGAAGCCACTGCAAATTCAAGATTCTTAAGCTTTCGCTTCAGCACCAGACAATAAGTCATACAGGCCATCCACTCTGCTATCGCCGTATATAATCTCGGAATATCCGCATACATGTTTTCCATTTAAAGTCCCACCAAATATATACGTTACATGGTCACAGGCCGGCTATGTAATCGGTAAGTGCGTTCATAAAGTGTATTTAAAGAGCGGCAGCTCATAATCCCGCCATGTAATCGGTAAGCGCGTTCATAAAGTCGTTCTTCCTGGCTCGGCTGATAAGAAGCTGCTTGCCAGCTATCTGGCAGCACCCCTTTTCAACGCCGTCCACATATTTAAGGTTCACAAGGTAACCCTTGTTGCTTCTAAAGAAGTTGTACTGCGCCAGCTGAACCTCAAAATCCGAAAGCCTGGCTCTTATGGTAAATTCTCCGCCGCTGGTGTAGAAGTTTAAGTTGTGACCTTCGCTCTCTATATAGAAGATATTGTCAATATCCAGCTTTTTTACCCCGGAAGACATCTCGATTGTGATGATATTCGCCTCGGACTTCCTGATCCTGCTGATGGCCCTCTCCAGCTTCTGGGAAAATGCGAAGTAACTGACAGGCTTTAACACGTAATCCAAAGCATCCACCTGATAGCCTCTGATGGCATAATTGGTCATGTTTGTGATAAACATGATCACCACGCTCTGATCCAGCTTCCTGATCTCTTCCGCCGCGGTCATGCCGTCCATGAACTTCATCTCAATGTCCATGAGAATGATGTCAAAGCTGCCGTTGTAGCCGTTGGTGATCTCATCTCCGTCCCTGAATCTGGTGACATTGAAAAGCATTCCGCTCTCAAGCTGATATTTATTTATAAACTCGGCCAGCTGCGCTGCGTATGAATCTTCATCTTCTACTATTGCGAGATTTATCATTCTTCTTCTCCTGCTGACATTATTATACACTAAAAATCCAGCCCTTCGAAAGAAGTGCTATCGAATCCGCACAGGCAAACTTCTCCGGAAAAGTGCAAATAAAAGACTCATCCGTAAAAACGTGTAACTACGCCCCTACAGATGAGTCTGATAATATCCCGCTATTGATCCAAAGTAAAATCATACGGCTCTTCCCGCCGCAGATTCATGCTCCGATCAAAACAGTGTTTCAGTTATCAATATGTCCGTCAAGGTCATCGAGGCCGTCAACATCGTGGATGTCACCGGCGCCAAAGCCGATGTTCTGCATGCTGACTGTCCTGCGGCGGAGACGGGCCGCCTCTGAAGCCTGAAGTATGAAATCCTTGATCTCACGTCCATGCTTGATGTTCTTCATAACAATAGTCCTGTCTGTTACGTCAGAAGTATAAAGAACTATGGTAGAAAGGCCGGCCATGCGCTGCCAGAGAGTACTGGTAATCTCAACATCGCTGATCTTGTACATGTAGCAGTCGTTCTCCCTTGTGGTGAAGAAGCCTTTGATTATTGTGAAATCATTTTCTCTTATCTCATATTTGGTAAAAGTCCAGGGAAGTCCGAAAAGCAGCCATCTTGAGCGCTCACTGTACTTAAGATTGCCCTTGGATTCCTTGGATGCCGCATATTGCTCGGGATTTGCAATCTTTGCCATGTCGTTTACCCTCCTTATTACTCAACCTTGGGAAGTGTAGCGAAGGATTTCTGAAGCTCCTCATCAGTGGGAACGAAATCACTCATCTCGTGATCATTGTACTTCTGATAAGCAACCATATCGAAGTATCCTGTTCCTGTAAGGCCGAATACAATGTTCTTCTCTTCGCCTGTCTCCTTGCACTTAAGCGCCTCATCGATGGCTACGCGGATAGCGTGGCTGGACTCGGGAGCGGGAAGGATACCCTCAACCCTTGCAAACATCTCAGCTGCCTCAAATACGGAAGTCTGCTCAACGCTTCTTGCTGTAAGAATTCCCTGATCGTAAAGCTCGGAAACAACGCTGCTCATACCGTGATAACGAAGTCCGCCGGCATGGTTTGCTGAAGGAATGAATCCGCTTCCCAGAGTATACATCTTGGCAAGAGGACAAACCTTACCTGTATCACAGAAATCATATGCATATACGCCTCTTGTAAGGCTCGGGCAGGATGCGGGCTCGACAGCAACAATCTCGTAATTGTTCTCTCCGCGAAGGATCTCGCCGGCGAAAGGAGCAATAAGTCCGCCAAGGTTTGATCCGCCGCCTGCGCAGCCGATGATCATGTCAGCCTTGATGCCGTATTTATCGAGCGCTGCCTTGGTCTCAAGACCGATAACAGACTGATGAAGCAGTACCTGAGATAAAACGGAGCCCAGAACATAGCGGTATCCCTCCTGAGAAACAGCAGCTTCAACCGCTTCGGAGATGGCACAGCCAAGGCTTCCTGTTGTACCGGGGAACTCTGCGTTGATCCTGCGTCCAACCTCAGTCTCCATGGAAGGAGAAGGAGTTACTTTTGCACCGTAGGTCCTCATAACCTCACGTCTGAAAGGCTTCTGCTCGTAAGAAACCTTAACCATGTATACCTGGCAGTCCAGATCAAAATATGAACAGGCCATTGAAAGAGCTGTTCCCCACTGGCCGGCACCGGTCTCTGTGGTAACACCCTTAAGGCCCTGCTTCTTGGCATAATAAGCCTGAGCAATGGCTGAATTAAGCTTGTGGCTTCCTGAAGTATTGTTTCCCTCAAATTTGTAATAAATATGGGCTGGGGTACCAAGCTTCTCCTCAAGGCAATAAGCCCTTACAAGGGGTGAAGGACGGTACATTCTGTAGAAGTTCCTGATCTCCTCAGGGATATCAATAAATCTTGAAGTATCATCCAGCTCCTGCTCAGCAAGCTCTTTGCAGAAAATGCCTGAAAGCTCATCCAGGGTAACCGGCTTTAATGTAGCGGGGTTAAGGATAGGCGCAGGTTTCTTCTTCATGTCGCCCCTTACGTTGTACCACTGCTTGGGCATTTCCGCTTCTTCAAGATAAATCTTGTATGGTATTTCGCTCATATAACTTCCCTCCAAATCTTACTTGTACATAGGCCGGATTGGCCTTCAAAAGAGTTGCTCTCTCTGCGCTGATGGCTCATTGTCTTTTCCGACACCTATATACCATCATAGCTTGAATAAATTCTTCGGTCAATGAAAATTTTATTACTTTAACGTGGTGGAGTGGGCTGTCTCGTCACTCGCACGTAATGGAGCTTAATACCTTCGCTGATAGGGTGTACGAAACATATACATTTATCTGTCATTGACATGGTCACCGATCAGCTTCTCCATCCATACCATGTTGTACCATCTGCCAAATTTGTAGCCGCACTTGTGGAACTCACCCACCATGCTGTATCCAAGCCTCTCGTGGAATTTCACGCTGTCAAAGGTAAGGTGCTCATCCTCTTCTTCCGGGTATCCGATGCAGGCGTTCAGATTAAGAATACCCTGGGCTTTCAGCCGCTTCTCCAGCTCCTCGTAGAGCATTCTTCCAATGCCGCCTCTTCGCAGGTCCTTATCAACATAGATAGTTGTCTCAACGCTGTACTGATAAGCCTCTCTGTCCTTGAAAACACCCGCGTAGGCATAGCCGATGATCTTTTCTGTGCCTTCCCCTTCCTCCACAGCAACGATATACGGATACTTCTTAAGGATTTTCTCTATCCTGCCTCTGAATTCCTCCTCGGATGGCACATCATATTCGAAAGTAATTGCCGTGTCCGTCACGTAGTATTCGTATATCTTAAGCAACCCTGCCGCGTCATCAGGCGTAGCTGTGCGAATCGTAATAACCTTATCTGATTTGTTCATGCTGTCGTCTCTCATATCTTCTGTATCTTCTTTCGTTTCTTTGGTCTCTTCTCTCATGCCTTTTGAATTTTCTCTTGTGTGTTTCCCGGCTTCTCTCAATTTAATTTTTACCCTTTCAAGCTAGTATAGCACTAATCTTCAGAAGTCAAACCACTAATATTACATGATATTCTATGTTTATCCGAGACCAGATTTGGAAATATTACCAATGAAATCAAAGTATTTTTTCCAAAATCAACGCTTATCCTGGCCGGGGCAAGAGTTTTTGGAAAAAAGATATCTCTTTTCCCTGTAATATTTCCAAAAAATCCCAGGTTTTGGAAATATTGATCTTCCTCTCATAATTTATAACGCAGCTTCATCCCTATCCGCGCCGCAACTCACATCGCCGCAAGAAACACCTCCGCGCCGCATCGCACTCCCCCAAACGCAAAACGACTTTGAGATTTCTCTCAAAGCCGTCGCTAAAATCAACTATTCATATAGTCTCAAAGAATTATATATCCCAGCACTTTGGCAAGATTAAGGTAGCCGCAGTATCCGTCCTTATCAAGAAGGCTGCTGATATCGGTGCCTCTGGGGATGAATACTCTGATCTTCTGGCCATTGTAGGTGAAGATCAGCTCAATGTCGATATTTCCTTTTTCTGCAAAAGCCTGAAGCATCGCTGTATCGAGGCACGAAACTCTGTCGGTCTCAATTCGAAGAACACCGTCATCGGGAGTTGCTGCAATGTTCTCTATGATCGCATCCTTCATCTGAGCAGGTGTGATCTCTGTAAGGTTGAGACTGACCACTCTTGCGGGAGTTACTGCATCTGCTGCATCTTCTGTCACCGTTTCTATATGACATGTCCATGCCTACGCCGATATAATCCGCTGTAACATCACCATTTACTATTGCTGTACCGCTGCCTTCATATATGACAACGCCGCTTTCTCTGGTGGTAATATTGCCATTTACAATAGCTGTGGCATCATTTCCTACCACAACGCCATTTCTTATGATCCTTGAATCGCTGCCTTCCGGAATGCCCTTTTTATTGTCGCAGATATTTCCTCCGACTGTAACCTTGCCTCCCTGTTTATTAGTACCACCAGAGCCATTGTTGATTGCCACAACAGCATGGCTTGTTTGAGTCTGGTCATAGATTTCCTGATAATTTACACTTCCGCTGACAGAAACTTCACCGCCATTTACGGCTCCTACAGCGCACGCTGCCGTACCTTCGTAGTTCACATCACCTGTAACCTCAATTCTTTCAGGCCGCTTAGCTCCGGTTCCATCCGCTATCACAGGGGGGCTGAATCTGATCATCATTAGCAAGGGAAGTAACAGATGTCATGGATACTACCATGGCAAAAGAAACAACGGCAGAAATTACCTTGAGTGACTTGTTTTTATACATAAGCAGAACTCCTTTTCTTTTTATGTTTAACAACCGAACAATGCCACTTAATATAACTACATTTTGCCAGGGAAAATCAATGTTGATTAACTTAAATAAATGTAAACAATAAATAAAGCCGGAAGTTTAGCGGGCTCCTGGCAAGCCTCGCCATTATCTTCCGGCCTCTTATCTGCTATTACTTATCTGTTACCTCTTATCTCCTTTCCTTACTCCTCCACCTTCTCCCAGGTAAGTCCCTTGGCCTCAGTACTGCGTCTTGTTTCCTCCATAGGCATGGGCTTACCAAAGAAGTATCCTTGCGCCCTCTCGCATCCTATATCCTTAAGGAAATTATAGTGCTCCTCGGACTCTACGCCCTCACAAAGAGGCGATACACCCATAGCCTTGGCAGCCTTCACAACGTAGGTTATAACCTTACCTGTGCGCTCGTTTCTTGTATAGCTTCTTAAGAATACCATATCCAGCTTAAGTACATCGAAATTATACTCGGCTATGGTATTAAGAGATGAATAGCCACTTCCGAAATCATCAATCCAGATATGATAGCCCATTTCTCTCATCCGTTTACATTCAGCTTTGATATAACCTATATTCTCGCTGACTGCGCTCTCAGTGATCTCAAGATCCATCATATTTCTGGGAACGTTGTACTCCTCCCTGGTGGCTTCAACGATATTAAAAATATCGCACAACTCAAAATCCATCCTGGAGATATTGATGGATATCGGTACCAGAGCCTGCCCGGCATCCCTTAGTGCACAGTAGTCCTGACAAACCTTCTTTATCACAAAACTGTCCACAAGATGTATCAGATGATACTGCTCAAGGGTCTCGATAAATTCACCGGGAGAGAGCATCCCCGCCTTGGGATCCAGCCATCTAACCAGTGCCTCATAGCCGCAAATCTCGCCGGTGGCAACTCTGATAACCGGCTGGTAAAAGACCTTTATGTACTCCTTCTCGATTGCTTCTTCAACATGATCGATAACAAACTGCTGGCGTCTTAAGTCATCCCTTAGCAGTTCATCATAGATACAGTAATTGATATCATGTCTGCTCTTGATACTGTTGCAGGCAAGACGTGCATGGTCACAGGCAAGGCCCACTTCAAACCTTCTGTCATCCAGGTAATAGATTCCTGCTTTGATCCTCACCCGCTTGTTGACATCCGCATTCTGCAAAAGCATCTTATACACTGTCTCAACCTTTTTTACAATATCATCCTGATCTCCCGTCGCGCATACAACGAAGTGATCGTCAGAGAACCTGGAAATAATTGAATTCTCAAAGGTATTGATAAGGGCTTTTGCAAGATCGCACAGAAGCTCATCTCCCAGCACAAAGCCGTTCCGCTCATTGAACAATTTGAAATTAGGTATATCAAAGTGGATAAAAGAGATCTCTTCACGCCAACTGTCAGGCGATGTCAGAAAAGCCTGAACCCGCTGGTAGAAGAAGGACATATTAAGAAGCCCCGTAAGGCCGTCAGTTTCCTGACTTGCAGAAAGAATCTCTGCCTCCGCCAAAGAATTGCGGTTTTTGTTCTGATATTCGTTCTGATCCACATCCACGATAAAGACGTAGAAATAGCTCTTTCCGTTCAAAGCGTGCATCAGATGACCGAAGTCCTCTATATAATGCACTTCCCCCTGCTTGTTCAGAATACGGTAACGGACATAGTCATGTCTCTTTTCCCCAAACAGGGTCTGAGCCTGGATCTGGTTCTGGATCTTGTGAAGATCGTCAGGATGCACCATCCCCTTGAAGCTTCCGCCAACAAGCTCAATAAACTCTTCATATGAATCGCACCCAAACATACTCACTACGTTGGGTTCTGCGAAGACAATCTTCTCGTCGTTTCCCGCTTCATAGATGAAGTATCCGCCCGGCAGATCTAAGGGGATCACACCATTAGTCACAGTACTGAAATATTCTTTTCTCATAGGTCGCCTCACTGTTTCTGTGCAATGAACGGTTACCAAAAAAGCCTCTCACCTTGTGGAGAGGAAAATATTCTCCCTGACTGCTTTTTCATCATCGGGGTAAGTAGATAGATATGTGTCCATCAGCGATGATGCCACATTAAATTCCCCCATATACTCATAGGCCGTTATCTCATTCATCAAAAGAGCCTGCGAAAGCGCCTTGTCCTCCAGAGCAAGACCGGCTTCGAAGGAAGCAACCGCCCCCTGATAATCTCCCTGTCTTATCTGGCACATTCCAAGCTGATTGTAGACAAGCGCACTGTTCGGGTCCTCATTGAGATAGGTCTTATAAACACTTATCGCGTAATTGTAGTCGCCCTGTTTCTCGCCGGTCTGTCCCAACATGATAACCACCGGCTCTTTTTCCTGGTTACGCTCATTCCTGGCAGCCTCCAGAAAGCTCTGGGCGTCAGCATTATTCCCCAGGTAAAAAGACATCTGGCCTTTCTCAAAGTTGGTCATAAAGTCCGAGCCGTTGTCCATAGCCTTCTGCAAAATGGACACACCCTCGTCCTCGTAGCCATACTCCGCAAGAGCCTTATAGATCAGGATTATGGTGCCGTAGTCCTTGGGATTCATGGAGATGGCTTTGGAAAAATCCGCATAGCCCGCATCGTGGGATCCGGAAGCCAGTTCCGCTGTTCCCCTGAGGTAATAGGCCGTACTGTCCTTGCTCTTAAGGGCAATGATGGCATCGTACACCTCTTTGGCCTTGGTGAACTCGCCTCTCTTTATAAAGGCATCCGCCAGATAATAGTTGGTGTCGAAGTCCATATCGTCCACAAGCCCATTGTCGGAAGCAAGTGAAGCCATCAGCTCATCTACCGCAGCATCATACTCTCCGCTGTAAAGATAGGCGATTCCCCGCCCCCTGTGAATAAGGGTCATGTCCTCGCCGTTCTGTTCAGCCGCAGAAAAACTATCAAGAGCACTCTGATACTCGTGACTCTCAATATATGAAAAACCTGAATCTATATTATGTCTGCCGGCAAGGCTCCCGCAGCCTCCCAGCAATAAAGTCGTTAAAAAGAGTGCAACAACCACTCTGTACTTCATTCAAACACTCCCCCTTAAGTAATTGCGCTGTATTGCGTGTTACCCAAGGTATGCTATTACTTCCACCTCGCAAAGTACGTTTCTGGGAAGCTGCTTAACTGCAACGCAGCTTCTGGCAGGCTTTCCTGTGAAATACTTCTCATAAACCGCATTGAATGCAGCAAAATCAGCCATTTCAGCCAGGAAACAGGTTGTCTTTACAACATGCTCATAGTCTGTTCCGGCCTCTTTAAGGATCTCACCGATATTTCTGCAAACCACATCAGCCTGATCGGTTATGGTGTTTGTATCAATCTCTCCGTCTGCCGGATTAATGGGAATCTGTCCTGATGCAAAAAGAAATCCCCCTGCCTTGATAGCCTGTGAATAAGGTCCAATTGCTGCCGGTGCCTTGTCTGTAGAAATATACTCCAACATGATCAATCCTCCTCGCTGTCGAAAACGGCGGTGACATAGAATCCCCTGTCGTTCTCCTCAACCTTTGTGACGACCCCTTTCCTCTCCAGCATTCTCTCTCTGAAGGGGAAATTCCCTGACATAGCCAGTGACGGGTCAATTGTATAGTAATAGTTACTTGGAAGAACGCCCTCTGTCACAGTGACCTTGTCGCCTTCGTGAAGCAGTCCCGGACGTTCCATTTTAAAAATCATTTCCCTAGACATCTATTTTATCACCTTATGATTCCATTATGAAGTAAAAACTCATGCCATCTCTCGTAGGATGAAGCCTTCAGATGAACGTCATCAAAGGACAGGCTCCTGTCCAGATTTCCTTTTCCATCGTCCACCACTTCATTCATATCCAGATAAAAGATATTTCGATTATCCGCTAGTTCTGCAATAGCCTGATTTCGCTCGTTGATATTATCATTGTTGAAGTACTTGTCTACGCTGCTCTTAGCCTCGGTAACATGCATTATGCCCTGAATATAGATGATCGCATCAGGCTGAAGCGCTCTTATCCTGTCGATCACTTCGCTGTATGCATTCTTGAAATACTCGGCATTTCCCGTTCCTATCTCGTTGATTCCAAGCATTATGTAAATCTTGCCGTATTGCTGCTGCGAAAGGGCTGTCTCAACATTTATCTTGCCATCATCGGTCTTGATAAATTCCTTGGACATGCAGTCGTAGATCGTCAGTGAAATTTTAGCATAAAACGTAGCTCTTGTATCAAGTTCCTCGCAGTATTCGGAAAGTCCTACCGTTCTGGAATCACCGATGAAAAGGGCATCCGTAAAGTAGTCATCATCTACCTCGGTGAACTCATAGGTTTCTTCCTCCGAGCTGTTGCCGGAGATATCATCAGCGAAGCTGTTTCCCGAGATGTCAAAAGAGCTGTTTCCGGAAATATCGGTATCTTCCTGCTGAAGGTCTTTTGCAGGCTCCTCTTTTCCGGTTTCCTCCCCGGGCTCTGCCTCTTCTTCCGGCGGTATTGCCTCAGTGTCCAAAGAGTCCTGCGTCTCTTCTTCCATACTCCAGGGGTAGATTCCCATGGATGCGGCCTTGAAAACCCTGGCAAGAGCAGGCTCATCCGGTCCCTCGGCTCCGCCTCCCACATCAGCATAAACGGTGTCCTTAAGGGCAAAGGACAAAATCGATAAAATTATTGCGGTTGCCCCAATCCCCACAAGAAGGGGGCAGTCTCTGAAAAGTTTCATTAACACACTCCAAAGGGCGCATTATGGGCCCTAAGCTAGAATCTAAAATACATAAACGGATTTCCCGAAGCATTGGACAGACTGAAAATGCATGCCCAGAACAGAAAAAACCAGATGATCGTAAATAACAGGTGTCTTCTGTGATTCTCCCAGAATTTGAACACTCCGGGAATCAGAAGTATAAGTCCCGGCGCCAGAACAGGCCAGTAAACCGACAGCTTTTTTATCACATCAGTATCATTGACCGCTATTCCGGATCCAAAGAACGGGAACAGTCTCATGAAATAGTCCGCCAGCATGACCCTGTCGGAAATAGCGAAAATAACCCAGGTCAGCGGTATCAGCACAAGAACATTGAATCTTCCCACAAATCTTCCAATCTTCCTGGGTAGGAATTTAAAGACCAGATATTTCTCGCAGGCGATGATAAGAAAAAGCACAAGGCCCCAGAGAATAAAGTTAAGATTCACGCCGTGCCAGAAGCCTGTAACAAGCCATACAACCAGAAGGTTTATGAAAGTTCTGCCTTCTCCCTTTCTGCTGCCTCCCATGGGAATATAGATGTAATCCCTGAACCAGGATCCAAGGGTCACATGCCACCTTCTGTAGAATTCCGATACACCCACAGATCCGTAGGGATGGTCAAAGTTAAGCACAAAGGGAAATCCAAGCATGATGCCTACACCTGCTGCCATAAGGGAATATCCCCAGAAGTCAAAGTACAGCTCCAGTGAATAGGTCACTGCTCCAAGCCAGGCCAAAGGAGTTGAAATGCTCTCATAGCCGATGGTACCAATCTCTTTCCAGAGCATAGCCAGGTGATCTGCCAGAAGTACCTTCATGGCGAGGCCTGCCACAAAATACAGAAGGCCGTCCTCAATCGCCACAAGAATGCCCCTGAGAGCTTTTCTTCCGTGTTTGCGGCCATGCCTGTCACCCCGATCTGTCAGCATCCGATTCTTTTCATAGTCCTCGAATCGCATGATAGGGCCCGAAACCAGCTGCGGGAACATGCAAAAATAAGCGGCAACATCTTTAAATGCCGCATCAGCTCTGACTTTGTTTCTATACACATCAGCCTGATAGGAAATCATCTTGAAAATATAGAAGCTTATGCCCACAGGCAGAAGACGGCTGTCCACGTACTGTCCAAGAATCTTGAATTCCACCAGCATAAGCGCATCGATGATAACAATAAAGATAAGCATGCCCCTGCTCTTCTCACCCACCTGTACCCGGGCAAAAAGGAAGTTGACAATTACAGCTCCCACAAGGGCCGGAAGCATCTTAAGATCCCCCACAGCATAAAACAAAAGACTCCCCAGTAAAAGAGTCCATGTTCTAAACCTGGAAGGGGTAAGATAAAAAGCTATGACAAAAACAGGCAAAAACCTGAAAATAAAATTTAAATCCGAAAAATTTATCATTTCCCCACTGACTTTTCCATAAAAATGATCACAGATCATCAGTTGCCGGAGTTATTGATCTCCGCCAGCTTGGTCTGGGCACCCTGAGCACTCTTGGTATCAGGGAACTGTGTAACCACTTCATCAAATATTTCTTTTGCTTTATCTGTATTGCCGCTGGAATAATAAGCATTTCCCAGGTAATACAGAGTGTTTACGTTAGTATTGTCGTACTGATAAGCCTTTGCAAGGTTTGCAATGGCTGTCTCATAATCCTCTGCCTTATAGGCATCGTAACCGGTACTGTAGTAGTTGGCAGCAAGGCTGGGACCTACTTTTCCCATAAGGAAGCCATAGAGGGAAGTAAACTCCTCCGAAACGTCTCCGCTTATGGCATCCAGGTCAAGCTTCTCAAGCGCCTCCGCCATTCCTTCAATATTACCGGGATCTTCCATATAGATATTTACTGCCTTCATAAGACTGTTCATGGCTGCGGATGTGGAATCCACGCCCTCGTAATCGGTAACCTGTGTCCGAAGCTGCTCTATCTCAGTCTCCAGAGAGGCGATCTTCTGTTCATTCTCATTGATCTGAGCAGACTTGGAATCAGACTCCTCGCTGATCCTTGCAATCTTCTCCTGACTGTCGGAGTTGACGGTCTGAATCCTCTGAGGAAGGATAAGGAAACAGGTGACAGCAACGCCCAGGGCCAGTCCCAGCAGGATTCCCCAGATTGAATTGCTCCTGGTAATGGCTGACTTCTTAACGGGCTGAATGATCATCTCATTGCCGCTGTTGTATCTTATAACATCATCGCTCTCCGAGGCAGCAATATCCGATACCAGCTTGCCGCTCTCTCCGGGAAGGAGCATACTGTCCGCTTCCTTGAGATATCTTTTGGCCAGGACATTTCCGGAATCAAGCTTAAGAGCCTTCTGCGACTCAACCTTGGCCTTATCCCAGTTGCCGTTATGAAGATATAAAAGAGCAAGTAAAAGATGTGCCTTGATAAAACCGGAATTTAACTGAAGCACCTTTTTGAGCTGTATCACCGCCAGATCAAGACTTCCCTGCTGGCAATAATTCAGCGCAATATTAAACTTCTTGATGGTCTGGTTTACGTTCTCAAGGCGGGAAGGGTTATTGCGTACCATATCCATATAGCCGTCGGCAATATTGTCATCAGTGCTGAGATTCTTGCTGATAACCCATTCCGAAAGGGCGGGTACCACCTCTCCTGTCTCATAATAAACAAGACCCAGAAGATTTCTTGCATCAATATTGTTCTTGTCGAGTTTCAGGCTCTGCCTTAAAGACTCGATCGCCCCTGACAGATCGCGGACCCCGGCCTTTTCAAGCCCCTCATTGTAGTACCAGTTGGACATACTTACCAGTTTCTTGTAGGTCCTGACTCTTGTTCCGCATCCGGGACATATATCCTTATCGTTTAACTGTGCTCCACAGCGAAAACATTTCATTGTTACTTGGTCCTCTTTGCAATATCTGCCTCTTCTTTTGCTTCTTTGAGAAGCTTAACAAGGACATCGGACATATCGTCCAGATCCCTGTTGTAGATAATATCTTCCGCATCCTGTATTTCAAGGCTGGGCTTGAATTTCTTAAGTTCTTCTTCAAAATTTAACATAATAAACCTCTAAACCAGTGACTTGATCTCTCCAGCCAGATAAAGCGAACCGCCGGCAAAGATCATATCTTTGGATTTTCTCATGGTTATGATGTCTGTTACGGCATCCCTTACATTGCTGTAATACTTGATGGGAAGACCAATAATTCCCAGTTCATCCTTGCTGTCCTCAAAAGCTATCTTAAGGTCCGAAACGGATACCGTGCGCTCTGTTGCCAGAGCTGTCACAAAAATCCCCTCAAACTGCCGGCTCTTAAGGATCCTGAGGATGATATCCTTGTACTCCTTGTCACCAAGTATTCCAAAGAGCAGGAGCTTTCTGCCCTCACATTCAATGCCTGCCACACTTTCAAGGAACGCATCGATTCCGTCAATGTTATGGGCTCCGTCCACATAGATTCCGGGGCGAACCTCTTCCATCCTTCCTTCCCATTTGGCAGCAAGAAGGCCTTGTCTTATCTCAAGTTCCGAGATGTTGACTCCCATATCCCTTAAAACTTCGAGACATGTCACCGCCACAGCGCCGTTTTCCGCTTGGTACCTGGCTTCCGTGGCCAATTTCAGGTCAGTATATTTATCATATAAGGAATTATATGAAAAAGCAATGCATTTGTTCCCTGCCTCATCCTTGGAAAGCGCCACGTTCTCTATGTTTCTGCTCTCCACAGGAATCGCTCTGCAGTCAAGTTCCAGTGCCTTCTGTTTGATAACCTGTGTACTCTCCGGTCTTTTGTCAAAAAAGACTACGGGGACGCCGGGCTTTATGATACCGGCCTTCTCTCCTGCAATATCCTCGATGGTTGTACCAAGATACTGCATGTGGTCATAACCTATCTCGGTGATGACAGTGAGCATCGGCTTCTCCACAGAGTTTGTGGCATCAAGCCTTCCTCCAAGTCCCGTCTCAAGGATCAGGAAATCCACAGGATACACATCGTAAAGTATCATAGCGGTAAAAAACAGAAGCTCAAAGTTTGTGGGGAAATATCCCCCTTTGCCAAACTCGTTTATCCGCTTTATGGTCTCTAAGAAAACTTCCACAAAGACGCCCTCTCCGATAGGCTTGCCGTCTATGGCAAATCTCTCATTGAGTTTAACAAGATGCGGGGATGTGAACATTCCCACACTGTAATCCGCTTTAACAAGAGCCGATGAGATATAGCTGCACACCGACCCTTTTCCGTTAGTTCCCGCCACATGTATTATTGGTATGTTTCTGTCGGGGGCTCCCAGGAAATCAAGAAATTCCCTGGTAGTCTCCGGGCCATGCTCGTCAGTGAATCCCGGCACCTTATTAATAAGTGCCTCGCACTCCTCCATGGTGATCTTCTCACCATCATCGGAGCGCTTTATGAATTCACCGACAGCCTGCTGTAAATTCTCGTCCATAAAATCATCCGTTACCGCAGATATCACTTGGTAAGCTGAGCAAGACGCTCTGTGATCTGATCGTAAGTCTGCTGGTATTTCTGCTGTTTTTCTTTTTCCTCTGCAATCTTGTCTGCAGGAGCCTTAGAAAGGAACTTCTCATTGCTGAGCATGTTCTGAGATCTCTTAAGCTCTCCCTCGAGCTTCTTCTGCTCCTTGGTAAGACGCTCTATCTCAGCCTTAATATCAACAAGATCCGAGAAAGGAATATATACTGTCGCATCAGGCAGCACAACTGAAACCGCATCATCAGCGATTCCGTCCTTGCCGCTCTGGCAAACGGATTCTGAAGCATAAGCCAGTGACTCAAAGAAGAGCCTTGATGACCTGAAGATATCCAGAACATCACTGTTGTCGCCAACAACGAATACCTTGGCTTTTCTTGAAGGAGCTACGTTCATCTGTGTTCTTACGTTACGGATGCCGCGAACCGCTTCCTTAATGGTCTCGATGGCCTTCTCATCCTCTTCAAAGTTCCATTCATCCTTATAAACAGGCCAGTCAGAGATCATAATGGACTCTTCCTCGTCCTGAAGAGTACAGAAAATCTCCTCAGTGATGAAAGGCATGTAAGGATGAAGGAGCTTAAGAGCATTTATAAGTACAGTCTGCAGAGTCCACAGAGCAGCCTCATGGGATGCAGCATCGTCTGAGTTGTAAAGACGGGGCTTAACCATCTCGATATACCAGTCGCAGAACTCATCCCAGATAAAGTCATAAACCTTCTGAACAGCGATACCAAGCTCGAACTTGTCCATGTTCTCGGTAACTTCCTTAATGGTTCTGTTCAGCTTTGAAAGTATCCACTTATCAGCCTTCTCAAGGTTTTCAGGCTGTGGCTGGTGAATAGCTGAAGGCGCATCCTCAGCCATATTCATCATGATAAATCTTGAAGCATTCCATACCTTGTTGGCAAAGTTACGGCTGTTCTCAACTCTTTCATTATAGAAACGCATATCGTTACCGGGAGCGTTGCCTGTTACGATGGTAAGACGCAGAGCATCTGCACCGTAGTTCTCGATAACCTCCAGAGGATCGATACCGTTTCCAAGAGATTTACTCATCTTCCTGCCCTGGGAATCCCTGATAAGACCGTGGAAAAGAACTGTCTTGAAGGGGTAGGTTCCCATCTGCTCATAGCTTGAGAAGATCATCCTGATAACCCAGAAGAAGATGATGTCATAGCCGGTTACAAGTACGTCTGTAGGGAAGAAGTACTTAAGTTCCCTGGTGTCATGAGGCCATCCAAGGGTCTCAAAAGGCCAGAGCGCTGATGAAAACCATGTATCCAGCGTATCGGGATCCTGTGTAAAGTGGGTGTGACCACACTTGGGACATACTGCCGGTGCCTCTTTTGCCACAACAACTTCACCGCACTTATCACAGTAATATGCGGGAATTCTGTGTCCCCACCAAAGCTGTCTTGAAATACACCAGTCTCTGATATTATCTGTCCAGTTGAAATAGATCTTGTCCATTCTGGGCGGAATAAGCTTGATCTCGCCCTCTTTAACAGCCTTTACCGCAGGTTTGATAAGCTCGTCCATCTTTACAAACCACTGAGCCTTGATCATGGGCTCTACGGTTGTATGGCAGCGGTCATGGGTTCCAACGTTGTGAGAATAATCCTCAATCTCAACAAGGAGTCCCATCTCATCCAGTTCTTTAACGATGGCTTCTCTGCACTCATATCTGTCCATGCCCTCAAACTTGCCACCGTTGGCATTGATGGTGGCATCATCGTTGAGGATGTTTACTTCGGGAAGATTGTGACGCTTTCCTACTTCAAAGTCGTTAGGGTCATGAGCGGGTGTGATCTTAACCACGCCGGTACCGAATTCCATATCTACATAGCTGTCCTCTACAATAGGAAGCTCTCTGTTAACAATAGGTAAAAGAACCTTCTTGCCCCTGTAGTCCTTGTATCTGTCATCCTCGGGATTTACCGCTACTGCAGTATCACCAAGCATGGTCTCGGGACGGGTTGTGGCAAACTCAATGAACTTTGTTGTGGATACAGAACCGTCATCCTCGATAAGAGGATACTTGATATGCCAAAGATGGCCTGCCTGCTCCTCATACTCAACCTCAGCATCGGAAATGGAGGTCTTACATACAGGACACCAGTTAACAATCCTGCTTCCTTTATAGATATAGCCTTTCTCATGCATCTTGATGAAAACTTCCGTAACAGCTTCGTTACAGCCCTCATCCATGGTGAAACGCTCTCTGTCCCAGTCACAGGAAGAACCCAGCTTCTTCAGCTGAGAAATGATTGTTCCGCCGTACTCCTTCTTCCACTCCCAGGCTTTCTCAAGGAACTTCTCACGTCCCATTTCTCTTTTGTCGATGCCCTGCTTCTTGAGCTCATTTGTGATCCTGACCTCGGTAGCGATACTGGCATGGTCTGTTCCGGGCTGCCAGAGGGCATTATATCCCTGCATCCTCTTCCATCTGATAAGAATATCCTGAAGGGTCTGGTCAAAAGCGTGACCCATGTGGAGCTTACCGGTGATGTTTGGCGGAGGGATAACAATGGTAAAGGGTTTTCTGGTCTCGTCAACCTCAGCGTGGAAGTACTTCTTCTCCTCCCACTTTGAGTAGAGACGACCCTCTATATCCTTTGGATTATAGGTTTTTTCAAGTTCTTTTTTCATAATTGTCTCCTTATAAAACAGGGTTATCAGCTGTGCTGTGCTTTATCAAGTGATTTCTTGGAGATCACCGCATCATGGAGCAGCACCACTTCCCCCTTCTTATGATCTTTTACCTCGTAAAGCGCATTGTCTGCGGCATACATGTAATCCCAAAGCTTGTTGCTCTCCTTGGGAACTGAATTTCTTACTCCCTGTGAGATGGTAACAAATCCCACCTCATGATTGCGGTCACTTCGGATCTTGAAGCCGGCCACCTGGTTGCGGAGGCCCATTGCATAACTCATGATCTGCTCATCAGTCATATTTTCATATATAATGACAAATTCATCCCCGCCATATCTGAAGGCATGTATCCCTTCATTGTTGCGGCACAGGGCATTGATGGAGTCAGCTATCCGCTTAAGACACTGATCACCTGCCTGATGCCCATAGGTATCATTATAGTATTTGAAGTTATCCACATCAAGAAGTTCCACAGCCAGCGAATACTTGCCTGCATATGCTTCCTCAAAGGCAGCTTCGGCGAACTTGTTGAGGCTGTATCTGTTGCCAAGTCCGGTAAGAGAGTCTGTCTCAGCCTGCTTCTGCAGAACTGAATTCTCCTGTTCAATAACTGCCAGCCTGTTCCTCATATTTAAAAAGAACTTGTGGTTGGCAATGCTCTCTTTTTCCTGCTCCATGGAAGCATTGAAGAATTCCTCGTAGGCTTTGGCCTTCTTGTCGGGTTTGCCCATTTTCTCATAGAATTCTATCTTGAGCTTGGCAAAGCCCTTCTTCAGATTGGGGATGTTGAGTTCGGTCAGCGAGATCTCAATGTTCTTGATGATCCTCGTGACCTCTCCGACTCGCCCGACCCCCATGAGGAAGCGGCAGACGCCAAAGGTATCTTCCATACCGTCTAAGGGGATCCTGTCATTCTGAAGAGTCACAGACATCATATCCGCATACTTTTCAAAAAGATCCATCTCCCCGAGGTAATAGAATCCTCTCATTAATATATCCAGAACCGGGAGATCCAGGAAATACTCTCTGCTCACGGCTCTGTCCTGTTCAAGCTGATTGATCCCCTGAAGACACTTCTCCACGGAATCCCTTTTATCCAGAAGTATATAGCAGTCCGCCTGGAAGCAATAGCAATAGAGAAGGTTTCTGAAATACAGACTGTCCTTCTTGTTACGGCGTATGCCCTTATATGCCGCCCTTATATGTGCCAGTGCGGATTTGATGTCTCCGTTGTCGAAATAGATCTGTCCGATATTGAACTGAAGAAAGCCTGCAATACTGGACTTTACAGGCAGTTCCTCGCAATACTTAAGGCCTGTCAGATAGAAATCCAGAGCAAGCTCGGGATTGCCGTGACTCAAAGCATCAATTCCCAGAAGATTGTAACATCTGGCCAGGTGCTCCAAATCACCGCAGGTCTGCAAAAGCTCGATGGCTTTCAGCAGATTCAGATTGAACTTCTTATTATCGGTACTTATAAGATAGTAGGCATCCGCAAGGTAATAGTAGGCATATCCCAGAAGCTGGGTATCGCCGTTATCCTTGGCCTTGCGAAGGAGCTGATTGCAGGTCCCAATAAGATTGGGAGAAAGCTGCGCGCGTTCCGTCAGCATTCTGCTGTTAAGTTCAGTTATCTCCCGACCGTAATCTTCTATATTCATACTCCGTCTCCCGAATACTCTCTCCCAAAACTAATATTCAATATTTTACATCAACAACAGAAAGCTATCAAG
>JAILFT010000001.1 GCA_024697425.1 Butyrivibrio sp. | reverse complement strand
GCTTATCTATATAGATCTCAATTTCCCTGCTCATACAAAGTCCTCTCTCATAGGGGAAAAGATATCAAGAAGAATGCCCTCTTCAAGGCAGACACAGCCATGGGGAACTCCGTCTTTTTTCAGCATGGTATCACCGGCAGTGACAACCTTCTTCTCATCGCCGATGGTAAATTCAAATTTTCCCGAAGCCACGTAGGTTATCTGAGTATGGGGATGGGAGTGCATTGCGCCTACAGCGCCTTTTTCAAATCGGTTCTCCACCACCATCACCTCATCGGTGTAACTCTTTACGAAGCGCACTATGCCCTCACCTGCAGGCTGCCCCTCAACATCTTTTCCGAATAACCACCTTTGATCCTTGTGTGCCATAACGTCCTCCTTATGTTCGCTGCCGCGATTTTCTGTATTTATGGGCATGGTTGCCCTATGTAACAATGTTTACTGTATCTATCTTATGTTATCAAAATACAAATATCCTTCATTTTTATGCGTTATTTGATATGCAATCTTAGAAATTATGATATATTGAAATCAGGATTTATATCAGACCGATTTATACCGTCAGAAAGAATGCCGAAGTAGAGCCGGAGCAACGCCGGTAAGAACGCAGAAAAACGCAAAAACTCCAGGAGGATCGCCATGCCCCTTAAGATGCCGAAAGATGCGCATATAACCATACAGAAAAGAAACCTTCCCTCGGATTTTTCCATGCCACAGATGGAGATGGCGGAAAGTCACTACAGTCTCGGATATATTATTTCCGGGGACAGGCGCTTTATCACTCCCTATGAAAGATACGAGGCACACCCCGGGGACATAACCGCAATGCCGCCCGGGCTCTACCACCGCACCTTCTCTCTAAGTGACAGTGCCTATGAGAATTACCTTATCAAGGTCTCCCCCGACATTGCAGAAAGCTTCAGACGCGAGGTAGATCCGGATATCTGGGACTATGTCTTTAATCAGAAGCTCTTTTCCTTTGATGACCTTACCCGCAGCAAAATAGAGAGCATCCTCTCTGACATGCTTGAGATATATACAGATAACGCTCCCTACTGCGAAGCGCTTTTAAAGGGATTGATTTTCAGACTCCTTGTCCTTATAAGGGACAGGAATATAAACAGTGGCAGAATCCCATTTAAGGGTGAATTGTCAAAAGACATTATGGAAGCCATGTACTATATTGAAAAAAATTACGCCGAGCCCCTTAAACTTGGGGACGTGGCAGGAAGTATAGGTTTTTCGGAAGGGCATTTTTCAAGGCTTTTTGCCGCCAAAGTCGGAACCTCTTTTTCCGGGTACCTTGTAAACATAAGGCTTCGCCATGCAAAAGAGCTATTGATAAACACCGACCTTCCCATATCCGACATTGCTCTTCAGACAGGCTTTGGAAGCGGCGACTATTTCTCCGCCTGCTTTTCAAAGCACGAAGGGATTACTCCCACAGCCTTTCGCACCGGGGAGTATCAGATCATCTCGTAAGGTCTTTTACCCACTTATATTTCTTTAACCTGTACATAACCCACGGGATCTTTCCAACCTCGTCAAGGCAGGTGCAGGCATAGACTAAAAGCGGTGACCAGTGAAATACAAATGCTCCGCAAAGAGCCAGCGGGATAGCCACCATCCACATGCATACTATGAGACTGTACAGATCGAAAATGGTATCTCCGCCTCCGTCAAGTACGCCATTGATGGTTACTGTATTGACGCATCTTCCGATCATATAGAAAGACATAATGACCATCATCCAGATCAGGTAATTTCTTGCCCGGTCAGTTAAGATCACGCCGTTTACCACAAGAGGCGTCACCGCAAGAACTATCACAGTGGAGATTATTCCCAGGACATAGGAAATATTCTTAAGCCTGATGCCGTATTTTTTGCCCTGTTCAAGGCGCCCTGCTCCCAGTTCTGTTCCGACAATAATACCTGCTGCACTTCCGATACCGTTGCACAGGCAGCACACAAGATCCCTTACCACCGCTGCCACCGAGTTAGCCGCAGCTGCATCCACTCCCATGTGACCCATTATGGCCGTATAGGAAGTAAAGCCAACTCCCCAGCAAAGTCCGCCTCCCATAAGAGGAAGACACTGCCTGAAGAAATCAGCCACAAGTTCTTTTGATACCTTAAACAGTCTTGAAAGCGCGGGCCTGATATAATCTGCTTTCGATGACACCACAAGGCACATCAAGAGCTCCATTACTCTTGAGAGAGTCGTGGCAAGAGCAGCACCTCTTGCTTCCATGGCGGGAACTCCAAAAAGCCCGAAGATAAATATCCCGTTAAGTACAATATTGATTACCACCGCGCCCGAACTTATGGCAGCACCGGCCTTAACATTCTCAGTGACTTTCATGATGGTGAGATAACACTGGGAGACTCCGGTGATGAGATAGGACCAGCCTGCTATCCGAAGATATGAACTTCCAACGCGGATAAGCCCGGGGTCACCGGCAAATATCCTCATAAGAGACTCGGGACATATCTCGCATCCAAGGAAAAACAAAAGGGACACCGCTCCGCAGAAAAGAAGCATCAGATTGAAGATATCCTGAAGAGTCTTCTTAGCCCCTTTCCCCCAGTACTGAGCTCCAAGGATTGCTCCAGCTGCAGTTGCGGCAGAAAGGAACATGTTCTGAACGAACTGTATCTGAGTAGCCAGAGATACTGCGGTCATCTGCTCCTGGGCAATCCGCCCCAGCATAAGAGCATCGCAGGCTGCCACCAGAGCCAACATAAGGCTCTGCAACGCTATGGGAAGAGATATACTTATAAGATTCCTGTAAAACTGCTTGTTTTCGTTTGTCATAATACCTAAATACTAACACAAAAGGGAACTGTCAGACAGTTCCCTTTCGTATAAATAACATGTTTTCCATTCATTATTCAAGAATCCCCAAAAGGTCATCAAAGGCGTTGAGGTTATAATCTGCTCTTCCGCTTAATGTGGCAGTTCCTATGGCTGCTGCATCCATACCGGCTGCATGAGCTGCAGTGACTCCGGCATCTGCATCCTCAACCACAAGGCAGCTTCCGGGATCCATTTCAAGAAGCTCAGCCGCCTTGAGGAACACCTCAGGGTCGGGCTTTGATCTTGTGATCATTGTTCCGTCGGAAACAGCGTCAAATGCATCTGTAAGCTCTGTCCTCTCAAGGATGTAGCCCGTGTTCTTGCTGGAAGAACCAATGGCCAGGCGATAGCCCCTGTCCCGGAGCGTTTTAAGAGTGTCCCTGACTTCATGTGCAACATCGTCTCTTGTCATGCTGCCAAGGCTTTCTCTATATGTATCGTTCTTCTCCTTAAGATACTCTTTCCTTTTTTCGTCCGATATCGGATCGCCTGTGTACTTCTCGAGTATGATATCAAGGCTCTCCTCACGGCTTACGCCTCTTAACCTGTCGTTGTCCTTCTCGGTAAACTCAATTCCCAGTCTGTCCGCCAGTTTTTTCCAGGCCAGATAGTGGTACTTGTCCGTGAAGACCAGAACTCCGTCAAGATCGAATATTACTGCTTTATATTGCATTTTTCTCCCTCGCTTATCTTAAAGCGGTCCTTTCCGTGACAGAACTCAAGCTTCTGTCCGCTTATCAGTTCAACCGATGTCTCTTTTCCCGAGACAGCAACTCTGATAAGCCTGCCCTGATACTTGAATTTGAAGGAATACCCCTTGATCATACCGGGCAGGAAAGGATTGATGAACAGTCCCTTCTCGTCGATCCTTATACCGCCGAAGCCATAGATGAACGCCATGTAGGAGCCACCCATGTTTGCCGTATGTACTCCGTCAGAGCTGTTTCCGTGAAGGTTCAAAAGATCCAGCTTGGCAGAGTCCCCGAAATACGCTGCCGCCTCGTCGTAAAGGCCGAGCCTTGATGCCTGCATGGAGAACACGCAGGTAGACAGTGATGAATCGTGGGTTGTTATTTTCTCATAATATCTGAAGCTCTTTTCCTGTGTCACAGCGTCAGCGCTGTCCGGGAAAAGAAAATGTGCCAGAACCGTATCTGCCTGCTTGCAGACCTGGTATCTGTAAAGATGCAGCGGGTGGTAATGAAGAAGAAGAGGGAATTCCTCCTTGGGTGTCGATGCAAGATCCCATACGGGCTTTTGCAAAAACGAATCATCCTGGGGATTTATTCCCAGCTCTTCATCATAGGGAAGGTAGATACTTGCTGCAGCCTTTGAAATCTCCGAAAGCTCCTTATCAGTAAGGGCAAGCCTCTGTTTGAGAGATATTATCTCCGGAGTATCGGCAAATTTCTCAAGCAGCTTTATTGTCCAATTCATGCCGTGGGCAGCTGCACAATTGGTGTAGAAATTGTTGTCCACCATGCAGGTGTACTCGTCGGGGCCTGTCACCTCGTTGATGACAAAGCGGCCTTTTCTGTCGTAGTTACCGGTATCCAGCCACAGTCTTGAGATCTCTATGAGCATCTCTGCGCCTTCCTTCAGGATGAACTTCTCATCCCCTGTTGCCAGGAAGTACTGCACGATTGCATAGGAAACAGCTCCGTTTATGTGATAGGCAGCCGTTCCGCTGGGGAAATAACCGGAACACTCTTCACCTGTGATGGTTCGCCATGGATAAAGCGCGCCTTTCTTATGTCCAAGAAGGCCTGCATTTTCCCTGGCTTTATCAAGTGTCCTGTATCTGAAATGAAGTATGTTTTCAGCAAGTTTTGCATCAGTCAGTGTAAAGAAAGGAAGTGCATACATTTCCGTATCCCAGAAATAATGTCCCTCATAGCCCTCTCCCGTCAGTCCCTTGGCAGCCATGCTGTAGCCGGGAATTCTCGGAGCCGAGCAGAACAACTGATACATATTAAAGCTCATGGCAAGGTCAAGATCCTCGTCTCCCATGATCTCTACCGCGGACTGATCCCAGAATTCCTTCAGGATTTCAGTCTGCCTGTTATATAGCAAAGCAAGACCGCTTCCATCCGCCTTTACTTCCTCCAGAGCATCCTGCAGGACCGCCAAAGCGTCTTTTCCCGGTTCTTCACTCTTCAGCGAGTCGGAAAAAGTCGAGAACTTTATGAGCCTGATCTCCTGGCCTTCGGATATATGAGCCTTTATATAGCTACATATCCTCTTATCATCGGTGTTGTCATAAACTCCGATGTGATCGTCCTCGCCTAGCAGGATGTTGGAAGTGGCAGATGCAATACTGATGTTACTTACACCAGTCTTGCTTACACAAAGTGTGGAGTCGCCAATGGCTTCCGCACATGTGACCGTAAGGTATGAAGGGCTTTCGGCAGCAAGCCTCGGATCGGTGGGATCCGAGTAGTTTGTGACATTGGCTATGTGCCAGGAATCAAAAACTATCTCACCGTCAAAGTCCATGGAAGTAACACTGTATTCAATGGTAAAGAGCTGAGGAGAAGCAAGGTGTGCCATTCTCTTTGTGACTATCTTCACCGTGTTGCCAAGAGGGCTCTTCCACAGGATTTCCCTGGAAGTAAATCCGTTGTCCATGTCCAGGATTCTCTGGTTGGAGATGAGCTTCCCTGTTCCCATATCGAAGCGCTCGCCGCAGATATACAGATCTATTGACTGGGTATCTGCCACATTGAGCATGGTCTGCTTCTGCTCGATGAGATTGCAGAGGCTCTCCGCCTGCTTCATGGGAATGGTCTCATAAACTCCCGCCAGATACATGCCTCTCATGGTGGGAAAGTCAGCGGGCACACCTTCTTCAAGTGTGCCCCTAACTCCAATGTACCCATTGGCATTTGAAAACAATGTTTCATTTAATTTAAGTGTTTTTGGATTATAGCTCTCGTCTCGTCTTATGACACGATTACTGCTGTGCATAATAAGCCTCTACCGCTTTCTGAAGTGTATCTACGAACTGAGTTGTATCTTTGATGGATCCCTTTGCGAAATCCTGGAAGATTACAGAAGAAACGTTCTGTGCAAGACCGGCCTTCCAACCCTGCCAGTGCCAAGCAGAAGTCTTTCCTGCTGCTGTGTAATCAGCAATTGTCTTTGCATAAGGATCTGCAGGAGCATACTGAGATGATACGAAAGGTGATACGCATCCGCACTTCTCAGCAAGGATCTGCTGTCCGCCATCGTTCTGTGAGCACCACTGAATGAATGCCTTAGCTGCGTCTACGTTTCCGTCTTTGTAAAGTCCCCACCAGTTAGGTGAATTGGTCTGGATTGTATCCTGGCCCTCGATGAATGCATAAGGGATCATGCCTACTTCGAAGTTGCCAGCTGCTGCGTACTGATCAGCATAGGTTGTTGTCATAGATGCGCCGATCCATGAACCCTGTGTTACGAAAGCGTACTTGCCGCTTGCAAATCCAAGAACCTGATCATCATAGGAACCTGAGATTCCAAGAGGATCTGTGTACTCGTTGAAAAGAGCTACCATATCAGCGAAAGCTGCGATACGCTCGGGATCAAGCTTTCCACCGTCGTTGATAAGATCTAGATATGTTGTGTCGTTTCTTGCAAGACCGGAATCAAGGTATGTTCCGAAAAGGTGCTGTCCTGCTGTCCACCAGAGGTTAGCTGACTCTGTGTAGTAACCAACTACTGCTGTAAGTCCAAGCTCATCCTTCATGGAATCGATCTTCTCGAAAGCTGCTCTCATGCTCTCGGGACCTGTGATTGACTTAGGATCGATGCCTGCCTTGTCAAGGATTGACTTGTTGTATGAAAGTCCGATTGCTTCTGTTGTTGTAGGGAAGCCGTAAACGTGGCCATCAGCTGCTACGTACTCAGCCTCTGTATCATTGGTCCATGCTTCGTCTGTAAGGTCTGCAAGAAGATCCTTCCAGGTCTCATAGTGTGTGTCACCCTCGAATACGAAGATGTCGGGCATATCGCCGGCCTGATAGTAGTTCTTCAGGATAGCCTGAGTGTCCTGTCCGCCACCGATGGTATCGATTGAAACGGTAACACCTGTCTGCTCCTTGTAAGCATCTGCAAGAACTGCAAGACCTTCCTGGATCTCAGCCTTGTTGTTAACCAGCTTGATAACTGTTCCTTCTGCGGAATCGGTCGTCTGCGCGGGAGCCTCAGCTGTCTCTGTAGCTGCAGGTGCCTCTGTAGCGGTCTGGTCAGCAGGTGCTGCTGCAGGTGCCTCTGTTGTGCCTGTTGTGCCGCAACCTGTAAGTGCAAATGTAAGTGTGGTTGTAGCTGCAAGCAATGTTGTTAAAACTTTCTTTTTCATAGTTCCCTCCTTTATATGAAAAAAATATTGCGTTTGCTTTGATAACCTAATGTTAAGCTATTTACCGAAAAAGCCGCAATAATGCAGATTTTTTTTGTATGTTTGATACAAAAAAGAACCTCCCATGTGTCATTTTCACACATGGAAGGTTGATTAATTTACTAAACTGGAATCTATTTTACTAAAATAGTTGTATTTTTTAGTTGAAAATAGTAAAACATATTTCTTGATGTTAAGGCTCTGCGCCTGACATCGCCGCACCACCGCTCATTTTTTACCGTGACCGGCAGTCCTTCTCCATTTAACCCGGGCTCCTATTCTGTAAGTTTCGAAGTCACCGCTTCCGTCAATAATATTAAGAAGCGCCTGTCCCGCCAAAAAGCCCCTCTCATAATCAGGAACACTTACCGTTGTAAGTCCCAGATACCTTGAAATAATGATGTCATCAAAGCCGCAGACCGAAATGTCATCCGGCACCCTTATGCCGTTTTCCTGGAAATGGCGGATAGCACCGATGGCCATCATATCATTGGCGCAGACCAGTACCTCCGGCATGCGGTCCCTTAGCATGATAAGCCTCGCGGTCTGAACTCCGCTCTTCTCTTTCCAGTCTCCCTCATACAGATCGTTCCGGTGAAAAGAGATATCATTGTCCCGAAGCACATCCCTGAAAGCCCTGTATCGGTCCTTATTGTCTGCGGTATCCTGCCCCGTAACAAAAGCAAAGGTCTTAAAGCCCTCATCCACAAGCTTTTGCATCAGCTGCCTCTCACCCTCATAGTTATTGACTATCATAGCCTTCACCATGGGATGTTCCAGCTCTCTGTCCAGAGTGATAACGGGAAGTCCCTTGTCAGCCACCGCAAGGACCTGCTCGTCGCGGATCATTGAACTTAAGATGATACAGCCGCACACCTCATCGGGATCCGAGTAGTGTGCCAGATCATCACCATTGCATATCAGGATATGATACCCCTGTTTATTCACATAGTCGCTTACTCCATGCAGAATATCCAGATAAAAAAGCGTATCGAAATCACTGAAACTGACAATAATAGTGCGTCTTTTCCCATCTATCCCGCTCTGCTGCTTATGTGTATATCCCAACTCCTGCGCGATCTTAAGCACCTGCTCTCTTGTAGTCGCGCCCACATTCTTTTTCCTATTAAGAACATTCGAAACCGTAGTCATGGACACACCGGCTCTCTCTGCTATCTCCTTAATCCCGGCCATAGTGCTGCTCTCCCTTTCCTTCTTCTAAGCCATCACCATCATTATATCATCGAAATACCGTTACTAAAACAGCCCTTTGTCTGCCACCCTCCCCGTTTATCCTGCCCATCCCGGCGCCTCCCCACTCCCACGGCCGCCACGCCCCGCGCCCGCAGCCTGTAACGCAGAAAAAATTGCAAATCTTCGCGGATGTTTTTGCGCCGGTTAATGGCACCCCAAAGCAGGGCTTCGTTTCTGCGGATCAAACTCCCTTCGAAAGCTCACAGGAGGCCGCAGCCAAGGTTATTTCCGCTGGTGAGGATAGCGAGGAATGCCCATTTTCCGGCGGCATTAGGCAGATTTT
>JAILFT010000221.1 GCA_024697425.1 Butyrivibrio sp. | reverse complement strand
CCGGGGTATTCTTGCATTTATCACAGTATCCGTAGATCTCCAGCTGATGTCCGGTTATCTGGAAATCCGGAAGACTTTCTGTTATGTGCTCCGCGATGTCGTGAAGAGGACAGGTCTTGATGGGTATCTTGGTGTGGCACTTAAGGCACACGGCGTAGTGGCGGTGGGTGGCCTGCTTGAGCTCGTAGACCGCATTGTCTTCAGTGGAAAGAACTGACTTTACCAGGATTCCTGCCTTCTCAAAAGCCAGAAGATTTCTGTAAACCGTGGAGAAAGCGTAACCTTCCTTTGGGTGCTCCTTATTGAGGGCAGCGAAGATCTCCGCTGCGGAAAGGGGCTGATCGCAGTCGTGCAAAACCCTGTAAATATCTACTCTCTGTCTTGTCTTCTTGACCCCCTCGGGCCAGTTTCTCTCTATTATCTCATCGAATGAGCAGGCATGTATCTTGTTACTCATAGCTCTTTTCCCTCATTCCAAGTTAAAGCGTGATTCCAAGAACATCGATCAAAAGACCTGACAATGTTCCGATGATAAACAGTAAAATCGCAACGTTAATGTTGGCTTTCTTCTCGGGGTTAACCCTGAACAGTACCAGAAGTCCGATGCCGGCACCAACTAAAAGACCGCTCATCATGGTTCCCAGAGTGATCATTCCATCAAGGTAGAGCGTTGTGATGATAACCGAAGGTGCACAGTTGGGAATCAGTCCCAGAATACCTGCCAGGATGTGGCTTATTACCGGATTTGTCTGGAGCAGCTGGGAAAGTCTGTCCTGTCCGATAACTTCTATCAAAGCTCCCAGGATTAAAGTGAGCACCAGCACAAACAGGAAAATATGCAGGGTGTGAACAAGGGCGGACTTGGCTATTCCCACAAGGCCGTGGTCATCGTCGTCATCGCAGTGGCAGTGCTCTTTCTCGCAGAGCTCGTTTATGCGGACGGGATCCTCATCGGCTTTGTTGTGGGCTCTATGGTAAGCGTGGACCGCAAAATCGATGGCAAATCCGGCGATGATTCCGATGAGGGCTTTTATGATGAGAATTTTTATCATTGTGCCCACAGGGAAGTGCTCGGAGATAAGAAGGGGTATCATTTCATCTGAGGTGGAAAGATAGATGGCGATGAGGGTTCCTAAGGTTATAACTCTTCCGGCATACAGGTTTGATGCTGCAGCGGAGAAGCCGCACTGTGGAACAACCCCGAACAGACCGCCAAGAAGAGGTCCGAAGTGCTCGGTCTTCTGAACGATGTCAGCGGTGTATTCCTGGGTCTTGTGCTCCAGGTATTCCATTATAAGATAGGTGATAAACAAAAACGGCAGTATCTTGACGGAGTCAATAACCGCATCCAAAACAATATCAAAGATAAGTTCCATGTGTTCCTCCTTGTTGCAAATGCAAATCATTTGCATTTAGAATATTTGCAAAAAAAGACTAGCCGTTAGGCTAGTAATAGTGGGATGCCTCACTAGGCTCGAAAGAACCTCGCCAAGTGATCACCCATGGCTCGCACTAAGCTCGAAAAAACCTCGCTAAGTGCTCTGCTCAAGCGGGTGATGGGAATCGAACCCACGTGTCCAGCTTGGAAGGCTGGTGTTCTACCATTGAACTACACCCGCAAATGTTGCTGACAAGTTAGTATTTTACTTATATTTCTATGGTATGTCAAGCATTTTTATGGTAATATGTGATTTGACTTTTATGATAGTGGCTTATACTATGCAATAAAGCTATTTTCGACCGTTGTTTTAGAAAGGAAATTGTTATGTCAAACAACACATTATTACAGGTTAAGGACTTATCTGTTTCAATAGATAACGAATTACCTATTCTTAACAATATCAATCTGGACATCAAGCCCGGCGAGACTCACGTACTTATGGGACCCAACGGTGCAGGTAAGTCCACATTAGGTTTTACTCTTATGGGAAATCCTCATTACTGCGTAACAAACGGCAGCATCACTTTCGATGGAGAGGATATTACAGAGCTTTCCGCAGATAAGAGAGCCAAAGCCGGAATGTTTTTATCCTTCCAGAATCCCCATGAGGTTCCCGGAATTTCACTTTCCAGCTTCATAAGAAATGCATATCATGCACAGACAGGCGCTCCTGTTAAGCTCCTTGCCTTCCAGAAGTCACTTAAGGCTGCCATGGAGCTTCTTTCCATGGATGAAGCTTATGCGGACAGGGATCTCAACGTGGGATTTTCCGGCGGTGAGAAGAAGAAGGCAGAGATCCTTCAGCTTCTTATGCTGAACCCCAAGCTTGCAATCCTTGATGAGACGGATTCAGGTCTGGACGTAGATGCTGTTCGTACAGTATCCAAGGGTATTCAGGAGTATCAGAAGAAGAAGGACGGAGCACTCCTTATCATCACCCACAGCACCAAGATCCTGGAGTCACTTCATGTTGACTACACCCATGTTCTTGTAAAGGGAAACATTGTTCACACCGGCGACGGAACCCTGGTTGATGAGATCAACAAGAATGGTTTCGAGCGTTTTATAAAAGAGGATTAATAGATAGATGAGCGATAACAAGCAGGTAGTTGCGGATATTGACCGCAGCTTATACGACTTTAAGGATATAGAAAACGAGCAGGACTTCTACCGTATGGAAGAAGGCCTCAATGAGGAAACTGTCCTGAAGGTCTCCGAGGAGAAGAACGATCCCGAGTGGATGAGGGACTTCAGATTAAAGTGCCTCAGGCTCTACCATGAGATCAAGTTCCCTGACTGGGGCCCTGATATTGACGGCCTTGATATGGACAAGATTTCTTCCTATGTAAGACACAAGTCCGATATGAAAGGCAAGTGGGAGGACGTTCCCGAGGACATCAAGAACACCTTCGAGAAGCTGGGAATTCCTCAGGCAGAGAGAGAATCTCTTGCGGGAGTAGGTGCACAGTACGACTCCGAGCTGGTTTACCACAATGTAAAAGATGAAGTGGCTGCCCAGGGCGTTATCTACACAGACCTTGAGAGCGCTATATGGGGACCTTACGCAGATATGATAAAGGAGCACTTCATGAAACTGGTGCCCCCCACAGACCACAAGTTTGCTGCGCTTCACGGTGCAGTCTGGTCCGGCGGATCCTTCGTATACGTTCCCAAGGGAGTTAAGGTTGAGATTCCCCTTCAGTCTTACTTCAGACTCAACGCTGCAGGTGCAGGTCAGTTTGAGCATACACTTATCATTGTGGATGAGGGCGCAGATCTTCACTTTATCGAGGGCTGCTCAGCACCCAAGTACAACGTTGCCAACCTTCATGCAGGCTGCGTTGAGCTTTATGTTGCAAAGAATGCGAGACTTCGCTATTCAACAATAGAGAACTGGTCCAAGAATATGTACAACCTCAACACCAAGAGAGCACTGGTTGAGGAAGGTGGAATCATGGAGTGGGTATCAGGCTCTTTTGGCTCCCATACTTCATATCTCTATCCCATGACCATCCTCAAGGGCGACGAGTCCAAGATGGAGTTCACCGGCATCACCTTCGCCGGCAGGGGACAGAACCTGGACACAGGCGCTAAGGTTGTGCACCAGGGCAAGAGGACCACATCCGTTATCAACACCAAGTCCATTTCCAAGGACGGCGGTATCGGTACATACCGCAGCAGCGTGATCATTCAGAATACAGCCAAGCAGGCCAAGGCATCCGTTTCCTGCGACTCACTGATGCTTGATTCCATTTCCAGGGCAGACACCATTCCCGGAATGGATATCCGCACCAACGACGCAGATGTGGGACACGAGGCCAAGATCGGAAGGATCAGTGATGAGGCCATTTTCTACCTCATGAGCAGGGGCATCAGCGAAGAGGATGCCAAGGCCATGATCGTAAGCGGTTTTGCCAACCCTGTTTCAAAAGAGCTGCCCTTGGAGTATGCGGTTGAGATGAACAACCTGATCAAGCTCGAGATGAGTGGAAACGGCTGATAAGAGGAAGATAAGATGAGCAGAGATTTAAACATGAAGGTCAATGTGCTGCCGGTTCTCACATACAATTTTCTGCATGTGAACGACAGTGCCCTTCAGCTTTCAGATTTTAATATAGAAAACTTAAGCTCTCCC
>JAILFT010000198.1 GCA_024697425.1 Butyrivibrio sp. | reverse complement strand
TACTCCGAAGATCCGTTCCTTTCGGGACACGTTGCGGCAGCAGTGGTAAGAGGAATTCAGAAGGGCGGCGCCGTTGCCTGTCCCAAGCACTTTGCCTGCAACAACCAGGAATACAACAGAAGTCATAACGACAGCAGGGTGTCAGAGCAGGCCCTCAGGGAGATATATCTTAAGAATTTCGAATACTGCGTAAAGCTGGGAAATCCCGGAAATATCATGACAAGCTACAACAAGGTTAACGGCGTATGGAGCCACTACAACTACGACCTTGTTACTACCGTGCTAAGAAAAGAATGGGGCTATGAGGGAAATGTCATTACCGACTGGTGGATGAGAAAGGCGGTATCTCCGGAATTCCCTGGAGTTAAGGACAATGCATATCGCATAAGAGCTCAGGTTGATGTTCTGATGCCCGGTAACATGACTCCGGTCAATCAGAAGTACAAGTTCGACAAGGATCTTTTTGACAGTCTTAGATCAGAAGATGGCATTACAAGGGCTGAGCTTCAGCGTACTGCCGTAAATGTATGCAAATTTGCCATCACCAGGATGTAAGGAAAGCTGTTATAATTAATTATAATGACTGGATTATTTGAAGAAGGAGGCACTTATGGGATCAGTATCAAAGGTTTATTTTTCAAGAACTATTACACCGCAGCAGGTTGTTAAAATGTATGAGACACTGGGCAAGAAGCTTGAGGGCAAAGTGGCTGTAAAGGTCCATTCCGGCGAGGACGGAAACCAGAACTTCTTAAAACCTGAGTTTTTCAGACCCATGGTTGAGCATGTAAACGGAACTGTTGTTGAGTGCAATACCGCCTATGACGGAGAGAGAAATTACACTGACAAGCATAAGGTTCTCATCAAAAAGCATGGTTGGAACGATTTCTTTACCGTTGATCTTATGGATGCGGAAGGCCCTGATATTGAGCTTCCCATTGCAAATCCCAGGCATTTAAAGAGTGATATCGTGGGCAAGAACCTTGCAAACTATGATTCCATGCTGGTGCTCTCACACTTCAAGGGACATCCCATGGGCGGCTACGGCGGAGCTTTGAAGCAGCTCTCCATCGGATGCGCATCAACAGCAGGCAAGGTAAATATCCACTCTGCAGGCAAATATGTAAAGGCAGAGGAACAGATCGTTGTCTGGGGAGACCTTCCTCCGCAGGATGCTTTCCTGGAGTCCATGGCGGAAGCGGCTTCTGCAGTTGTTGATTACTTCAAGGGAAACATGGTTTTCATAAACGTTATGAAGAATTTGTCCGTTGACTGTGACTGCTGCGCGGTTGCCGAGGACCCCTGCATGGCTGATGTGGGAATTCTGGCATCAACAGATCCTGTGGCTATCGACAGGGCCTGCATGGATCTCATTTATAAGGCAGATGATCCCGGTCGTGATCACTTCCTTGAGAGGGTTCAGACCAGAAACGGTGAGCACACCATTGACACCGCAGCAGGACTGGGCTTTGGAGTCAAGGAGTATGAGCTGATCGAAATCTGAGAATAATCTGTTTGTGGCGGGGCTTTGGTATGAAAACGGTTAATGTTGTCGCAGCAATCATCTGTGACAATTACGATAGAAAGACAAAGATATTTGCGACCCAGCGGGGATACGGCGACTATAAGGATGGCTGGGAATTCCCCGGAGGAAAGATAGAAGAAGGGGAGACTCCCCGGCAGGCTCTTGTCCGGGAGATTCAGGAAGAGCTTGGGGCAGGGATTGTAGTTCATGATCTTGTTGACGTTATAGATTATGACTATGAGAAGTTCCATCTTCACATGTACTGCTACTGGGCCACAGTGGAAGAAGGGGAGTTAAAGCTTTTAGAGCACGAAGCCGCGAAGTGGCTTAAGAAAGATGAACTGGACAGCGTCGACTGGCTGCCGGCGGATCTTGGTATTCTTCCCAAACTGGCAGCAGCAATGGTCTGATGGGAATCGCGATGTTTGAATATTTCTGGAAACAACAGGATGATATACCTGCAGGGATGGGCTACCCATTATTTGGCGTGGCCCATCTTCTGAGTGTGGCCATCACCCTGTTTTTTGTTGTGATTCTGGCACGGTGGATCCTGGGACTTGGTGCGGCAAAGCGCAGACCCGGGGACGGGCTTGATGCGGCAAAGCGAAGGCCCAGGGGCGGATCCGAGGCGTCTGCGGAATTGCGTGGAGTTGGCCCTGAGGTTGCAAGGCGCCGGCGGATCATCAGGGGGATTCCTCTGTTTATGGTGGGTCTGGAGGTCTTTAAGGACCTATTTCTTGTGCATGTCGGAAGGTTTGGAATCGGATACCTCCCGCTCCACATCTGCAGTATCGGGATATTCGTATTTCTTTTCCGGGAGTGGGGAGCACTTGGGATGGCGCAGTCCTCGCGGGAATCTGTTTCCGGCGGGCATGCGGCAATGGCGAAGTCCTCGCGGGAATCTGAGCCCGGCGGGCATGCGATGCTGCAGCGGATGAAAGACGTCTTCGGCGAGATCGCCTTCATCCTTATCATGCCGGCATCTTTTACGGCCCTTCTTTTTGCGGATTGGACGGTGTACTATCCGGTCCTTAACTTCATGAACATTTACAGCTACATCTGGCATGGGCTGCTGATTCTTTACCCTGTTACTTTGTGGCTTGGCGGGGAAATAAAGCCAAGCATCCGGCACATTCACTATGTGCTTTTGTTCCTGTGCGTGGTGGTACTGCCAATCTATGCCTTCGACAAGCACTTTGGCTGCAACTACTTCTTCGTAAACTGGCCTGTTCCTGACAGCCCGCTGTCCTGGCTTGCCTCCTTCATGGGTAACCCCGGGTATCTTGTCGGCTACGCCTTTCTGACGCTGGCGGTGATCCTGCTGATGTATTTTGGCGTGTGGGCCATCGGTGGGAAGGATTCCTCGTTATAAATCCGGGGCATCGGCCGGGGAGGGCTAAATTCTCCATGGAAATAAGACTAATTTGAAAAATCAAAATGCCTCTTGAAAAATAAAAAATAAATGATACAATCAAATTGCATAAAATGTAAATTTTACAGCGATGGAATTATGCATTACATGTCTTGCAGAATTTTCCGCGTAATATCATCTTGCAACGTGTATCGAACATCGCCCAGAACACCGGTCAACACGCAATTTGAGAGGTATCACTATGAACAAATTATCTTCAAATCAAAAGAGAATAAGCACCATTCTTAAACTCATTGTAATAGTATCTGCCGTAGTAGGCACCTTCATCAGCGCCTACGCAGGACGTCATTCCTTCATGGGCGGTTCGAGAGTCTTCATGTATTTCACGATCCAGTCCAACATCCTCATCGCAGTAGTAAGCTGCATCGGACTGTTTCTTATGAACAGATCCGGCGCAGGATCTGCTTCACGCAATTCCCTTAAGGTATGGCATGTGATCAAGTTCGTAAGCACCATATCCATCACCCTTACAGGCGTGGTATTCGGCGTTGTTCTTGCCCCCACACTTGGCGCAAATGCCTGGAATTTCCAGAATACACTTACACATCTCGTGGTTCCCGTGGCTGCCGTGATCGATTTCTTCGTGATTGCCCCCGGCGCAGGGATCAGCAGAAAGAACGTATTCTATGTAATAATTCCCCCCATCCTTTATGCGATTTACGCAGGTATCGGATACATACAGGGCTGGGAATTCGCTGATGGCATCACTTACCCCTATTTCTTCCTCAACTGGGGAAGCCCCGCCGGCGCCTTTGGCTTTACAAGCGACCTGCCCTTCATGGGAACCGCCTGGTGGATCCTGCTTCTTCTGGTATTCCTGATCGTCATCGGCTACGGCTATCTTGCCCTCGCAGACCTGATCGACAAGCTCCGTAAAAAGAGATAACACCGACTTGAGCTGCAACGATGCTACGAGATCGGATGCTGCTTCATGGTTCCGAAGCCGGGTGTTGCGATGCCACAAAGCCGTCCCCTCCCCACCGTTTATTTCATAATTATTTTAGATTTATTATTTTGAAAATAGAGTATGATTAATCCGTTGCGATTAAATTAAGGAGGAGTGTATTATGAAAAGGAAAATGATAATCGTACTGGCATGCTGCATGGCCTTTGGGCTGGCCGCATGCGGATCAAATAGTGAGGATGCAAGCGGCCTTCAGGTAGAGACTGTAACGCAGCAGGATGCGCAGGCTCAGCAGGGCGCTGATTCCGAAGCGGGAAAAGATACAGCTCAGGAAGCCGAGACAGCTTCAGAACCTGCAGCTGACGATAACCAGGGAAAAGAGACATCACAGGAAGCCGGGGCCGATGCGCAGCAGGCAGAAAACGCAGAAGCTGCCAGCGGCAACATCACTGAGGAGCAGGCGCTTAACGCAGTTCGTAAGTACTGCATCACCACACAGCCAGACCTTGAGGATATGGTTAATTCCGATGATTATACCATTTACTGGGAGGTTTCAACCAACGACGCCGGTGAGATCGTGGTTCTTTACAGATCCTACACAGCAGCGCTGCTGCGCTATTACATTGATCCCGCAACCGGCGACACCTACGTAACAGAGCAGGTTCCCGGTATTATAGATGACGAGCAGAAAAACGGCGAGACCCTTAACATCAGGGAGTACATTGACTAAAGCTACAAAGGTATGAAAAGTATGGGGACAAATTTTGAAAACAACCGCGTAATTGAAATGGAGCAGCTCTTAACAGAGGCTTTAAAGGCGCAGAGCGCCGTGAAACCAGGCGACAACAGAAGCTGTGAAGACTATCTCAAACTCCAATCCGCTATTCAGAGGCTTGCAGATTACTACGAAAGTCCTGAATGGAAAAGAGATTTCGAAAGAGACGAAAAGGGAGAGATCCCCAAAGACATAGCAAGGGGCGTTCTTTCCGAGGACGGCATTTACAACATGCTGGAGAGAAACCGGGATATCCTTGATGAAATAGTCGGCAGCCACAAGATCGTTGTGATCTTCCCCGGTATCGGATACCACAGCGACAAGCCGCTTTTGTATTTCACCAAGAAGCTTGCCAGAGAAAACGGTTATATTGTTTTTGAAACTACCTACGAATTTCCCAATAAACCCGGAGATATCAAAGGGAACAGGGAAAAGATGAAGGATGCTTTTGAGATAGCAATGGAGCAGGCCGCCGGGCAGCTATCACCGCTTAAGCTGGGTGGCTGCGGGGATGTTCTTTTCGTTGGAAAGAGCATAGGTACCGCAATTTCGGCATATTACAATGAGCAGAATAAAATAGGGGCACGGCAGATTTTGTTCACGCCGGTTCCCCAGACCTTTGAACTGCTGATGCCGGGAAGCACCCAGACAACAAGTGATGGCGATAAAGCAACCGGCTCCGCATCCGGCAGTGAAAGCTCCAATCCGGGAAGCACCATCGTTTTCCACGGAAACGCCGATCCCTGGTGTCCTACGGATATTGCTATCGAAATGAGCAAAGAGCTTGATCTTCCGCTATACATAACGGACAATGCCAACCACTCGCTGGAAACAGGAGCTGCACTAACTGACATTGCAAATCTTGAGACCATCCTTGGCACCGTGTCCAACTACATTAAAGAGGCATAACCTGAAAACAGAAACGCAAAATAAGTCCACTGCACAATAATACTGAAAAAGCCTGTGACCAGCCGCATACACATAACACGCGGCCGCCACAGGCTTGTTTTTATATCACTATCTGCATTCGTGCTTATATCAACACATCTATTTAAGGTCCCTCTTTCCGGCCTCATTTCCCTCACTTCGTCGATTCCCTATACAGCAGATCCGTCTCCGTATATGTGATCCTGTAGTTAAGATCCGGCTGCTCAATCCTGGATATCACAAGATTTGCAGCTGAGTAGCCGATGATCTGGCTGTGAATATGGCTTGTAGACAGGGAAGGAGTCATGATTTTGGACTCCGGTGAGTCGTCAAAGCCAAAGAGCTTTATATCTTTAGGGCACTCGATGCCCATCTTTCTAAGTCCGTAGAGAAGATCAAGAGCCACGAAGTCGTTGGCGCATACAAACATTTCCGGTAATTCTTTCATATTCTGAAGAGCCTTGTACAGATACTCCTTGTAGTTGGCGTCATGAGGATGAACCTCGGATAGGCAGTAATCCTCGTAGAAACTAAGGTTGTTGATGTACAGCGCCTCTCTGAAGGCCATGAAACGCTCGTAGAAGGAGCGGCAGTGTGTCACCTGGCCAACGAACCCGACTTTAGTGATATTTCTTTTGCTCATATCATTGATGACAGTGTATATGCTTGAGAAGTTGTCCATCAGCAGAATGTCCGCATTCAGCGGCTTCCAGTAGCTGGCCACGGGGGCATCGATCATAAGCACCGGGATTCCCATGCCGCAGAGCATCTCGCAATATGGATGATTGAACATCTCGATGCAGACGATGGCCTTGGTGTTGTCGGGCCTGAAAGAGATGGGAAGGCTAAGGTCTGCCACATTGTTCTCGTCAACCCTGTGCATCGTCAGGCTGTATCCCAATATGGATATCTCATGCTGAAACTTATCCAGCATGGTGGATGCGAAATGAGAATTGTTAAGGAAGCTTCCGGTGAAAAGAGCTATCTCTCCGGAGGCTTTTGCTTTGGCTACGGAAGGATTCCTGATCTCTGAAACCGAATTGGCATAGGAGAACTGCTTGTATCCCATTTCTATGGCCTTCTCAAGAACCTTCTGTCTGGTGGATTCCGCCAGAACTCCCGTATTATTGATTGCTTTTGATACTGTATTGCGGGAAACGCCAAGAGCGTCCGCTATATCCTGAAGGGTAACTTTATTAGCCATGATTTTTCTCCGATAAATTATATAGACTGTGTGCTCTTTTTCCACACATCAAAAAGCACCGTTTTCATTATAAAATGTAAAACCAAATGTGTCAAATGTAAAGAGAATATTTTACAAATGTAAAACTACCCTGTTGACACATTATTTCACCCGTGGTATATTTTACATACGCAAATGAAATGTTACAAATGTAAAAGAGGGGAGAAATATGAATGCGAAAGCAAAGGACAACAATCTGCATAACACTCTGGTGTATATAAGACAGCACTGGCAGTTGTATGTATTCTTTTTGGGACCGGCCCTTATTCTTACGATTGTATTTAAGTATCTGCCCATGGGGGGAATACTGATCGCTTTCCAGAAATACAATCCTTTTAAAGGAATTTTAGGAAGCGAATGGGTAGGACTTAAATACTTTCAGCAGTTCTTATCATCGCCGGATTTCCTTCAGTATCTGATGAACACCTTGAAACTGAGTGTGTTCGGACTTCTCTGGGGATTCCCGATGCCAATCATTTTGGCACTTCTTCTCAACCGAATAGCCAGCAGCAAGATCAAACAGAAGATTCAGCTGGTACTGTACATGCCAAACTTTATCTCAGTCATCGTACTTTGCGGTATGGTGAGAATCCTCCTGTCAGTTACAGGACCGCTGAACATGCTGCTTGGCAGCAACATCAACTTCCTTACAATACCCGCCGCCTTCAGACCCATCTACATCATAAGCGGCATCTGGCAGGGAGCCGGCTGGGCATCCATCATGTACACCGCAGCTCTTTCAAATGCCAGCAAGGAGCTCAAGGAAGCGGCCATGATCGACGGTGCCAACATCTGGCAGCAGATCAAGGCAGTTGAATGGCCCGCCATAAAGGATATGGTAGTGATTCAGTTCATCCTTCAGGCAGGAAACATCATGAGCATCGGCTTCGAGAAGGCCTACGCACTGCAGTCGGACATGAACCTGGCTTCATCTGAGATCATAGCAACCTACGTTTACAAAAAGGGTCTCTTAAACGGAGACTACAGCTACTCTACAGCCGTTGGACTTTTCAACACCATCATCAACGTTATCCTGCTGGTTGCGGTTAACAAGATAGTTGAGAAGATGAACGACGGACAGGGACTATAAGGAGGGACTCAGATGGAAAGGGCACTTAATGTTAAAAAAAGTGAATTTGCAAGAGCTTCCATTGGGGACAAGTTATTTCTTTTGACCGGATATGTACTTCTGGGGCTCTTCGTTGCAGCGATCATCGGACCGGTGGTTTACATTATCATCGCTTCCTTTATGGATCCGATCACGCTTCAGAATAAAGGCATCGTCTTTGACACCAGCAAGTGGACGCTGACAGCCTACGAGAGAGTAATGACCAACTCACAGATCTGGACAGGTTTCTTCAATGCGATCCTGTATTCGGTACTGTTTTCGGCAATCTCGGTATTTATCACACTGCTTTGTGCTTATCCCATGTCCAGGGATGATTTTAAGGGAAAAAAGATATTTAACACAATTTTCATCATCACAATGTTTTTCGGTGGCGGACTGATCCCCACCTACCTTCTTATCAGCAACATGGGACTTTTGGACAGCATGTGGGCCGTTATCCTTCCCGGATCCTTCAGCGTATGGAACATGATCATCGCAAGGACCTATTACAAGGGAATTCCCACAGAGCTGCGTGAGGCGGCAGATGTGGACGGCGCCAATGAACTGGTATTTTTCTTCAGGATACTTCTTCCTGTATGCACACCGCTTATTGCGGTATTGGTACTGTGGCAGTTCGTGGGAATGTGGAACAGCTACTTTGACGCAATGATCTACCTTAATTCAGCAAGCAAGCAGCCGCTGCAGCTGGTACTCAGGGCAATCCTGATCCAGAATGAGCCCGATCCCGGAATGATCGCGGA
>JAILFT010000195.1 GCA_024697425.1 Butyrivibrio sp. | reverse complement strand
CATGAACACCTTATCGCCATTTACGGGAGCGGCGGTAAGCTTCTCACCAACAGAAAAAGCATTACCTGTAGACTCAGTATTATCTGTAGCCATGAGGCTTACTGACTTCTCTGTCTTGGTCACTTCCTCTTTCTTTGTCTCTTCATTTAAGAGTTCTTCCTCAGAAGTCTCTTCTACCTTCTCTTCATCGTCTGAAACTGTGTCTTTATCAAGAACAGAATCATCCTTCTGAGTTTCTTCTTTCTTTTCTTCGTCTTTCTTTTCTTCATCAGTCTCTTCGACCACCGGCGTGTTTTTTCCGGTATTGTCGTCAACTACAGAAGCTTCTGTTGATGCAGCATCACCGGCTGCGACCGCTTCTGCTACGACTGATGCAGTCTCGGTTGCCTCGGCGACAAAAAAAGCATTTCCGAATGCTGTAGAAAAAACAATCAGAAATGCTGTCATCAAGGCAAAAACTCTCCTTGTTGCACGTTTCATAGCTTTTTTCTCCCTTCACATTTCCCATACTGCACCTTCTCCCAAAAGGGCAGTGACAAAGCTAATTTTAACTAAATTTCGTATGCCCTGTCAATAGGAAACTGGGATTTTGTTTCACGCGCAAAAGCCTGTATTTATCAGTGTTTCACAGGTACATAAACCACAAAGCCAGTGCCCATCAGTACCAATTTGTTCAAACTTTTTTAATATTTTTTTTATAAAAACCAACATATTGTGGTCAGACGGGAGTGTCCACCACTAAAGTGTCTTTTGTCACCTTGCAGGTCAAAAATAAAATTTCAACTCCTGCCGATTTTGCGACTTCAAAAGCCGCGGCAAAATCCGGGTCTGTAGCGGTATTTGGACGTACTTCATCGATGCCTTCTCCCTGTATCACAAAAGCAACGGCCGTCTTATAGCCCTGTGCCACAGCTCCCGCCAGTTCACGAAGGTGCCTTGCGCCACGCTGTGTCGGAGCATCCGGGAAATACCCCACACCGTCCACAAACAGCGTGCAGCCCTTCACTTCCATAAGGTACTTCACTCCGTCTTTTTCCATATAAAAGTCAATCCTGGAATCGCCGAACTTGTACTCGGGCTTTACCACATCGTACTTGCCGGAGTTCAGAAGCCACTCCTTCACCACAACGTTTGGGGCCTGGGAATCGATATTGATGATTCTTCCGTCCTTCTCCACTGCCACCAGGTCGTAGGGCGTCTTGCGCTCGGGATTGGCGGCCTTCTCCAGGTACACACTGCAGCCGGGGATCAGCAGCTCCCTGCATCTGCCGGTGTTCTTGACGTGAACCGACAGCTCTTTTCCCTCAACAAGGACTTTGGCGATGAACCGGTTGGGGCGGGATATGAACTTGGCTTCGGTAATATTCTGATACTTCACTCCAGTAATCCTTTCGTCTTGCGGGTCAGCATGTTTAGGACCCGTTTCTTATCAAGGCTCCACAGCGGCGCCACAAGGAGTCTCCTTGGGCCATCCCCCTGCATCCTATGCACCACTGTCGTTTCGGGCAAAAGAGCTATCGCCTTCGCTACCAGATCTGTGTATTCCTCCATGGTCATGATGTGAAAGGCGCCTTCTTCTGCGCTTTCGCTGCCATTGGTCGAGGATTCGCGAAAATGATCCCCTGACTCCGTCCCCAGGGACCATTCGGTGATCATGTCGGTCCCCTTTAGTATCTGAAGGTTCTGGATCTTGATGCCGTCGAGGGTCGGGGTAAGTGCTGCAAGATAGCGCACTGTATCCAGCATATCTTCTTCAGTCTCTCCCGGAAGGCCAAAGATCACGTGGACGATGATCGTAATACCAAGGGCCTTGAGTTTTCGGTAAGCTTCTTCAAACACCGGAAGGTCGTAGCCTCGGCGGAAGTGCCGTGCAGTCTCGTCATGGATGGTCTGAAGTCCAAGCTCGATCCACACGGGCTTGATGTGGTTCAGCTCGTCCAGCATCTTTAGTATGTCAGGTCCAAGACAGTCGGGACGGGTTCCAAGAGAAAGCGCCACGATGTCGTCACGCTCTATGGCTTCCTTATACAATGCTTTTAACCTGACAGGATCCCCGTAGGTGTTGGTGTAGGACTGGAAATAGGCGATGAACTTCCGGGCATCGCTCTTTCCGTCTATAAGATTCTTCGCCTCCTCTATCTGAGTGTCGACATCCGCCACAGCTGAAGCAAATTCACCGGATCCGCCTTCCGAGCAAAAAGAGCAGCCCCCGTAATCCCCTGTGGTGCCGTCCCTGTTGGGACATCCACACCCGGAGGAAAGCGAGAGCCGATATATCTTTTCCCCATATTCTCTTTTGAGGTAAGTTGACAGTCTTAGCGGCATTTCAGGAACCTTACCAGTTCTCTTGAGTACTCCGGGATATCCGGCGGGCGCCTTGCGGAAATGATATTGCCGTCAACAACCACTGCCTCGTCAAGCCAGGTAGCACCTGCGTTTGTCATGTCATCCTTTATGCCGGGAGTGCTGGTGACTTTGCGGCCCCGAAGAACGTCCGCGGAGATCAGAACCCACCCTGCATGGCAGATCTCACCGATGAGCTTACCGTCATCATTCATGCTCTTTACAATCTCCAGTACCTTGGGAAATCTCCTTAGTTTGTCCGGGGCCCATCCGCCGGGCACCAGAACGCCGTCATAAACCTTTGGGTCTATCTGGTCAAAAGACATGGTGGCTTCGCAGGGCACACCGTATTTACCAATGTACTTACCGGGCTTCTCAGCCACAAGGTCCACCTGGATGCCCTCTTCTCTAAGGCGCATCACAGGACACCAGAGCTCAAGATCTTCAAAGTCAGCACTTACAAGTTGCAGAACTTTCATGGGAACTCCTTTCTTGTAACTTTCACGCAGCTTTCTGACTAACTACGCTTTATCATCTTACTCCGCAATCATTTTACGCTGCGATTGCCTGCAAGAACCTCTCTGTAATCCTCCAGGTTCTTGCGAAGAAGTGTCGGTATCTCGAGTTCATAAGGACACTTTGAAAGGCACGCACCGCAGCCGATGCACTGCTCAATCTTCTCCATCTCTGCCTGCCAGTACTCGGAAAGCCAGCTGTCGCTGGGAGCACGTCTTAGCATAAGTGTCATGCGGTTGCACTGATTGATCTGAATTCCAACGGTACAAGGCATGCAGTATCCGCAGCCGCGGCAGAAGTTCCCCATCAGCTCCTTTCTCTCGGATTCTATGAAAGCCTTGATCTCATCATCATAAGCGGGAGTCTCATCCATAAAGGTCAGCCACTCGTCCAGCTCTTTCTCGCGCTGAATTCCCCAGATGGGAACTGCGCCGTCATACTGGCTGATGAAGGCCATGGCTGCCTTGGAATTCGTGATAAGTCCGCCTGCAAGGCCCTTCATGCAGATGAAGCCAACGTTATTATCATTGCAGAGCTTAACAAGCTCCTTCTCCTCATCGGAAGCCAGATAGCTGAAAGGATACTGGAGTGTCTCATAAAGACCGCTCTCTGCAATCTCTCTTGCAACGCCAATCTTGTGAGCTGTGCCGCCGATGTGACGGATCTTGCCCATCTCTTTGGCTTTTAACATGCACTCGTACATGCCGGTCCCATCCCCGGGCTTCCAGCACTGTCCCATGAGGTGGAACTGATAGATGTCGATGTAATCAGTCTTAAGAAGCTTCAATGAAGTCTCAAGGTGCTGCCAGAATTCCTCAGGAGTCTTGGCGCCGGTCTTGGTTGCGATGATTATCTCATCTCTTTTCACATAGCCGTCTCCAAAGGCTGCGCCCACCTTCTCCTCGCTGTCGGTGTAAGCCCTGGCGGTATCAAAAAAGCGCATTCCGCCCTCGTAGGCCTTTCTCAATATCTTTACAGACTCATCCAGAGAATCTCTCTGAATAGGTAACGCTCCAAATCCATTTTGAGGGACGCATATGCCGGTGCGTCCGAGAGTAACGTTCTTCATAGAAAAACCTCCTTTATTAAAACCTATTATATCCAATGCCGGGACGTTTTTTAAGAGAGAAATATCCTTATCTTATGCTATAACTGTCATCTTCATTAAGCACCAGCTCAAGGTCTGCCTTCCCGGTGCGTTCAAGACAAAGTCTCACATTTCGCATGTCGCTGAAATCAACGAACTGCTCTGCCTTCTGTCTTGAATTTCCGCTCTTCTCCTTGCGGTCAACAAGGCGCTTCCTGAGCATTTCGGGGTCCGCAGATATAGATATAGTGTAATCCGCCAGATCAGAGAGCCTGTCCCACCCCGGCTTATCAAGAAGAAGGTAATTACCCTCAAGCAGCAGAATGTCTGCATCAATCGATATTGCATCCTCCACAGGATTGTGCAGATGCCTGTCATAGGAAGGCCAGGTCGTAACGCTTCCGTCCATCACGCCTATTATCCTGTCCTTAAGCCTATCCAGATCAAATGTCTCGGGGCAGCCCTTGACTTCCACCATCGGTATCTCTTTTCCATCTACAATCGTGGTGTGAGAGGTAAGATACTCCTGGCGTCTGTGAAATCCGTCCATTCCAATAGCCTGAACCTTGTATTCAGAAGATATCTCTTTTCCCAGATGCTCCAGAAAGCTCACCAGAGTGCTCTTTCCTGCCCCGGGAGGCGCAGCCAGCATCACAAGGAGGCGAGAGCCTTTGCATTTACGCATCTCTATAAGCCTCTCTATCAGCGGTCTGAAAATCTCCCGGACAGCATCCTCGCTGTAATGTGCATACACATCTATTCCGTTGATATTGACGTTATATTCCATAATTATCCCCTTTACATCCATTATAGAACACCTTGACAATTATGCATCACCAGCATCTGCTTTCCATATCGGAAAGTTTTTTATATACTTATTGTACAAATGGTGTGTTAATATTCTTTATAGAGCCCTGTATCATTAAGTCATAACAAAGAACCGCCCGCGGGGCGCACAGGAAAGGATAAGGTGAACGTTATGACAAAGATGATGAACTTCAAGACAATGATCAGCAATTTGACAGCAGGTTTTTCAGCAGAGAGAAGCCGTGACATAGAGAGTTACAACAACCTGATGAACGGCGGTTTCAACTACGTTTACAGATCAAGAACAATCCTGTAAAAGAGGTATCATATGCAGCTTAAGCTTTCTGATAATATCAAGAAACACAGAAAAGAGATGGGACTGACCCAGGAGGGACTGGCAGAAGCCTTTGGAGTAACCATCGGTGCAGTCTCCAAGTGGGAGAACGGCAATAACGTGCCTGACATAATGACTTTGATGGAGCTTGCCAATTTCTTTAATGTCTCGGTGGATGAGCTCCTTGGCTATGACATGTCTTCCAAGAATATCGAAGATATGGAGAATAAAATAGAGGATCTGCTTCACGAATACAGATTTAATGAGGCTGTGATCGAAGCAGGCAACGCGCTGGTACGCTATCCTCATAACTTCAGGATTCTGTACTGCTGTGCGGAAATGTACTTTCTCAAATATACTGAAGGTGATAATGACAGAGACCGGGATATGGCAATTGACCTGTACCAGCGCAGCATGGAGCATCTTTCACAGAACACCGATACCTCCATCAGCGAATACAGCATTCGACACAGAATAGCAAGGCTTTACACCAAGAAAGATCCCGAAAAGGCCCTTGATGAGCTTAAGCAGATCAACTACGACGGCTGCAACGACAGCTCCATCGCATCTGTTCTTATGAACTCCGGCCGCTTTGATGAAGCTCTGGAGTACGGAACCTCGGCCATGATACGCCTTTGTGCCGACCAGTTTGGTGTGATAACCAACATGGCCATGAGCCTTGCTGCTTCCGGTCGCAAAAAAGACCTCGAGAAAGCCATAGAACTCTGTGACCTCAACATCAGTCTGACTGAGCTCTGGAGCATCCCCGGGAAGATCACCTATTTCCACAAGCTGCAGACCATCATGCTCCTTCTTAAATCCTGGTGGCTTGCATGCACAGGCGAAGATGATGCAATGAAAGCCTGTGTGAAAAAGACCTGGGATCTGGCAAATCTCTATGATAAATCCACTTCAAGTAACGAGCTGTCTTCCAGCATCAGATTCTACTTCTCGGATAAAAAAGCCTACTCCTTTGATTCTACCGGTGCCGGCGCCGTTACAGGTATCGAGTCAATGTTTGACGACGACAACTCTGTTGTTACCGCAAAGAATTATAAGCATATGAAAAAAGTCATCGACGAGTGGAACAGGCTTAAAAAAACGCGGGATTAGTCGCTGTCTCTTTTCCTGTACTGAGCAGGAGAGACGCCATAGTGCTCCCTGAATATAGAATAGAAGTGACTTCTGTTGGTGAAACCAAGATGCTCTGAAATCTCAGCCACATTCATATCGGTGCTATCAAGCAGTTTTGTCGCTTCTTTCATGCAGATATTCATTCCGTAATCAAAAAGGCTCAGTCCTGAATATTTCTTGCACAGGCTGTTCAGATAGGATCCTGAATAATTCAGCCTTTTACTGAGGTCGCTCCTGCTTAGTCTTCCATTTGTCGATGCAAGGGCATTTCTCACCCGATTGAATATTCCCAGCTCTTTTTCCGAACCAAAATGTATCGGTATGGTACTGTAGGAACCGCTGTCACTTAAGGTTTCAAACAGTTCCAAAAGAATCGACCTGATCTCAAAAGAACTACCAAGATCCGGAGACAGGAAAACAGTAACCATCCTCTCGAAATAGGAGTACATTCTGTCATAGCACTCCTTACTCTCATCTATCGGGATAAAATCCAGATACTCCATTGCGCCGGAGTCATTGCTGCCTGTATTATTCCTGAAAAATTCAAAAACCTGGTTTCCTTCAAATTTCTTTTCCTCCCCAAACAGATAATCCTGTCCCAAAAACAATGACTGTACCAGTTCCTTGGATAGCATGACAAACAGCGCTCTGTAATCGGTGGAGAATTCCTCTGAATGATGGATATTCTTGTTCATAAGACAAAGACTCCCCCTGGTGTACAGGTGCCTTTCGTACTCAATGTTCTGATAAACCTCTCCCCTTATGACAAACAGAAGCTCAAAAAAATCGTGGGAATGCAGCACCGATCTATGGATTGGGTTCATTGGGTGGGCTTTGGGTATTACAGTCAGCACGGATTGCTTTGGAGAAATCAGCGCAAAGACAATATTCCCCTCCTCCTGATCCGGGTGAACCGTCTCAAAAGTCAGATCTATCGCACCTCTGGATCGGTAGTGCGTAGCATCGGTATAGGATTCGTAGACCTCCGGATCTACGGGTCCGTTTGTTGTGAAAAAAAGATTTGATATATCCATGCCCTAATGATAGTCGAATATGATACATTTTTCAATTATAAATGGTTATTTGTGTCATTTTCAGCCCAAAACAAAGATACTAAACTCATTTATGTAACATAATTATCATTGTTATTGGGAGGGTTTCTAATGGATAACGAGAAAAAATATTTATCACTGGGCAAAAAGATTGCCTATGGATCCGGGGATTTTGGATCAAATTTCTTTTACATGCTGGTTTCTTCCTTTGTGCTCATCTACATGACCAACACGATCGGGATGAATCCGGGAATCGTCGGCACACTTATCATGGTAAGTAAGCTCCTTGACGGAATTACAGATGTCTTTTTCGGAAGCCTCATAGATAAGACCAGGAGTAACATGGGTAAAGCAAGGCCCTGGATGTTCTTTTCCGGATTCCCCCTTGCATTATGCATGATCATGATCTTCGCTGTCCCCACATCTTTGGGAGATACAGCCAAATATGCATGGTTCTTCATTTTCTATACCTGTGCTAATGCGCTGTTCTACACTGCCAACAACATCGCTTATGCAACTATGTCAGCTCTTATAACCAGAAATGAATCCGAGCGAGTTTCACTGGGGTCCTTCAGGTATATTTTTGCAATGCTTGCTTCAATAATCGTATCTTCCTCTGCAGTTGCCATTGCAAATGCACTGGGCGGCGGTGTTGCAGGCTGGAGAGCAATGGCGATTGTATTTGCTGTCATCTATCTTATCTTTAACTCGGTTGCAAGCCTTGTCTGCAAGGAAATCCCGGACATCGCCGTAGAGAAGGGAAAAGAAACAGAGAAGGAAAGCTTCTGGATATTGCTGAAAACAGTAGTTACCAACAGATATTACCTGCTCCTTTTGGGGTTGTATCTGTTCCTTTATATCAACACAAGCCTTGGAACGAGCATCGGCGTTTTTTATTTCCAGTACATAATGGGCGATCCCGGTCTTCTGGGAACGGTTTCCGCAGCATCACTGTTCATGATCATCGGATTTGTATTAAATCCCATGCTTGTTAAGAAATATGGAATGTACAAGGTTAATCTCATGTCTTTCATAGCCTCCACCATCGTTTCGGTAGTGCTTCTCTTCTTTGTATATACCGCGAACCTTGGCGCAATCATTGTGCTGTCAGTTTTAAAGGCCATCACTCTGGCATTTTTGATGGGATCGCTTAATGCCCTGGTTGCCTGCGTATCACAGAACAGCTATCTTAAGACCGGACTTCACACAGAAGGAATGATGTTCAGCTGTTCCTCAATCGGAGTAAAGGTGGGCGGTGGTCTCGGCGCAGCATTGTCAGGATGGCTTTTGTCCGCAGTAGGCTTTGTCGGAACAGCACAGGTCCAGACCGTTGCCGTAAATAATATGATAAAATTTATATACGGAGGAATTCCGCTTATCCTCACAATCGCAATGACACTTATTCTCGCAGCAATGAATGTCGAAAAAGACAACGACAGACTGGAGGAAAGAAATGAAAAGAAAGCCGTTTAATCTGGATTGGACCTTCTATAAGGAAAATGAAAAGAGCAGCGCTAAAGTCGTCACTCTTCCCCACGACGCAATGATCCATGAAAAAAGATCAAAGTCATTTCCTTCGGGAACCGGAAGCGCATATTTTGCAGGGGGAGTCTATTATTACACCAAATCACTTCACGCCCCAAAAGAATGGGAAGGAAAGCATATTGCCCTCGAGTTCGAGGGTGTATATCAAAAGGCCACTATCCTGGTGAACGATACGGAAGTATATAAAAATGCCTACGGCTACTCCAACTTCTATGTTGATCTTTCGGACCGTCTCATTTTGGGTGCCGATAACACCATAACCGTTATTGCCGACAATTCCAATTGCCCTAACAGCAGATGGTACTCCGGAAGCGGCATATATCGAAATGTAAATCTCTTTGTCGCCGAAAAGAGTCATATTCAGTACAACTCAGTTTTTGCAGATGCAAGGGCAGACGGAAGTGTCAGAATCAAGGGTCTTACCACCGGCGGAGACAGCGTGAAGATTGAGCTAAAGCATGAAAACAACCTTGTAAAAGAGCTTGTCACCAAGGTCACCGATGGTTCTTTCCTTGCAGAGTTTCAGGTTGACTCACCTCTTCTTTGGAGCGATGAATCACCGGATCTTTACGGACTTACGATAGCTCTTTTGACCGGGGATAAGGTTGAAGACTTAGAAGAACTGAAGATTGGTTTCAGAACAGTAGAGTGGTCGCCCCAAAAAGGACTTCTGGTAAACGGAAAGCGTACGCTCCTTCGCGGAAGCTGCATCCACCACGACAACGGAATCCTTGGCGCCTGCGGATACGACGACGCCGAGAGAAGAAAAATCCTGCTTCACAAAAAAGCCGGTTTCAACGCTATTCGCAGTTCCCACAATCCATGCTCAAGAGCAATGCTCGAGGCCTGCGATGAGCTTGGGATCTATGTTATGGACGAATTTGTTGATCATTGGATCATCCACAAAACCAGATATGACTATGCAAATGAGGACTTTACAGTCAATTGGAAGAATGACCTCAAGGCTATGATAGACAAGGATATGTCCCACCCCTCTGTCATCATGTATTCCATAGGAAACGAGATCTCAGAGCTGGGTCTGGACAGCGGAGTTTCTTATGCGAAAGAGCTGACGGATTTTGTTAAAAGCATTGACAGCACAAGACCGGTCACTGCCGGAATCAACCTCATGCTTGCAGTTATGGCAGCTAAGGGAAAAGGTCTTTACGGAAATGACAAAAAAGATATCTCAGGTACTGATTCGGTTCCTACCAGCGCTTTCTTCAACATGCTCATGAATCGCATGGGCAGTCTCATGGATGGCATGGCTTCCAGGAAGGACGCCGACAAAGTGACTGAATCTCTGGAAGGTATCCTTGATATCAACGGTTATAACTACGCCACTTCAAGATATGTAAATGAGGGCCGGAAATATCCAAAAAGGGTTATCGTTGGTTCAGAGACACTGCCCTGCGCCGCCTACAAAAACTGGAAGCTGGTTGAAAGCCTCCCCTATCTGGTGGGCGACTTCGTATGGACAGGAATGGATTACCTGGGCGAGTCCGGAATCGGCACAGTTCAGTATAAGAGTGACAAAAAGGACAGCAACCACCTTATTATTTCAGGAGGTGCAGGACTTATCGACATCTGTGGCAAATTCCGTCCTGAGATCAGCTGGAACCGAATGATCTGGCACCAGACCACCACTCCGGAGATAAGCGTTGAGCCCATGACCAGGGCAGGAGACATTGGAGCCCTCAGTATGTGGAGACTCACCGACGGTGTAAGCAGCTGGACCTGGCCCGGCTGTGAAGGCGCCAAAAACAAGGTACATGTATATTCCACCGGAGAATATGTTGAACTCATTGTCAACGAAAGAAGCTATGGCAGGAAGAAAACAAAAGAGTTCATGGCCGATTTCAAAAATGTGAAATACGAGCCCGGAACCATTACCGCCAGGTCATTTGCCTCCAACGGAAATATGATTGCAGAAAAGAGCCTTTCCACTGATACCGGAGACACCAGGATCAGCGCAGTTCCTGAAGTTGACGAGCTTAGGGCAAACGGACAGGACCTTTGCTATATCAATATTGATCTTGTTGGGGATAATGGAATAACCAAGTCTTCCGCGGACACCCTGCTTAACATTGAAGTGTCCGGAGAAGGAAGCCTTATCGCTTTCGGAAGTGCCCGTCCCGCCCCAAAAGAGGGCTTTACAGGAAATTTCCACACCACCTTCCTCGGAAAGGCTCAGGCTATTATCAGATCCGGAGTCAATCCCGGAGCAGTTAAAGTCAATGTCACCGGGAAGGGCCTTAAAGCTGCTCAGCTGGAGATCAAAGTAAAATAAGATAAGAAAACATGAATATAAATGACCTGCTGCTCAGGAAAAGATATGTGCCTGTCTTACCGGCTAATCCGGTAGGAAACCACATATCAGGAGCGGCAGGTCATTTTCAGTTTGCATTCATTCTCCGGTATTCTGCTGCATATATTCCATGATGGTGTCCATCGTCAGCTCCTTGCCGGTTCTGTCTTCGTAGATTTCCTCAAGAGTTCTGCCCTGATCTTTAGGATCCAGGTCAACATCTTTGGCATGGGCTTTTAAGTCATTGCCGTCAGGAAGAAGCTCATAGGCTGTATTGTGTACAAGCCACTCATAGGCCATATCATCAGCTGTGCGGTAGGACACCAGATCTTTTCCATGGACCTGATGAACATCGATGAGAGCCTGACAGATAATGGTGATATCTGCTTCACTTGTGATCTTGTAAGAGTCGTATATTCTCCAGTTATCAGGCTTGTACACAGCATCAAAGGTCTTCCCGTCGTAAAGAAATGTGTAATCAGTACCCTTGCCGTCAGTGTCTGTAAGGGCGATGTCTGAAGGCGATAAAAGAATGCCGTCAGCTAAAGAGCCCTCTGCGGACGCATCTTCCGTGGTCTTCTCTGCTGTAACCGCATCTGTCAGCGCAGAGCTTGCAGCCACAGCCTCTTTTGCCACCTCTTCTGCTTCCTTGAGCTGTTCCTTGATCTCATCCTTGTTATCACTGATAGCTGCTGCCGATTCTTCCAGCTGCTGCGCAGCTTCCGTCACCGTTTCCTCAAGCTTATTGTCTAATGCCGCCACTGTTTCCTTCTGAGCGTCTGTCAGCTTAAGGCTTCCGCAGCCGGTCAGCGCCAGCGCCAGGATGAGCGGGGC
>JAILFT010000099.1 GCA_024697425.1 Butyrivibrio sp. | reverse complement strand
TGCCGGGCTCCTGAAAAAGACAGATCTTCCGGTCCAGGAGATCAGCAACTACGTCGGATATTCTGACAACAATTACTTTGTGAAAGTATTTAAAAAAATATATGATCTGACGCCCTCAGAATATAGAAAAACGCGTATAGTAAGCCCATGAAACACTATGCTTCCACCTTCGATTGGCAATGTATCGCTGCAGACCGGGCCATGCTCTCTTATATAAGCCACTGCCTCATCTTTTAATTCCTGCAATCCCTCAAACGTATCACTCATTCGGAGGCTGCGCTCCCTGAATGAAGAAAAATACGGCCAGTCCTCTACAGGCCATATCGACAGCTCTTTATCCACATAGTCTACAAGCTTACGATCTTCATATAAAAGTTCCCAAAGCATTGATTTCTTAACGCCTTTGACTCTGGACTGCAATGTAAGTTCAGCATTCTTGCCGCAGACATCAACCGGGTCAAACTGAATGCATCCTGCCTGACGCACAAAACTATAGGCCCCTTCTTTGCCTGCAAAACGGTATGAGCCAATCAATCCCTGCTTTGTCAATATAAACTGCCCGGCCTGTTGTTTTGTAATAGTTAGCATTTCCCCAGCCCCTTATCTAAGATATGCGATACCGCCGCAGTCTTTGTAGCTAAGACTCCCACCGATCTTTTCAAAGCCTCAACAGTTTTGGTTTCAAGAACGCATCTGGCGTTTCTTTCTTTTGCCAGTCTAAGCCGCTCATCTATATCTATTTCTCCATCTCCCAGAGCCAGATGGTTTCTGGGCGGAACCTCTGTTCCATCATGGATATGAAAGTGAATCAGTTTATCACGATGCTTCAAAATAAACGGAACATCTTTTTCTCCGATGGCTTTGGAATGGCCTATATCCCAGGTGAGACCGAACTTTGGACTTTCCAGCAAAAACTCAATTGCCTTCTTTTCATATTCCCGAAATCCGTCTGTGTTTTCTACAGCAATCATGATCTCACTGTCCCCGATCCACTCCTCGCATTTGCGGCGGAATTCTGAAAAAGACTTCATGTAGGTATCAAAGTCACGGTCATACATCTGCACTTTTCGATCTGGCAAAGTTATATTAATTCCATGATTCATGTGCATATTAAGGGTAAGGCGCTGACTGGCGTCTCCGTAGAGATTACGCAGCGGCAAAAGAGCTTTTGACACCTCGATAGAACGTCTGACCGTTTCAAGATATGCATCCGAAACCAGTCTGTTAAAATCTGCGATATTCAGGTTTTCATCAAGATGGATAGTATAGTAGATTTCCGCTTTATCTGCAAGTTCAATAAGGCGATCAGTCTCCTCCAATGAATCAGTCTGATATTCAGGGAAGTTCATATTTAATTCTATAAAGTTCAGACCAAGACTGCTGCAAAGATCTATGTTCTCCTCCAGAGTTTTGTTCTCAATCAGTGTTGGCATACCAAACTGCATCATCCATCGCTCCATTTCAAGTTTGTTCATTCCATTGAAAAGACACGCATTTACGGCGTTGACCGGATCAGCTTCGCGTCGTTGTCCTTCTTGGCCTGTTTGGCAGTTGCGACGATTTCGCTTATCACGTCATAGTCGATCTTGGGCATGACCCTGTACTGGTATTTCGCAAGATGTAACCTGTAGTAGTCATTTATATCAGAATCGCTGATATCCTCGACCCAGACTGGGAATATTGTCTTGTTCAATTCCACGGCCTTTGAGAACTCCTTTCTCACCTCTTCGCTTTCCTGAGCTGAAGAAGAAAGAAGGATCAGGAAAAGATCGCACTCTTCGATTGCCGCCATCTCATTCGGAAAATAGTCTCTGCCTGCGGGAACATCCTTTGGCGCACGCCAAACAAAGGCATGTCTGTCCTCAAGAATGGTCTGCACGTCTTTGGACATTTCATTATTCATTCTGTTGTAGCTAAGGAAAACAACAGGCGGGCGATCCGGTCTGGGCGGGAGCTTGATGCCCGTTTCCCAGAAAAAGAAAATATCATGTACATCCTTGTCAGACAGGTCTTCAAAGGTATCATTGGCCCAAAATGCCTTCTGGTCAATTGTGCAATCGATTATCTTGCGCAAGAATCCCAGTTCGTCGTCAAGGTCATCCATGGTTATCACATGTCTTGTATCAAAATCAGGCGGAAGCATTCTCGAATCGAAGCCTTTCAAGCGCAGTCCCGGAAAGCACTCGAATTCATATACCAAAGGAGTGATATTAAACTTTTCCTTCAGATAATCCCTAAGCGCATAAACCTGCTGCTTCAATCCCGCCTGGCGCCTAGCCCCGGAAGCCTCAATGCTTCGTCCGTCACTGTATACGTATCTATATGTTCCTTCTGAATATGCAAATGATGTGACATTCTTTATGTCCAGAATATATATTCCCATATGAGGAACAAAAATCAGCATATCAAATTCCATTATTTGCCCGTCTTTCCCGTGTATAGAGGGCGTTAGGGCCACACTTATATAATCCGGCAGACGATTCTTTGCAAATTCTGCCATTATTTCCTCACCGAATGATAATCTGCCCTGGGGCTCATTTACTATTCTTGCCATGATTCCTCCATATATCTCTCCATACTTATCTATCGTTCCCTCATGAACTTATCCTGCCGGAATATGCCTATTCACCAAAACACTCAGATCCCCCTTGGAATCCAGGTTTCATTATAAACATTATAACCATCTAAGTGCGCCTTGAACAATCTCTGAATCGCTTCGATATGTGACAATCAGGCAATCAGAAAGCTACTCTTCAGTGATGTGTTCCCGACGTGAATGTGGTAAAATGCTCTTTGTGTCGAGGGGGACATTTTTTAATAATGGGAGAAAAAGGTATGAAAAAAGTAGTCAAAAAGCTTGCGCTGATACTATGCGCAGCAATAGTGACACAGCATATAAACTAATATATCCCGAAAAAGAAATATATCCTGAAAAAAAGATCCGCGGTTACCGTGGACAGTCCCGACAGCATTTCACTTCCGCTGTTAAAGCACTGCACGTTATAATGAGGGCTCAGCCAGTGATGGATAACCGACAGATATCCGGGGTCATCATCAACTATAAAGATGGTCTTTTTCCTGTGGAAGTCAGCTTCCACTTCGGTGAAGAACACCATATCTTTTACAAAGGTGTCAATATCCACAGGTCTTGGATAGGTTCTTGATACTCTGTAGGCACCGTTTGAAGCTATGGCCTTGTTGATGTCGGTGATCTCTCCGGTAAGGCACAGTATCTTGGAATCATCCTGACATATCTCTCCCAGAAGATTCATAGTTATACCGATATTGGCTGCATCGTTGGTACCGGGATTGTAGATCACAATATCAGCTTCGTTTCTGGCGGTAATGATCCTGTCGGGTTCATCAGGAATTGTAATGACGTTAAACTTTGCCTCTGTGAGATTTTTCTCGATGCCTTTTTTGACAATACCCTCTCCGCTCTGGATATAGAGGATAGATGGACGGTGGAAAGGGTTGTTTTCATTTGAGGTCTTAGGTGCAGCCTGCTCAGGCTCCTTTGCTTTATTGGCAAAGATTTCTTCTTCCTCAATCGGTGACAGGTAATTCTTAAACTCCCGATAGGCTTTCAGAAAATCACCGTTTTCTCTTTTTATGAGGTCGTAGTTTTCTTCTCTGGCGGCCGCCTCCAGCATTGCTGCGGTTTTACCGAGCTTCTTGGCACCAACGAGTCTTGCCACACTCTTTAAGGAGAGGACCCTTAAGGTATACATGGTCCAGCCTTCGTGCTCAAGGAAGTTTTCAAGCTCGCCGGCTTTTTCATCCACTGAAGAATAAAAGATATATAGGGCGTCCAGGTAATCCTCGTGGTCACCGCAGTTGGTAACACCTGCACTCAAATCCAGCTGAGGAATGATCTTAAGCCAGACGGGAAGATTTTCGATTTCTTTTTTGATATCACATCCGGGATCCACGGCGCCTTCGCTGCCTGTAGCCTCAGCCTCCGATAAAATGGAAGCATACGAAGTATCATCTTTCCGATCGGAAGAATCCTCTTCAACCTTAAGATAACCCTTGATAGCTTCAAAGAGTTCCCGCGGATCTACAGGTTTTATCAAGACATCAGCAAAGCCTGCAGCCTTGTAGAGATTTACGTTGCTGCGGCCATCCTCCGTGGTGTGACAGATAATGGGAACCTCTCTGTCCCGCTCCTTAAACATCTCTTTTAACCTGACAAGGGTATCTACTCCGTCAAGTTCGGGCATACGGTGATCCAAAAGCACAAGGTCGTAGTCATTTTACCTGCAAAGATTGATGCACTCAATGCCGTTTTCAGCCTGATCGGAGGTGATCCCGTGGGTCGCAAGTATAGATGCCAGCACTATTCTGTTTGTGCGCATATCATCAACGATAAGCACCCGTGATTTTGTGTTTTCCATAATAATGATTATATCATGTATACATCAGTCGGTGTCATGGGGTCTTTATCGGCTTTTCAATTACCTTCATGGCACTGCTTTGTATTTTATCCCAGTGCATACCCGATCAAAAGACGAAGTACGTTTTCTGCGCCGTCTCTGTGGCTTCTCTCATAACCGTGAGATGCGTAAACTCCGGCACCGATAAGGCCATGCTTAAGGTCGTTTCCTGAGCGAAGTGTAGCCTCAACATCACTTCCGTAATGCGGGTAAATATCAACCGCATAGTCTGCACCGCTCTCTTTGGCTGCCGTAACAAGGGCTTTTACTATCTCATAGCTGTAAGGGCCGCCGCTGTCCTTAGCGCAGATTGATACCTGTTTTTCCGTGCAGGTAAGGCCATCGCCGACACATCCCATATCGACGGATATTGCCTCGGTGCAGCCCTCCGGAACGCTTCCGGATCCGCCGTGTCCCACTTCCTCAAATACCGTTATATGAGCAAAAAGAGCTCTCTTTGGAGTCAGCTTTTTGTCGCTGATATACTTTGCAAGTCCAAGCAGGATTCCGACACTGAGCTTGTCGTCCAGGAATCTTGACTTAATGTAGCCTGACTTTGTAACCCTTGCATTGGGCTCAAAGCAGACAATATCACCTACTGAAATGCCCAGCTTTTCTGTGTCTTCCTTTTTCTTAACGCCCTCATCAAGAACTACTTCGCAGCTTTCCCAGGTTCTCTTTTCCTCATCGTACTTGCCGTTTACATGGATCGATGCGTTGTTGAGCTGGAATGTTCCCTCATAAATTCCGTCAAACTTGGTAACAATCCTTACATTCTCAGTCTCGGCATTGTTGGGATTCATTCCTCCAAGATTTGTCAGCTGCAGTCTTCCGTTGTCCTTGATGGTAGCCACCATTCCGCCGAGGGTGTCAACATGCGCTTCAAGAAGCAGCCCGTTCTTCTTATCCTTGCCTCCGAGATTTACGATAACGCCGCCCTTGTTGGTTTGGATGGTTTTAAAGCCAAGAGCCTCAAATTCTTCCCTGACCCACTTTGCAGCTTCTTCTGTGTAGCCTGTTGGCGAATCGATATTAAGAAGCTCTGTGGTCTTCTCGACTATAAAGTCTGTATATTTGCTGAGTGATATCTTTTTCATTGTAGGTTCATCCTTTCTTGTTACTTCTTATATTTTATTTGGTCCCTGGGGACGGAGTCATGGGCTCATTTTTTATGTCATGTCACAGGCTAAACAGGCTCATCTGCTCATACTTATCAGGTAGTTCATTCATATAGCTGAAGCAATCTTCCGGCTTGTACATGATTCCGTTAGATTTGCAAAACTTTTGAAAGGTCCGCATTAGCTCTTTTGCATTAGGACTTGAAAGATCATAGGCGTTTCCGTAGCGCGTAATATAGCGCTCCTTCATTCCGGGAAAATGCTTATCCAGCGCTGCATAATAGTATTCCCGGTTGCCCTCCCGAAGCGTTAGTCCCATGCCGAAATCTATAATACCCTTAACACCCACGCGTGCGCAATCCTTAAGTATTGACATCAGGTTTTGCTCAGTATCATTGATAAACGGCAGGATTGGCGTGATCCATACGACTGTTGGAATTCCTCTTTTCTGCATTTCTTCAAGCACTTCTACCCTGCGCTTTGTATTACACACATTGGGTTCCAAGATGCTGCACAGCTCATCGTCGTAGGTTGTGAGCGTCATCTGCACCACGCATTTTGCGCTGCGATTTATCTCATCCAGGAGGTCTATGTCACGAAGGATTCTGTCGGATTTTGTCTGAATGGCAAGGCCAAATTCATACTTCCTTATGACTTCCAGACATCGCCTGGTCAGGCGCAGTTCTTCCTCGCAGTGCATATAGGGATCTGACATAGAGCCTGTTCCTATCATGCACTTTTTTCTCTTGGATTTCAGCGCTTTTTCAAGAAGCTCCGGCGCGTTGCGCTTTACCTCAATATCCTCAAATGGATGAGTGAACTGATAGCACTTGCTTCTGCTGTCACAGTAAATACAGCCGTGGGTGCATCCACGGTAAATATTCATTCCATGGCGCCCATGGTTTTCTGTAAGTATTCCTTTTGCTTCGACAAAGTGCATTGTGTTCCTCCAAAATGGTCCCTAACCTCCGTCCCTAGGGTTCATTTTTGGTCCCTGGGGACGGGGGTTAGGGACCATTTTTCATTTTAGTATTGCTTTTACTCTTCGGCAAATGTATAATGCGTTTTAAAATTAAATCTATCACAGAGTTCTTCTGTGAGCAAAGG
>JAILFT010000123.1 GCA_024697425.1 Butyrivibrio sp. | reverse complement strand
GATTCGGGCAGATAGTTCCGGAGGTAGCCATATATATCTTCAGGATATGCTATATAATCCATACTACCTGTACTATCAAAAGAAATCAAGTTGCATGGCGCACCTCCTATTCGATGGTTATAGATTTCACATTACAGTCAGAGAACAATTCTTCATCGAGATATGCGGAAACTGCGGTATACAAGCTTCTTACACTAACGCAACTTTGACTCTCAAAAAGCCCTAAAAAGGTTCAATCAATCGTAACGCCTCGACAATATAAGAAAAGGCTTCAGGGCTTTGGCTACGCATATAGGAAAGCTTTTTATACTGGCTTTTTCCTATATTTGCCTGAAGGTATGCTTCTGGGTTCCCTATTGGTGCAAAGGTCTGACCTGTAAGCATACAGGAGGCCAGATACATCACACGACTTGCCTGTTCCGCTGCAACGGTGGCGCTATATTTCATTGACAGGACATGGCCGCCGATGGAATGGATTCCTTTGATGAAAAGAGGGAAGTCATCTTTATCATAGACACCCTTGCCTATGATACAAGCGCAGGAACGGACGGTATCACGGAGAACATCTTCTCGGGTTGCGGTTATGTCACGGTAGCCAATTTCGTCCAGAACTGCACGGTCGTAGGTGGAAATCAGATTCTGGTAATTGTCAATCTTTTCCGAGAGGGTTGCCACATCAAAGAGCTGCTTGATTATTTCAAGTTCTTTGTCGATTCCGAATGGTACGCCGGTGGTGCGTGGAGCAAAGGCAGTGAGCTTGTCTCCGAGGATACATTCCGGGGACGGAACGGTTACGGTCATCGGCGTATTGTCGGTAAGAAGCAATTCGTTTTTGATCTCACAGGTTTGTGTGGCAAGGTATGGACTGTCTGCAAAGACGATATCCAAAAGGATATAGAAGTCATCATTCCTCAGCGGTGAATCATAGATGAATTTAAAATGGTAAAATGGCGCTTTTCGATATTATTCTTGCCGACACGGCGGTCTTCATTGAAGGTCTTGAATGGGAATATCTTGGCGGCTTCATTGATATAGTGATCAACATCCGTACCGGGTTTTACCAGGATATCAATATCAGTTGAGAGCCTTAATGGGTGATCAAGGATCAGCATGAGTGAAGTGCCGCCTTTGAAGATGAAAGGCATTTCGACACGGGTGATGGCTTCCAGCAGACCAAAGGCAAACAGGACTCTTTCTAAAAGAGATGGATCCTTTTTATATTTCTCCCGAAGGGCGTTTATATATTCTAAGGTGTAGGCTTCTTTTGTAATCATATTTTTCTCCTTATCAGATGGTCATTAGCTTTATATCGGTCTGTGTGTTGATGAAAGAAAGAAGGCTTTCATAGAGATGTCGACGTTTAGCATATCGGAACGTTCTTGTTTCATCAATCAGATATTTATGAAAGATGTCTTCATATATGCGAGGGTATTCACTTCTTTCAATCAGGTTTCCGGACAGTTTTTTTGATAGCAGATCCACGAGTATCTTCTCAATAGCACAGGAATGATTTGCATCCGGCGATGGTGCTTCTGAAAGAAGCCTTTGGACAACGATATCTGTTTTGGGAGCTCGCTGTTTATAAAAGATATCAGCGGTTGGCTGGATCATGGCATATGGATATTTTTCGTGCAGCAGTTCATAGACTGTATCTACGAGCATGGCTTCCACTTCTACAAATACTACGTTCTTTGCAATCTGATGATTGACGAAATCGTTCATCTGGATCAGTTCCCACATCTGAAAGTTTACAAGAGGGTAGGATTCCGTAATATCTTTTTCAAGTTCCAGATACTCCTCTGAGTGCGGATAGGAGTATTGCTTTTTTGCAGGCATATCCTGTGCGATGCGATAGTATTTTCCGGTGCCTGCGGATGCAAGGCTGCCTTGTTTGCGCAGGGTGACAAGCATCCAGTTGATGGAGGCTTCGGTGCAGTCCGGGTATAGGGAGTGGACTGCTTCTCGGAATGTATTTTTATTGAAAACCTCTCCGGTGGGGAGGTGCGGTAGTATGGTGGCTGCATTCATGAATGGGATCACCTCTTTATTTATGAAAACTATAATTCGGCAAAAATAATGAAAATTGCCGTTTCATAGTTTATATTATAATCTGTGAGGGAATAAAGTCAACTATAATTCGGCAAAAAAGAGGAAAAGTGACGGGGTATAGTTTTTGGGAGGAATGTTTTTTCAAAAAAATCGGAAAATCATTGAAACTGATACCTAGACCTTCAGAAAGAGGAAAATCTGGAGGTGTTGGTATGCATGAAGCGAAAACTGAGGCTGCAAGGAATATCAAGATGAGCCGTGATGCTGAACTCAACATGGAGAGGTGCGCGGAGTTCATGGCACGGATGATACAAAAGTACGGGAAAAAGGTTCTTGACGATATTGTGGCAGAAGAGAAAGCGGCAAAGGAATCGGAGGAAAAAGCAGAAGAAGATGAAGAATGAAGAAGGCGTCGGTTGCAGATTTTGCGATCGGCGTATTTTTTTGATTGAAATTTTCGAGGTTTGGTGCTAATATGTAATTGAGAACGATAGACTGTTTGACGGTGAGCAACCGAAAAGGAAGATGATAGAGTGTCAAAGAAAAAATGCTATATATACACAAGAGTCTCCACGGCTGCTCAGACCGAAGGGTACAGCCTGGAGGCACAACAAGAACGTCTCCGCCAATTTGCAGATTACAAGGATCTGAAGGTAGTCGGAGAATACTGCGACGCTGGTAGATCCGGTAAGAGCATTAAAGGCAGGCCTGCTTTTATGGAGATGCTTGATGATATCACCAGTGAGAAGGACGATGTTTCCTTTGTTCTGGTCTTCAAGCTATCGAGGTTTGGAAGAAATGCAGCTGACATCCTGAAGTCCATCCAACTGCTTGCAGATTATGATGTGGATCTTGTCTGCGTAGAGGATGCGATAGACAGCTCCACCCAGGGCGGAAAGCTCACACTTACAATACTGTCTGCTGTGGCTGAGATTGAACGTGAGAATATCAATGTTCAGTTCATGTCAGGGAAACTGCAGAAGATTATGAATGGTGGATGGGGAGGGGGCCCGGCACCTTACGGATATCGGTCAGTCAATAAAGAGCTTGTAGTTGAGGATGCTGAAGCAGACGTGGTGCGTAAGATTTTCAGTCTCTACCTGCAGGAAGATATGAAAGCAAATACCGTTGTGCGCTGGCTTAACAATAATGGCTATTCCAGAATCATCAAGGGAGAAGAAAAGCCTTTTACTTCCGACTTTATCAAGACGGTACTTACGAATCCTGTATATTGCGGAAGATTGATGTATAACAGGCGGACAAATCTTAAGGGACCGAATGCCAGAAAAAAAGAAGAAATCTCCGCTCAGGGAAAACATGAAGCTCTTGTATCTGAGGAAATGTGGCAGCAGGCACAGGAAAAGAGAGAAGAACTGTCAGCCTGGGGAGAGAAGACGGAAGATCTTGATAGGATCAGTATTCTTGCTGGATTGACGAAATGTCCATCATGTGGCGGCGGTCTTGTTCATATGAAGAACCGCAGGGTGAATAAAAACCACGGAGGCTATTATAAGACGATCCACTATTACGCTTGCAGAAATTACAGAAAGTCTGCCGGACGTACTTGCGAGTTCAAGCATACTTACAATCAGGAAAAGGTTGACAATGCTGTATTTGAGATTGTTTGTAATTTAGGAACCGCCGGTCGTTTTGACCAGGCAATAGATTCTGCTTTGGGAGACAAGCCTACGATTGAAAGTTATGAGGGCAAAATAAAGGATCTTCGGAAGCGGCTTCATGCGCAGGAACATCTTAAGTATAAGCTTGGAACAGAGCTTGATGCGCTGGATGTATTGGCTGATGACTATGATGAGCAGTATGAGAATATGCAGCAGAAGATTGATGCCAGTTACGATGAGATTGAGAGATTGGAATTTGAAATCAAGAAGTGCAAGAAAAAGCTGGCATCGTTAAAAAAGGGCGTACAGGGAACAGAAAACGTTAAGAAGATCTTGAAGAATTTCCCGAGACTGTATGAAGAAATGGATTGCTTTGAAAAGAGGGAGATGTACAGGTACTTCATTAAAAGAATTGACTTGTTCCCTGAAGAGCAGTCAGACGGAAAGATCATCAAGAGCATCACCTTTAATTTCCCGGTCTTTTACGGAGAGGAAGAAGAGGAAACAGCTCTGGTTGAGCGATTTACTTCCGGTGATAAGCCTGATGAAGAAATCGAATTCACCATAGACTGCTCTGATATGAAGCCAACCGTAGCGGAGGCAAAGGCGACATACGCACAGATTAGAACCTATGTGATGGAACATAACGGATTAAAAGTACCTTCGCTTTATATCGCACAGGTCAAACGCAAGTATGGCATTGAACTTGGGAAGGCTTATAATAAACCGGAAGAGCCGAAAAACCATGTTCCTAAATGCCCGAAAGAAAAGGAACTGGCAATCATAGATGCCCTGAAGGCATATCGTATGCTGGATGAAGGCACTGAGTACAAGGAGGATGCGGTAGAGTGAGTAAGAAAAAACTGAAATGCTATATCTATATCAGAGTCTCTACTGCCATGCAGGTGGAAGGATACAGTTTGGAGGCTCAGAAAGAGCGGCTTAACAAATATGCTGACTTCCATGATA
>JAILFT010000048.1 GCA_024697425.1 Butyrivibrio sp. | reverse complement strand
CTCTACTCCGGTGACAAATTCACTCCCGTGCAGGAAGCTACAGCAGGCATGATCTGCGCTGTTACGGGGCTTTCCGGCACAAGAGCCGGTGAAGGCCTCGGAGTCCTTAAGGGAAGCAGCGTCAGCGAAGTTCTCCAGCCCATCCTCTCTTCAACCCTGATACTGCCGGAGGAAGCGGATATCACCGTTGTCTTCAGGCAGCTTCAGCTTCTTCAGGAAGAGGAGCCCATGCTTCTGGTTTCCAAGAATGAAGTCACCGGCGAGCTGGAAGTCCAGGTTATGGGCGAAGTACAGAAAGAGATACTGAAACACCTGATAAAGAGCCGCTTTGACCTTGATGTCAAATTCGGACCGGGGCGCATTGTATATAAGGAAACAATAGCTTCACCCGCTGAAGGCGTCGGACACTACGAGCCCCTTCGCCACTACGCGGAGGTTCACCTTCTCTTAGAGCCCGCGGAGCCGGGAAGCGGCATAACTGTAGAAACTTCCTGCAGCACCGATGAGCTTGCCCTCAACTGGCAGAGGCTCATCATGACCCATGTCATGGAAAAGAAACATCTCGGAGTCCTTACAGGTTCTGAGATAACAGATATAAAGATCACTCTCCTTACCGGAAGAGCACACGAGAAACACACAGAGGGCGGCGATTTCAGACAGGCTACCTACCGCGCCATAAGGCAGGGGCTTATGATGGCTGACAGCGTTCTTTTAGAGCCCATGTATGACCTCAGGATAGAAGCTCCCCAGGAGTTTGTGGGAAGAGCTCTCACTGACCTTCAGAGGATGAACGGCAAAGTGGATCCTCCTGAAATTGAAGGCAATAAATCCGTCATCACAGGAAGCGTACCTGCTGCCTGCCTTGGGGACTACGCAGTGGAGCTGTCCGGCTATACCCACGGCGAGGGAAAGCTTTTCGTAACTTTAAGCGGCTATGCCCCCTGTCACAACAGCGAGGAGATCATCGAGAGCATCGGCTACGATCCCACTCTTGATGTGGCCAATTCCCCTGATTCCGTTTTCTGCTCCCACGGCGCAGGGACCGTGATCCCCTGGAATCAGGTCAGAGAGCACATGCATGTGGATTCCGGATGGGATGCCAAAACCGGCACCATCGTTACCGATCTTACCGACAACATCGATATGGAGGCCCTTAGGGAGCTGCAAAACAGACTTAAACGCAAGAAAGAACCTGAGCGCTCCTTTGCAGATGTGGAGAGAGATCTTCGCATGACTGAGAATGAACTGAAGGACATCTTCGAGCGCACCTACGGGACCATAAAGCCCAGATATGTAGCAAGCTCTGAGACCTTCGACAGCTCTTTTGCCGAGGAAAAGGAGGCCCGAAGGGACCTTGCCGTCGAAGAGGAAAAGCGGGCAAAGTACGAGAACACCAGAACTGTGGCCGACACCGATGCCATGAAGGAGTATCTGCTTGTGGACGGCTACAATGTTATCTATGCGTCAAAAGAGCTCTCGGACCTGGCCGCAAGAGATCTTAAAGCTGCCAGGGATTCCCTCATCGACACCTTGTGCAATTTCCAGGGATTCAGAAAAGAGACCGTTATCCTGGTTTTTGACGCTTACAGAGTTCCGGGAGGAAAAGAGCATCTGGATAATTTTAACGGTTTATCGGTTATCTATACTAAAGAAGCAGAGACTGCAGACCAATATATCGAGAAGGCTGCTCACGAGATATCCAAAAAGTACAAGGTGACCGTTGCCACCTCCGATGCCATAGAGCAGGTAATCGTGCTAAGCAGCGGCGCTCTGAGGCTTTCTGCAAGAGATCTGTGGGATGAGATACGCAGAACCGAAGAAATGATAAGAGAGAAAATTAGCCAAAACAAGCTAATTTAGTCACCGTTTTATTATATTAAAAATTCATAAAATAACGACAACCTCTAAACTATTTCCCCAAAAAGCGATAAAATTATAGTGTAGATTCGTTTTTTAAGGAGGTAGTCAAATGAAGCAAAAAAACAATGGTTTTAAAGCTCCCCTGGGGCTCCTGCTCATCGGTGTTTCAGGAGTGCTGGTTCTTGCACTTATCGTCAGCATTTTCATCAACAGCAGCAAGATGAAACAGATAGAAAAAGATGACTCTGAGCTGTATTATGACATGCTGTACACCATCAGTTCCACTCTGATCAATGCAGACAGGGATCTTTATCAGGCCGAATCTGCTGCTCTTCATATCAACGCATACGGTCAGTACATGAGCCCGGATCAGCTCAAGGTTCAGGCTGATGACTACAAAGATAATTGTCAGCAGGCCTACGACAGAGTTGTTCAGGCCGCCGCTCTGGCTCAGACCGACACCGATCTTTATACAGAGCATACCACCTCTGACGGAAGGACCTTTTCACAGGTTTATCCCGAATTCGATGCTGAATACAAAAAAATGCTCTCTACTTACAACGTTGATACAAACGAAGGTGATATTCAGGTATTCGATCAGGAATTCCTGACAACCAGAGACTACATCAGTGACATGACTGATATCGTTGAAGACTGGGCAAATCATGAAAGAGTTGAAAGTGAAGCAGCTACCGACAGAAGTATTGTAGTAAACATCATTGTTTTTATCGTTGTTGCCGTAATTCTGCTTATTGCCACCATCTTTATCATTATGGCTATCACAAAGACCCTCAAAAAGATGGAGGCAGATGTTGAGAGAATTTCAGATGGTGACTTTGTTACCAAAATCACTACTGACAGCTTTATTACAGAGTTCAATGCGATTCTTACAGGTCTGGAGTCCATGAGACATGAGCTTCGTAATGCCCTTGTAAAGGTCATCGATCATGCAGATACCGTTAATACAAAGGCAGAGCTTGCAAAGGACAGCATCACAAGTTCACAGAAGACCACAACCGATATCAGCTCCGCTGTTAACGATCTTGCAACAGGTGCAACAGCAATGGCTGAGGATGTACAGAGCACATCTTCCATCACGGTTAACATGGGATCTTCCGTAGATAACGTTCTTGATTCCGCTAATTCCAATCTGGAAAGAGGCCGTCAGGTATACGAGGAATCCACCAAAGTCAAGGATCAGCTTGAACAGATCAAGCTTCAGGATCAGAAGAACGATGAAATGGCTACTCAGGTTGCAGACTCTGTAAATGAGACAGCAAATGTAGTTGCTCAGATCACCACAGCAGCAGAGTCCATCATCTCCATTGCAAGCCAGACCAACCTCCTTGCTCTCAACGCTTCCATCGAGGCTGCAAGAGCAGGTGAAGCAGGTAAGGGATTTGCGGTTGTTGCAGACAACATCAAGGATCTGGCCGGTGATACCAACAGCCTTGCAGGCGAGATCACCAACATGCTTTCAACCATCACAGATTACTCCAATAAGAACAAAGAGCTCACTGAGGCAATCAAGGGTGCCATCACCAATGAGACCACTGCTCTTGAGGAGATGAGTGAATCCTTCGATCAGATGCTTCAGCTCCTTCAGGAAACAGAAGCAGGCAACAAGCAGATTGTAGAACTGGTAGAGACCATGAACGCCGACAAGGAGAACATCCTGAATTCCGTAGAGTCCCTGTCCAGTATCTCGGAAGAGAACGCAGCTTCCACTCAGGAAACAAGTGCTTCTCTCATGCAGCTTGATACAAACATGGAATCTGTTGTTGAGCAGGCTCAGGATCTTCAGAAGATTGCCGAAGAGCTCACAGCTAACGTTAAGTACTTCAAGGTTGAGCTTCCTTCAGACGGACAACAGTAATTTACTAAGACTCCTCTTTTAATGAATAAAAGACCCCGGTCAGCTTACGTAAAGCTAACCGGGGTCTTAGTTTGTCTTTTGTTTAATTCCCTGAACTTATATCAGGCGTTGTGCTCTAAAAGGTAATCATTCAGAGCATCGGTGATCTCTTCACCGTCGATACCATGAACCGCACATGCCTCAGCCAGTGACTCCATCTGGGATGCGGGGCAATGGATACAGCCCATTCCGCACTCCATAAGGAACTGTGCAGCCAGGGGGTGCTTGGTAATAATATCTCCAACCAGCATGCTGGGATCTATTAAGCCTTTTGTTTCTTCAGCCATGTTACTATCCTCTCTTTCCTTATCACTTCCAAAGAATAAATCTTTTAATCCTTCTAAGCTCATAGTTTGAACCTCATAAATAGATTGTGCAAAATCATTCTATACCTCTTTGGATCATTTTGCAACTAT
>JAILFT010000220.1 GCA_024697425.1 Butyrivibrio sp. | reverse complement strand
GACATTCCCGTAATGTTCCTTACCAACAAGGGGGATAAGGAGAGCGTCCTTAACGTGGTGGCATTAAAGCCCGAGAAATATCTTTTAAAGACCATGCCTCCGGCAGAGCTTATCGCCAACATAGATGAGTTTTTTGAAAAGCAGAAGGGCAAAAAGCTGATGTGATGAAACCGTGACAGGTTTTTTGAGAGTTCTTTTGCCACGGGATGAAGTGGTTCGTATAAACATATACAAGGTCATAGAAGTGTCGCAAACAGTGAACCGAATAAATATAAAGTAAAGGAGATGGTAGAAATGGGAGATATTATTCTGAATAAGAGTCTGAATGATGACGACCTGGAAAATATAAACGGAGGCATGTCAGCAAATTCAGCAGGCAAAAGCAGCAAAGCCGCTCCAACACAGATCCGTTACTGCATAAAGTGCAAGAAGGATACTCAGCATAATGTTTATTCAGGCAGCCGTATGGTGTGTTCAATCTGCGGGACCACACCGTCGCTGTAAGACCATTCTTATGATTATGAAGAGAACTTCGACAGTACACGCTGCCGAAGTTCTTTTTTTGAGGGAAAAGATATATCGATTTAAGGTTCACAGCTTGAGCATCCGATATCCCGTTCCGATATGGGTCTGGATATACTCGGGATGAGCTGTGTCTTTTTCTATCTTCTTTCGAAGGGATGCCATGAAAACACGAAGTGTCGCCACATCACTGTCGAGGGAATTGCCCCAGATCTGACCGGTAATGAAGGTGTAGGTCAGAACCTTGCCGACGTTCTTTGAGAGAAGACACAAGAGCTTATATTCCATGGGAGTAAGAGAGAGCTCTTTGTTGTCCAGATATGCCACACCGGCAGCGTAGTCAATCAAAAGATTCCCATTGGTAAATTCCATGCCGGTTTCATCCGCTGATTCGGCATTTATGATCCTTCTTTGGGCAACTCTTATCCTGGCCATAAGCTCGTCCAGGGAAAAGGGCTTGGTGAGGTAATCATCCGCACCGCTGTCCAGGGCAGCTATCTTGTCAGCATCTTCACCTCTGGCACTGACAACAATTATGGGAGCCTGGCACCACTGTCTGACTTCCTTTATAAGGGCGACTCCATCCATGTCCGGGAGGCCCAGATCCAGAAGTATGATGTCGGTCTTTTGGCCGGTAAGAGCAAGTATCCCTGCCTCTCCGGTGGACACACATTCCACCTCGTAACCGTTGGACTTAAGGGAAGTCATCATGAGTTTTCGTATCTGCTTGTCATCTTCAATTACAAGAATTCTGTTCTTAGTGTTCATTAGCCTTTATTCCTTTTGCTTCCGGCAGTGTAAAGGAAAATACAACTCCGCCGGATTCCTTTGATTCTACCCTGATCTGTCCTCCGTGTGCCTCTACTATGGATTTGCACAGCGCCAGTCCAAGACCCATGCTCTTTCTTGAGTCTTCCACTTTTTTCTTCCCATTATAGAACATTTCAAAGACGCGGGGCTGTTCTTCTTTGGAAATTCCGGGGCCGTCATCGCTTACGCTGACAGTTATCTCGTCCCTTATCTTTCCGGTGGTCACACAGATGGTGGAGCCTTCGCCGGAATACTTGATGGCGTTATCAATCAAGTTGATTATTACCTGAACTATAAGGTGAGCATCAACACTGACAAGAAGCATTTCATGGCTCTTTTTCACTTCAAGAGTGTGTTCACTGATATGTCTGTCCACGTGTTGGAGAGCTTCATCAATTATGTCGTCAAGTACCTCGTCGCTGCAGTTTACCTGTACATTTCCCTCCTGCACACGGCTGATGGCAAGAAGGTTTTCGACCAGGCCTATGAGCCATTCCGAATCATCATAGATGTCCTGCTCCAGCTGTTGTCTCGTCTGCTGATCCAGGGTATCGCCTGATTGCAGAAGCACGCTGGCATTTCCGGAAATTGAAGTGAGGGGTGTCCTCAGGTCATGGGATATTCCCCGAAGCAGGTTAGCCTTCATTCTTTCGTTCTGTACCTTTAATTTCTCTGCCTCTTTTTCCACTACGGATTTGATGTTCTCCATTGCCAGCTCGCACTGGTTGAGGATGGCGGTGGTTATACCTTCCGTGTAGGCGTCTTCGCCGGCATCATCCTCCAGAATTCCCACAACGCCGTATATATATCCGTTGTACATTATGGGGATATATCTGGCGAGAGCTGCGGGGTAGACTGAGGTTCCGTTGCCGGCCATCTTTCCGCTCCTGAAGGTCCAAAGAAGGCTGTCTTGCTCCAGCTGAGGCGAAAAGCTGGGCTTACAGTTTTCCGGGAAAAAGAGTGTCTCTTTTCCCTCGTCTTCTGCTAAGGCAATACAGATACCTCCGTTGTG
>JAILFT010000203.1 GCA_024697425.1 Butyrivibrio sp. | reverse complement strand
CCTATCGATGCCATTGCCAAGACTCTTGTAAGAGTACGTGGTTCATATGCGCTGGAGGTTATGTTCAATGACTATCCCGGTGAGATCTATGTTGCAAGAAAACAGTCTCCTATGATCATTGGCGTTCAGGATGACGAGTCCTTCATAGCATCAGATGTTCCTGCTATCCTTAAGTATACAAGAGACGTATACTACATAGATGATTTGGAGATGGCAAGGATCAAGGCCGGCGAAGTTACCTTCTTTAACATTGATGGTGACGAAGTTGAGAAGGAAATGACAACAGTTACTTTCTCAGCAGAGGCAGCTGAAAAAGGCGGATTTGAGCACTTCATGATGAAGGAAATTCATGAGCAGCCCAAGGCAGTTGCAGATACTATCGGCAAGTACATAAACGACGGTAAGATCGATCTTTCAGAGGTAGGACTTACTGATGAAGAGATAAAAGACATTTCACAGATATACATCGTTGCCTGCGGTTCAGCATGGCACGTTGGAATGGAGATACAGTACGTAATCGAGGATATGACAGACATCCCTGTCAGAGTAGAGCTTGCATCTGAGTTCAGATACCGCAAGATGCACCTTAACAAAAAGGCTCTCGCTATTCTTGTATCCCAGTCAGGTGAGACAGCAGATTCACTTGCTGCTCTTCGTATGGCAAAAGAGAATGGAATCAAGACCCTGGCCATCGTAAATGTGGTGGGTTCTTCAATTGCAAGAGAAGCAGACTATGTAATGTACACAATAGCCGGTCCTGAGATTTCAGTAGCTACAACCAAGGCTTACAGCTGCCAGCTAGTATGCGGATATCTTCTGACCCTTAAGTTTGCACAGGTAAGAGGTACACTTGTTGATGAAGAGAAGCTTGGCTATTACATTAGCGAGATTCAGAGTATTCCTGAGAAGATGGAAAAGATACTTGAAGAGAAGGAACGCATCCAGTGGTTCGCTGCCAAGTTCTCAAATGCAAGAGACATCTTCTTTATCGGAAGAGGTATTGACTATGCTATTTCTCTTGAGGGAAGCCTTAAGATGAAGGAGATAAGCTATATCCATTCAGAGGCTTATGCAGCAGGCGAGCTTAAGCACGGAACAATCTCACTTATCGAGAATGGCACCCTTGTAATCGGTTCGCTTACCCAGTCAGACCTTTACGAGAAGACTGTTTCCAACATGGTTGAATGTAAGAGCCGTGGAGCTTATCTGATGGGACTTACAACTTACGGAAGATACAACGTAGAAGATCAGTGTGACTTCACAGTATATATTCCGAAGGTGGACGAGCACTTTGTCGGAAGCCTTGCAATCATCCCGCTTCAGCTTCTGGGCTATTACACATCAGTTGCTAAGGGACTTGATGTTGATAAGCCAAGAAACCTTGCTAAGAGTGTTACAGTAGAATAATAGATACCTTTTACAACTCGGGAATTTAAATGCTTCCGAGTTGTTTTATGCACTGAATAGATGTGTTTAATTCCGATATCTGTGCATTCGTGATTCGTTAAATTTGACATATTGTTACAATTGTTGTAAAATTTCAACGAAATATGCAAATAAGGTTATTTTATTCTTTTATCTAATGACGAGGAATATGAAAAAGTTTAAAGAGAAAAAGAAAATCTTAATAGTCCTGACAGGTTTTGCTACAGTTTTCACTTTTGCTATAGCGTATAGTCTTGGGATAGGTGAGAAGGCTGAGGTTGCATCAGCTGCTGAACTGACCGGTACCACAACAATAATTACCGGGGTTACAGAAGAGACACCTACAATAGTTTATCCGCCTACAGATAATACAGTGGTTACTCCTACAGATAATGTTATAGTAACACCTACAGTTCAAAGTGAAGATACTACCATTGTTGTTCCTATAACTTATGACGAGACAGATACACCGGCATTGACAGCCTATACAGTGGTTAATTATGAGATGCCTGTTACTTTATACACCAGCGATACAGTTAATGTAAGAGCTGGAGCAGGAACGGATTACGAGCGAATCGGCAAGGTTGGCTGGGGAACAGCAGTACCTGTAGTTGGAGCCACCAGCAATGGTTGGTATCAGGTTCTTTACGATAACATGATAGGATTCATCAGAGGCGACTACATGGTAGCTGAGGTACCCGGAATTCCTTATTTGTTCGTGGGAGATTCCAGAACTGTTCAGATGCAGCTGGCTGTTGGAACTGATGATAAGGCTTATATAGCCAAGGTCGGAGAGGGCTACAACTACTTCAAGAACACAGCTATTGATGCGATTCCACAGTATGCCGGCAGAGGAACTACCATGATCATCAACTTTGGTGTTAATGATCTTAGAAATGCCAGCAAGTATGTTCAACTGGTCAACAGCCACATGGATGAATGGACTGAGGCAGGTATCACGGTTTATTATTCGGCAGTTACTCCTGTAGGTTCTTCAGCAAGCGTTTCAAATGGCCAGATAGAAGCTTTTAATACAACTCTTAAGGATGGACTTGATTCAAGAGTTCATTGGATTGACAGTTATTCTTATCTTCAGCAGGTAGGATTTAGTTCCAAGGATGGTCTCCATTATAACAAGGAGACATACAAGAATCTTTATTCCTACTATATGGCTGTAATAAGCCAGGGATTATAATATAGGGACCAGACAAAGGGACGGTTCTTTTGACTTATCTTTGATGAGTCAAAAGAACCGTCCCT
>JAILFT010000185.1 GCA_024697425.1 Butyrivibrio sp. | reverse complement strand
GGAGATTGAGGCAGGAGGCACTGCGGAGCTTACCTTCGACTTTGTGATGATGGATGAGCCAAGCGACATAACCCAAGTGGGGGCTTTCGATAAGGCCATTCAGGATGCAACCAGGAAGAATGGTATCCTGGAGAAGGGAGTCTACTTTGAGGCGCAGGGAACCAAGACCATTGGTGACGGGGAACCTGAGGAACTGAGCTACTTCTATCAGGATGTGGAATTCCAGATAGACATTCCTCTCTATCTTGTAAGAGATGAGCGTGACTACTACACCATGATAGATTTTATGGGAGAGTGTCAGCTGGAAAAAGATATAGATAAGGATGCCGACACCATAACAATAGCCACAAACGATCTTGGGACAACGCTTATCCTTTATAAGGACACGGACTCGCTGACAGAGAACGACAACAGTGTAAGACTCAACGGCAACTACATAATCCTGGCGGGCATCGTAGCCCTGGTGCTTGCATGGTTCTCGGTAGACCGCCTGCACCGCAAGGAACGCAACAAGGATCAATGACCCGGATCCGCGCGTAGAGCTGCAGAACGCTACCGACGCAGGGAACGCAACAAATAATAATAGTTTCGGGTGGCAATTAACACAAAAACACAGTAAACTAAAGCTATGGGGACGGAGATGCTTTTTGGCAAAAGTACATATTACTATGACAACAGCGCTGATCCGGGCGAACTCGCCAGGATTCTTTCCTATGGCGTTCAGCAGGTGGATCAGGGCGTTATTTTCTACAGTGAAAAAAGAAAAATCATCTATGCCAATAAGTACGCCTTCACCATGTTCTATGTTCGTGACAATCTTGCAGAGCTTGGCCAGACCTTCAGTGGCTGGATCAACAGGCTGGGCATAGAGCCCCATGCTACCTCCTGGTGCAGAGTCTATGCGGTGAACGGCAAGGAGAGGCTGTACAAAGTCCGCTATCGTCACCTTATCGACGAGGACGCCAAGCCCCTTGGCCATATGTATATCATCCAGAATCTGTCGGAGATTGTCGACAACGGATCCGGCGAGCAGTACAGGCTCACCCACGACGAACTCACTCACCTCTATAACAGAGAGGGCTTCACGGCAGCCACAAGGCAGCTTCTTAGCAACATAGAAGACGACAGACGGTATCTGCTTCTTTATTCCAATATCAAGGATTTCAAACTTATAAATCAGCTCTTTGGCCTGGAGAAAGGCAATGACATCCTCCTGAACATCGGAGAGATGCTGGCTCAGCAGGTTAAGGATGACGACATATACGGCAGGATAAACGGCGACCATTTCGCCCTTGTTATGCCCAAGGATCGTTTTGAAGAGAAGACTTTCAAGAAAGCGGTCAAGGAGATCACCGGAAGGCTCACCAGTAAATCATATTCTCTGCATTTCCAGATCGGTGTCTATGAGATAACCGACCCGGCTATGGATGTGACCCTGATGTGCGACAGAGCCTATATGGCCTGCAAATCCATCAAGCGCGACAGTGTCTGCGAGATAGCCTGGTACAGCGATGATATGCTGGTCAATGCCCTTTTGGAAAAAGAGATCCTGTCGAGCTTCGACTTTGCTATCATAAACAGACAATTCGGAATGTATCTCCAGCCTCAGGTCTATGAGGACGGAACCATATACGGCGCAGAGGCGCTGGCAAGGTGGATCCATCCTGATAACGGCATCATTCAGCCGGGAGTATTCATTGACGTTCTTGAAAGAGCGGACCTGATCTACAAGCTGGACAGATATGTGTGGGAGCTGGCAGCAAGACAGCTGGCGGAGTGGAAGGGAACTGCAAGAGAGGGTATTGCCATCTCGGTGAATGTTTCCCCTAAGGATCTTTACTACCTGGACATCAAGAAAGAGTTCATGGATCTGGTAAAGAGATATGATATCAATCCCAAGTACCTTAATATAGAGATCACGGAAACTGCGGTAACATCGGATGTAAACAAATGCTCAAGACTCATTCTGGATCTGCAGAAGAGCGGCTTTGTTGTGGAGATTGATGATTTTGGCAGCGGCTATTCATCGCTTAACATGCTCAAGGACATCAACGCCGACATACTGAAGATTGACATGGGGTTCCTGAGGAAGACAGAGAACCTTAAACGTGCGCAGGTGATCCTCAATTACACGGTGGAGCTTGCCCATGAATTGGGAATGGGCGTAGTTACCGAGGGCGTGGAGACCAAAGATCAGCTGGAATACCTCTCATCCATAGGATGTAAGATGTTCCAGGGATTCTACTTTGACAAACCCATGCCGGTAGATGAGTTTGAAACCAAGTACAAGGGATTTCCCAATAATATGACATTTTAAATATGGAGGAGAATTGTATGAAGATCGGTATTAAGGAAGTAGTAGCAATGGGTATCGGAACTGCTCTGTTTGTAGTTCTTACAAATGTGCAGATTCCCGTGTTTATCGTGCCTAACACAGCACTTCAGCCTCGTATGGCTATTCTGGCATTTCTGGCAGCAGCCTTCGGCCCTGTAGTTGGCGCTGTTGTAGGTTTCCTTGGACATGCTCTCGGCGACGCAGTGTTCTACGGCTCTGTTTGGTGGAGCTGGGTAATCCCCGAGGCAGTTGTAGGCGCAGCCATCGGTATCTTTGCCAAGAAGTTCGCTGTTAAGGAAGGCGGCTTTGCAAACGGCATTAACCTTATCATTTTCAACGTGGTTCAGATTGTTGCCAACGCAGTAGCATGGATCCTCTGCGCACCCATTTTTGACATCATCATCTACAAAGAGCCCGCCAACAAGGTATTCTCACAGGGCGCAGTTGCCTTTGTTCTGAACATCATCATCATCGGTATCCTCGGAACAATCCTTCTTCTTGCCTACAGCAAGATAGCAGGTGGTTCATCCGAACTCAAGGCGGAGGAGTAACTTTTGGAAAGTGACCGCGAGCCGATCATAGAATTTAATAACGTGTCCTTCAAATACAGGGTTCAGACCGAGCCCACTTTGAAGGACATCAACTTGAGAATCTACAAGGGTGAGAAGATCCTGATCGCTGGCCAGTCCGGTTCCGGAAAATCCACCCTTGCTCATTGTCTCAATGCGCTTATTCCCTGCTCTTATCCGGGCGAGATGAGCGGCACACTCCGAGTTAAGGGAAAAGACCCATCGAAGCTCGGAGTTTTTGGCATGTCCCAGATCGTGGGCACTGTGCTTCAGGACACTGACGGCCAGTTCATAGCTCTTACGGTGGCTGAAGATATTTCTTTTGCTCTGGAAAATGAGTGCGTGCCCCAGGACGAGATCTTTACCAAGATAAGGGACGTTGGCGGCAAGCTGGAGCTTTTGGAGTTCATGCGCAATTCACCGGGTGCTTTGTCCGGAGGGCAGAAGCAGCGCGTGTCTCTTGGCGGCGTAATGGTCTGTGACGTCAAGGTGCTTCTTTTTGACGAGCCTTTGGCCAACCTTGACCCTGCCACAGGGAAAAGAACCATCGCTTTAATCGACGAGATCATGAAGCGGGAGGATCTTACGGTTGTCATCATTGAGCACAGGCTTGAGGATGTGCTCTACAGGGATGTGGACAGGGTAATCCTTATGGACGGCGGCAGGATAGTTGCGGATAAGACACCGGATGAACTATTGTGCACAGATCTCTTGCCGGTGAACGGGATCCGTGAGCCTTTGTACGTGGCAGCCCTTAAGGCGGCAGGTGCAAAGCTTTTGCCGGAAAGCCGCCCAATGCACATGGAGACCATGGATATAGCGCCTTACCGGGATACAGTAAGGAACTGGTATCATTCCATGCCAAGCCACGAGAAGCCAAAGACCGGCGAGACTGTTCTAGAGGTAAAGAACCTGAACTTCAGTTACGATGATTCGAGAAAGATACTTAAGGACGTTTCCTTTGAGATAAAAAAAGGCGAGATGGTGGCCCTGGTTGGCAAGAACGGCGCAGGCAAGTCCACACTGGCTTCACTTATCTGCGGCTTCCACAAGCCCCAGTCAGGAACCATCCTGCTTGAAGGCGGTGATATTGCGCCTCTTTCCATCAAGGAGAGGGGAGAGAAGATTGGATTCTGCATGCAGAGCCCGAATCAGATGATAAGCAAGCCCATGATCATGGATGAAGTGGGGCTTGGCCTTACCGTCCGGGGGGCTTCCAATGAGGAGGTCTATGACAGGGTATGCGATATCCTGAAGATCTGCGGCCTTTATCCCTTCAGGAACTGGCCGGTTTCAGCTCTTTCTTTTGGCCAGAAAAAGAGAGTGTCAATTGCCTCGATACTTGTGATGAATCCGGAGATACTTATCCTGGATGAGCCCACAGCCGGGCAGGACTATATGCACTACACCGAGATCATGGAGTTTTTGCAGGAGATTAGAAGGAAACTTCCCATCACTATTCTCATGATAACCCACGATATGCACCTTATGCTGGAGTACACGGACAGGACGCTGGTGCTGACTGACGGACAGCTGATCATGGACGCTACGCCCTATGAAGTTCTTACCAACAGCGAGGTCTGTGACAAAGCATATCTTAAGAGAACTTCCCTCTATGACCTGGCTGTTTCCTGCGGCATAGATGATGCAGGGGAATTTGCCGCCAGGTTTATAGACTTTGAGCGGAGTAAAGGAAAGGAGGTGTCCCATGGCAAGAATGATATCCTATGAGGACAAGGACACGCCAATCCACAAACTCAGCGGTTTTACGAAGCTCGTCTTCTTTATTGTATGGTGTATGGCCAGTGCTCTGACCTTTGATACCAGAGTCCTGGTTCTGATGCTGATCATGGGATTTGCCATCTATGTGGTTTCGGGAACGAAGTGGAACCAGGTCAGCACAGTGTTTAAGGCAATCATGATCTTCATGGTGATCAACCTTACCTGCATTTTCTTCTTTGCCCCATATCAGGGCTGCGAGATCTACGGCTCCAGGACAGAGATTGCACATCTTTTCGGGAATTACACCCTGACCAAAGAGCAGCTGTTCTACGAGATGAACGTATTTATCAAGTACTTTACCGTCATTCCTGCGGTGTTCATTTTCCTTGTGACCACTAACCCCAGTGAACTGGCGGCTTCCCTGAACGGCATTGGCGTTCCCTACAGCATCGCCTATTCTCTTGAAATCGCATTAAGGTACATCCCCGATGTGCAGGATGAGTTCATAAGGATAAGAAATGCTCAGGAAGCCAGGGGGATTGAGATGAGCTCCAAGGGCAGACTTCTTGAGCGGATCAAGAACACTGCCAGCATAATCTTCCCGCTTTTGTTCTCATCTATGGAGAGGATAGAAGTGGTGAGTAACGCCATGGAGCTTCGTGGTTTCGGAAAAAAGCCGAGGCGTACCTGGTACAGCAGAAGAAAGCTTAAGGCTGCTGACTTCCTGGTTCTTGCCTTCATCATAGCGTTTTTTGCCGGTACCGTGGCTCTTACCGTAAAAAACGGCAGCAGGTTCTACAACCCGTTTGTGTGATGCCACCGGGTGATGCTACCACATAAGTACACAAAAATAAGGCTTAGCATGGAACGACCATGTTAAGCCTTTTCTTCGCTATAGAGTGCATCGCTGTATACTTACTGCGCACCTGAGTGCAAGTCCAAATCACAGCGTATACGTCATTACTTCTTGTCGGGGCAGTTGCCACTCATCATGCTGACTCTGCTTCCTGCGGGAACCGAGGAGGTGATGAAAGCGTTGGCTCCGATCACTGTGTCCTGGCCAATGACAGTTTCACCGCCAAGGATTGAAGCACCGGCATATATTGTGACATTGTCCTCGATGGTGGGATGTCTCTTTACTCCCTTAAGGGCCTGGCCTCCTCTGGTGGAAAGACCGCCGATGGTGACACCCTGATAAATCTTCACGTGCTCGCCGATGATAGAAGTCTCGCCGATAACGATGCCTGTGCCATGGTCGATCATCAGATACTTGCCGATGGTGGCGCCGGGATGAATATCAATTCCTGTCTTGCCATGGGCGTATTCCGTGATCATCCTTGGGATAAGCGGCACCTTGAGAAGATAGAGCTCGTGGGCAATCCTGTTGACTGTAGTTGCAAAAAGACCCGGATATGAGAGGATGATCTCTCCCTTGCTGTAGGCTGCCGGGTCGCCATCGTAGCAGGCCTGAAGGTCCGTGTCCACGTACTCCCTGATCTTGGGGAGCTTTTTGAAGAACTCGTGGGTGATGCGGCGGGCACCGCATTCAAGAGTCTCGTCCGAAGCGTTGGCATAGTCGGGACTGTGATGGAAAGCAATCGCTATCTGTTTCTGCATGTTGTAGATAACGTCCTCGATAACCACTGCCACACGGTTGTTGTCATTGTAACTCTTGTAGACTTTGTCTCTGTAATAGCCCGGATATATGATGCGTATAAGCTTTATCACAATATCTTTTACCGCGTCTCTGTCCGGCTGATTGTAGACATCCATCTGGTCCACATCGCGGCCCTTCTCGTAGTCGGAGAGGATTAGATCCACGATGTCCCTAATCTCGGTCTTAAGCTCGGTATCGCTGCAATTCTTCTTATAATCCATAAGGAATTCCCTCGTCATTTCCAAATATATGCTTCATTATACAATAATATTGCGCTCAATATGCAAAAAAAATTGCTGCTCCCCCTAAATTTGTTAACAAAACAAGCCGATAAGAAAAATAGCAGGTATTATAATGTTCTTTTCCGGCAAAAGGATCTTGCCAGAGGTACACGGACGTACGACAGGAAGAGAAAGCTCTTTTACGGAGGTACGTGTACTATGATGAGATCGCTTTGGTCCGGTGTCGCCGGTCTTAGGACACATCAGCTTGAAATGGATGTTATCGGCAACAACATCGCCAATGTCAATACAACCGCATACAAGTCCCAGGCAACGGGATTTTCAGATGTTCTTTATCAGACGGTAAAGAGTGGTACAGGCGGCGGAGAAAACGTGGGATCCACAAATACATCCCAGGTTGGTCTCGGCTCCAAAGTTGCGTCCATTTATACCAACATCACAGCTCCCGGATCCATGCAGACCACGGGAAATGCTTTTGATATGATGATCACCGGCGACTCCTTCTTTATGGTAAGTACGGACGGAGTCACAAGGAACTTTACAAGAGACGGCTCTTTTACCATTGATGCAGAAGGAAATCTGGTAACACAGAATAACGGTTTCTATGTACTGGGAACCATGGGAGCGGGCGGAGTTCCTGACGGAGCCGCAACCACGAACTTAAGGCTGATTACTCCTGCGACAAATACCATCGCGGGAACCGCTACATCCCAGGCTTACTTCAAGGGAAATCTCGACAGCCTTGATCCGGCTCTTCGTGAGGAGGACGGCAAGACTCTTGCAGTTGAAGTTTTTGGAACAGACGGCGAGAGATATACTCTTAAGTTCGGCATTACCGATGGCGGTGATACAGAGGACAATACCTTCAAATTAAACCTTCTTTCCGTCAAGGACATGGAGGGTCATACAATTAAGAACGACACCGAGAACAGCTTTGATCTTGTATACGACAAGCATAACGGAAAGCTTATGTCCGCGGGCGGAAACACCACAGGATTTGTGCAGCTTGCTTTTTCAGGCGATGCAAGCGTGATAGGACCCCTTAATGTGAACCTCAACAATACTTCCAACTTCGCAGGTTCCATGTCGGGCCACTCATCAACGGTATCAGCCACCAAAGGCGACGAGCAGGGACTGAATCAGGGATATGCCAACGGAACCATGAGCGAGCTGTCGATTTCCAATGACGGATCAATCTTTGCCAGATACACCAACGGTCAGACCGTGAAGCTTGCCCAGATTGCAGTGGCACAGTTCAACAACGCCATGGGTCTTGAGAAGGTGGGTGACAACCTCTATGCTGAGTCCCTTAACTCCGGAAGACCTCAGGTTATGGATGTCACCAAGGATGGTGGATATATGAACTCCGGAGTGCTGGAGGCAAGTAACGTTGATCTGGCAAAAGAGTTTACGGATATGATCAC
>JAILFT010000146.1 GCA_024697425.1 Butyrivibrio sp. | reverse complement strand
ATATCAGCTTCCATAACACCTATGCGGTATTTGTCCTTAAGAGCCTCTATTGTGCGCTTCAAAGTAGTGGTCTTGCCTGAACCGGGGGATGACATAAGGTTCAAAAGAAAAGTCTTTGAATCCTTAAGCTCCTGGCGAAGCTTGTCTGCATCCCTGTCGTTGCTCTCAAATATGCTTCTCTTAACTTCTATTACTCTAATGTTATCCATTATGCTTCAGCACGCTCCATAGCAAGATCGAAATCCTTTGTTCCAACGAATACTTCGTTTGCATAAGGGTTCTTGCCAAGTTTAATTGATCTTCTGATGATCTCAGTCATGCATACTACATTGATTGCGATAGCAAGTATAGCAACTACACCCTGAGCTGTAGGATTAGCTGTGATGCCCATGCTCTCGATGATCTGTCCTGCCTGAGCAGTCTTGCCTGCACCTGAGTTGTAAAGCTCGATAGCTTTTGCGTAAAGATCCATTGTTGTGATTCCGTTAGCTGTTGCTCCGCCGTAAACTGAAGGAAGAGCTGCTGCAAATCTTGAACTAAGCTGGAATGCAGGAACAACCTGTGCCCACATGCACCAGATTGCAAGTGTGTTAGCACGGTTCTGGATCCATGCACCCTTGTTCCAGAATGCGTTAGCAAATGTAGGAGCAAGAAGAAGTGCTACACCGCAGTACCATGAATGTGTAGGAAGGTTGAGGTATGTGTACTCGAAGTTCCATACATCGTATGCAAGGATGAACCAGATGGTCATATCAGGCCAAAGCATATCTGCGTGGTTCTTGTCCTTTGATGTGTAAAGATGGATACATCCTGTCATGCAGAAGATATTGATAAGTCCTGCAAGAGCGTTAACAACGTTCCACCATCCACCATAGATGAATACACCCTCATTGGATGCCCACCATGCACCTGAAAGGTTTCCTGTGATTGAGAAAGCTGCAAGAGCTGACTCCATATCGGAAACGTTAGCGATCATGATGTTAGCTGCAACGATGAACCAGGGGAACCACTTGAACCATTTCTCTTTGCCGATGCCCCATTTATACTTGATCATCATGAAGCCTACGCAACCGATATCAGCAGCATAAAGTTTGAAATAATGGAACCATCCGTCCATGAAAGCAACGGTAGGATTAGCTTTGCCACCGAACATGCCAACATGAGCAAGAATGAAATAAACTGTGAGGATGCAAGGGATTACTACGAATACAAGCATTCCGCCTGCCTTGGTCCTACGACCGATCTCATTCATGAGAATGAGTCCCACAAACACCAGTACCCAGCCGATCAATTGCATAGATGCGTGATCACTGTAAAGTTGGAATAACATAATAAACCTCCTTTGGTATCACTTTATTTTTGTGCGCAATACCGTATAGTATTCTTTATTATAGCATGTTGCACAATATTGCGCAATATTGCTTAATAAACATTTGGTAAAAATGGGGCACCAATTATAAAAAATCAGTTTCCTTATGTAAAAAATTTATTTGCCGCCCTCAAAAGCAAACGCCTAAATAATATAATCCAGTCTGGGGAAAATGACAACATATTTTTTGTGAAAATTATGTTTTTTAGAGAAACAGCTTTCTCTTCCTTTCGATCATCTCCTCTATATTGTCCATATAGAGCTTCACATCCTTGACATTGTCGCAGCGCTCTATCCTTCCGCCTTCATTATAGACTCTCTTTGTTACGGTCCCTGCTCCCAGTGCTACAATGGACTGAACCTCTTCATTTATAAGGATGTTATAGATACCTGCTTTGCCCGGTCTTGCATAACCTGTATTCTCAAAATTGCCGCTGATGTTCTTCTGCCTGTAGAGATAATATGGCTCAAGCCCCATTTCTTTTGCTCCCCTTTGGGCTATCTCCATCATCTCTTCTGTATTGTTCATGGATTCGAGCATTGTGACTTTAAGTTCACCCTTAAGCTCCCGTTCTCTTATGGCCTCGAAAAGTCTGGAGCCTCTCTTGATTGCGAGGGAATGAACCGTAAGATCGTCCGGCGAAAGTTTTTTTATCTCATCAATGGTATGCTGAACGTCCTCTGAGCCTTCTCCGGGAAGCCCCAGGATTATATCCATGTTGATATTGTCAAATCCCTCTTCCCTGGCCATTTTAAAGGCATCCATAAGCTGAGCTACCGTGTGCTGTCTTCCTATTATCCTAAGGGTCTCATCACTCATGGTCTGGGGATTTACAGATATTCTTGTAACTCCCATTTCCTTCATAGCTCTAAGCTTTTGCCTTGTAATGGAATCGGGTCTTCCGGATTCTACAGTGAACTCTTTTACCCCGGACATATCAAGTTTATCCCTCATATATCCAATGAGCCGTCTTATCTGCTCCGGCTCCAGGGTTGTGGGAGTTCCGCCTCCTATATATACAGTGTCCAGAGTCCTGCCGGCAAAAGCCTCGGCTACATAGTCAATCTCTTTTTTAAGACATGAGATGTAGTCATCCACAAGGTTTTTATAGGCTCCAATGGGATAAGACGTAAAGGAGCAATAAAGACAGGTTGTCGGGCAGAACGGGATACCAAGATAGAGGCTGTAACCATTCTCGTAGTCGATTTCCTTCAATATCTCTTTTTCCCTGCGGGCAATGTCTATGGCAAGAGCTGTCTTCTCGTCGCTTACAAGATATGTGCCCTTCATGTATTCTGCAATTTCATCATCGCTCATGCCCTCATCAATAAGGTTCATGGCAATCCTGGTGGGACGGATTCCCGTTAAGTCTCCCCAGGGCAGAACTTTGCCGGTCTTTTCAGAAAGCAAAAGATATATCTCTTTTTTCAGTTCGTTCTTGGATTTGTTAACATCAATAAAGGATATTTCATCCTGTGCTGAAATATCCTTCTCTTTGTCCGGATTGTCACCCTTTTCCCCTATAAGGACCCTCGCCTCTTCCTGAGGATAGAAAGCCTTAAAAAGGGAATGGATGTCATATTGAAACTTATCTTCTCTAATATAAATAATCTGCATAAACTTACATGATAAAAGGATTGTATTCCTTTTCGTGTCCTATTGTAGTGAGCTCGCCGTGACCGGGATATACTATTGTGTCATCAGGAAGGATAAACAGTTTCTCTTTTACAGAGTTAACCAGTTCTCTTGTGGAACTGGTAGGGAAATCAGTTCTTCCTACAGACTCCTCAAACAGGGTATCTCCGCTAATGAGGATCCCTGCCTTTTCTATATAGAAACAGCAGCTTCCTGAGGTGTGGCCGGGAGTAGCAAGGACCTTAAAATCAATTCCGGCAGCGCTTACGGTTTCTCCGTCTCTGTATACCTCATCCGGATTAACTTTCCAGTGCCATCCGTAGTCATTTGAGAGATTAAGGTAAGGGTCTTTGCAAAGAGCCTGCTCCTTCTCATAGCAGCCGACTTTGGCGCCGGTCAGGTTCTTTAAGACCTCCACTCCTCCTATATGATCGAAGTGTCCATGGGTCAAAAGAATCTTATCCACCGCTATACTCTTCTCTTTAAGAGCTTCGTATATTCTGTCCCCTTTATCGCCGGGATCTATGACCACGCAGTGAAAAAGCCCTTCTGCATCCTTAACGCTTTCATCAAATACAAAATAGCAGTTGGTGGCCACCATGCCCAGGGTGAACATGCCGACTTTGATAGTGGTATCTCCCATTAACCTGTAGTCCTCTCAATATCGATTACACTGTCAATCTGTCTTATCTTGTCTACGATATCACGCAGCTGATCCCTTGATGAAACCTGAAATGAGGTCTCCATGGTGGCAAGACCCTGCTTGCTGGTCCTGGTGTTCATGGAAATGATATCGATATCCTTCTCGGTAAGAGCTCTTGAAACATCAGCCAGAAGTCCGCTTCTGTTATTGGCAAAGATCTTGATGGTTGCGGCATATTTGCCACCGCCGGAAGCAGAATCGCTCTGCCATCTTGCCTCAATAAGCCTTGTTCTGTCTTCTTCCTGCATCTTGATAACGTTGATGCAGTCTCTTCTGTGGATTGAAACGCCTCTGCCCCTTGTAACAAAGCCGCAGATATCATCACCGGGAACAGGGTTGCAGCACTTGGAAAATCTTACCGCAACATCATGCACTCCCTTTACGATAATGGCGTTATCGGAGCCGGATACCTGAGGTGTTACATTGGATTCGGCAACAGCAGCAAGGACTTCCTCATCTGTAATGTTGCGCTTGTGGTCCTTGTCAGAGAGTTCAAGTATCTTATTGATGATCTGGCCCTCTTTGAGTCCGCCGTGTCCAACCGCTGCCAAAACAGCGTCCCATTCACGGAATCCGTACTTCTTGGTGACTATATTCTGGAACTCGGGTTTTGCTATGGCAAAATAGTCAAGTCCCTTACTCTTGCAATACTCTATCAGAAGTTCCTTGCCCTTGGTGATATTCTCTTCCTTGAGCTCATGTCTGAACCACTGATTGATCTTATTCTTGGTGGAAGTGGATCTTGCTATGGAGAGCCAGTCTCTGCTGGGTCCCTTTGAATTCTGGCTGGTTACAACCTCGATTCTGTCTCCGTTCTGGATCTTGTAATCGATGGGAACCAGTTTGCCGTTGACCTTGGCTCCAATCATCTTGTTGCCGACAGCGCTGTGAATGCTGTAGGCAAAATCGATAGGTGTAGAGCCCGCAGGAAGATTCTTAACTTCTCCGGTTGGAGTAAAGCAATATACATCCTCGGAAAAGAGATTCAGATCACTCTTAAGAAGACTCATGAATTCCTGGTTGTCGGAAAGATCCTGTTGCCATTCAAGGATCTGACGAAGCCATATAAGCTTCTCTTCCTCACCGTTTTCTGCCTTCTTGCCATCGGAAGCCTCTTTATATTTCCAGTGGGCTGCGATACCGTATTCAGCAGCTCTGTGCATATCATAGGTTCTTATCTGGATCTCGAAGGGCTGTCCCGTCTGACCGATAAGAGTTGTATGCAAGGACTGATACATATTGGGCTTGGGCATTGCTATATAGTCCTTGAACCTGCCGGGTATGGGCTTATAGAGTTCATGGATAACGCCAAGAGCCGCATAGCAGTCCTTGACTGTAGATACAATGATCCTGATGGCGAAAAGGTCATAGATCTGATCAAGAGTCTTGTTCTGGTTGCGCATCTTCTTGTAGATACTGAAGAAATGCTTAACCCTGCCGTTTACCTCGCCTTTAATTCCGGCGTCCTCAATGTTCTTGCGGACGTTCTCGCAGATCTCTTCTACGTAACGTTCTCTCTCGCTCTTCCTGACGGCAACCTTCTCAGCAAGATCTCTGTAAACATCCGGTTTAAGATATTTAAGAGACAGATCGTCAAGTTCAACCTTGATCCTGCTGATACCGAGTCTGCCTGCAATGGGCGAGTAAATATCAAGGGTTTCCTGGGCAATCCTCTGCTGTTTCTCAGGAGGCATATGCCCAAGGGTCCTCATATTGTGAAGTCTGTCCGCCAGTTTGATCAGGATAACCCTGATATCCTTGGCCATAGCCAGGAACATCTTACGCAGGTTCGCAGCCTGCATGTCAATCTGCTCCTGGGTCTTGTTGGTATTATCCGTGGTAAGCTGCAGCGCTGTCAGTTTGGTAACACCGTCAACCAGAAGAGCAACATCTGCTCCGAAACTCTTCTCAATCTCTTCTTTGGTACAAATGGTGTCTTCAACGACATCATGAAGAAGCCCTGCTGCAATGGTCTCTTTGTCCATTTCCAGATCAGCAAGGATTATTGACACGCAAAGAGGGTGAATGATATACGGTTCACCTGATTTGCGCGTCTGCCCCTCGTGAGCTTCATAAGCCTGATTGTAAGCCTTCTCTATAAGAGTGATATCATCTGAAGGATGATATTTCCTCACTCTCTGGATAAGGCCGTTGTACAGCTTATCAGGAGTCTGAAACTCCTCGATGGCTTCAATTTTTCCGTCATCGAAGTTCTGTGCCATCAATTACTTACCTTCATAACTAAGTGCTGCGTCTAATCTGTATTTACTGAGTCTCTCACGTCCCTTAAGGCCCTTAAGTTCCATAAGAACAAGAATGCCTGCAACTTCACCGCCAAGCATCTCTACCAGCTTGATCATAGCCTCAATGGTTCCGCCTGTTGCCATAAGGTCATCTACAAGAAGCACCTTCTGACCGGGCTTTATTGAATCCTTGTGAAGCTCAAGTGTAGCCTGGCCATACTCGAGATCATAGGATACCTCTACTGTCTCACAGGGAAGTTTACCCTTCTTGCGGACAGGAACCAGAGCCTTTCCTCTGTTGTATGCGATGGGCGCACTGAAGATGAAGCCTCTTGACTCAGCTCCCAGTACCACATCAAAATCGAGATCCTTGATAAGGTCCTGCATCTTGTCAATTGCAAGCTTGAATCCATCGGGATCCTGAAGCACTGACGTAATATCCCTGAACATAATTCCGGGTTCCGGGAAATCAGGAATGGTTCTCACGTAATCTTGAAGTTCTTTCATACTAATTCCTCTCTGCGCTACCTGATTCACAGGGCTAAGCGCTATACAAATACTCTGACATATTATTATAACACAAAAGAGATGCCGTATAAAAGCATCTCTTTCTAAAAAATAAAGCTGGAAATGGGACTTGAACCCACGACCTACTGATTACGAATCAGTTGCGCTACCGACTGCGCTATTCCAGCATAAAGGGCACATGACCTATTATAATGTGCCCTTTTTTAATTTACAACATTAAATTAATTTATTTTTTCTTGGGTGCAGGCTTCTTTGCTGCAGGTTTCTTAGCCGCAGTCTTTTTAGCAGGACTCTTTTTCGCAGGCGCTTTGGCCGCCGCCTTTGAAGGAGACTTGGCTGCAGGAGTGCTGTTCTTTGCTATGCTCTTTATGGCTTCTTCGGAAACAATGCTGAAGATCCTCTCTTCTTCGATCTTTGCATATTTTTCCTCGATTGCCTTTTCCTGCTCCATGAGCTCGTTCTCATATTTGAGCTTCAGCTCCTTAAGAAGTCTTTCTTCTTCCTCGGACTGTTTCTGTTTGAGAGCTTCAAGCTTTTCTTTGCGTTCCTGCTCTTTCTTAAGCTCTTCCTCTTCCTTGACGGTGCGGATCTTCTTTTCCTGCTCGGTATAAGGTGTGTATCCAAAGATTGAGAGGGATACGGGAGCCATCTTAATGGCGATGGAGTAATCTCTTCCATCAACCTCTTTTCTTCTGGCTTCTAACCTGCCCTCGTTAAGAATGCCGGTTCCACCATAGCTTAAATGGTCCGAATTGAATATTTCCGTGTATCTTCCGTCAGCAGGAACTCCGATCTCAAAATCTCTCTCGATACCTGCCATATTGGCAACAACCAGAAGCATATCCTTGTCATCGTCGGTCTTGCGGACAAATGAAAGCATACACTCATCGGAAGGAAGGACATTGATCCATTCGAAGCCGCCCTCGTTGTTATCATAAACATGAAGCGCCGGCTTTTTCATATAAAGATCGTTGAGGTTCTTTATCATGTTCTCCACGAAAACAGACTGATCTACTGTAAGCGCATCGGGATCCATGTAAAGATGCTTTCTTCCGGGGTGTACCATCATAAAGCCAATGGCCAGGCGAAGGTTTGCCATCTTCTGAGCAGAGTCGCCGGGCATCAGATAGTAAAGCCCTTCAAGGCCTTTTTCGAAGTCCTCATGGGTAAAGGCCAGAACAAACCTCTCAGTATAGCTGTAGATAAGGCTGAAAGTTACCTCATCATGATGTCCCGCTCTGAAAAGAGGATCGTTTTCCATATAATTGATGAAGTCTCTGGACCACCCGTTATTCCACTTAAAGTCAAAGCCAAGGCCTCCGTCTTCGATGTCGTCGGTAACATGCGGCCAGCAGGCTGTCTCCTTGGTGATAAGAAGCACTCCGGGTGTGTTCTTGTGAAGAACCGAAGTAAACTGCTTTAAGAATTCAAGAGCCTCTAAGTTCTCATTACCTCCGTAAATATTGGGAAGCCACTCACCGGGCTTTCTGTCATAGTCAAGATACAGAATCCTTGATATATCTGAAGTTCTGATACCGTCAAGGTGGAAAGTCTCCACCCAGTATAATGCGCAGGATATCAGATAATTGGTTACTTCTTTTCTTCCGTAGTCAAAGACAAGATCACCTGACCTTGGATGAATACCAATCCTGGGATCGGAATACTCGTACAGCGGTTTTCCGTCGTAGTCGCTAAGTCCGCAGGAAGATTTCGGGAAAAATGTGGGAACCCAGTCAAGGATTACCCTTATGTTGTTCTCATGCATTGTATTGACGAAATTCATGAGTCCGGTTCTGTCACCGCACACATCGTCCAGCGCAAAATAATTCAGGGTATGGAAGAAGTGTCCGGGAATATGCTTCATCACAGGCATAAGCTCTATTGTGTCAAAGCCGTGATTCTTAACATACTCAAGCACATCCGCTGTGATCTCCTTCATTGTGCTCTTTCCGTCATGTCTGCCCGCGAAGGACTCCAGGGAAATCTCGCATATCGAAAGAGGAGCCTCATCCTTATCAAATTTAGCTCTCTCACCAAGCCATTTCTCATCAGTCCACTTGATGGAATCCACTTTATCGATCACGGATATCATCCCGCTCTCACCCCTTGAAGATGTTGCATAGGGGTCAGGACGCTTAAACACCAGTCCGCTTCTGGTCTTGATCTCGAACTGATAACCGTCTCCCTCCAAAGCTCCGGGAATGAATATCTCAAATACACCGATGGGGTCCAGCCTGTGCATCTGACAGATTCTGCCGTCCCATTCGTTAAAATCTCCGATAACACTGACCCTTGCGGCAGAGGGTGCCCATACGGCAAAATTGGTTCCCTTGACACCGCCTCTGGTCATGGGATGTGCGCCCAGTTTCTCATAGATATGGAAATGGATACCGCTTCCAAGCTTAATAAAGTCCTCTCTGTCCATAAGAGGGCCGAATGCATAGGGATCATCAACCTTTTTCTCATTGCCGTCGGCATCGGTTATGACAAAGTGGTATTTAAGCTTGTCAACATAGGGAACTATAATAGCGTAGAATCCGGCTTCATCTGCCAGTTCCATGTCATAGCTCTTTTTCGAATTCTCAATATAGACCTTTATAGACGCCGCATCAGGATAAAACGCCTGGATCAGATAATTCGATCCTACCTTGTGCGCGCCCAGGATCCTGTGGGGATTGTCACCGTCAGAATAGATAATCTCTTCTATCTCCGGCCAGTTCATCATTTTGTAAAGCTTATTATTCATTGGATCCTCCCTCATAAATTTAGTCAGATATCACTTACAGTTTACCACAAATAGGGTGGATAAATAACCCGCTTAGGAGTTTTGGCTCAAACCAGGTGGACTTGGGAGGCATGAGTTTCCCTGCATCTGCCACTGCAAAAAGTTCTCCTATGGACGTAGGATACATGGAAAAAGCCATTTCCATGTCTTCATTGCAGCGCCTTTCAAGCTCCTCAAGGCCTCGTATTCCGCCAACAAAGTCGATCCTGTTATCGCTCCTGGGGTCTCCTATTCCCAGCATGGGTGAAAGGACCTCATTCTGAAGCAAAGAAACATCAAGTCCCTCCACGGGATCGTCCTTTCTGATATCCTCATGCACCTTAAGGCTGTACCACTGCTTTTCAAGGAAAAGTCCGAACTCCCCCTTGGCTGCAGGCTTAACTGCAGTCTCTTCTTTTTTAATATCGAACTTTTCGGAAAGCTTATCAAGAAACTCAGCGCCGCTCATGCCGTTAAGGTCTTTAACAACCCTGTTGTAATCCATGATCATAAGCTCGGAATCAGGGAAAAGAACTGACAAAAAGTAGTCATATTCCTGCTTGCCGCGGGCCTTTCCTTCATCCTCTTTTCTTTTCCGAAGGCCAACCTTTACAGCAGAAGCGCATCTGTGGTGTCCGTCGGCAATATATATCTCATTTATCCCGGCAAAAGACCTGCTGATCATGTTGTTCTCTTCTTCATCCTCCATGATCCATACGCGGCTTCGCACTCCGTCCTCCGATACAAAATCGTAAACTGGAGTATCCACCTCTTTTACTCTGTCAACAATCTGACTTATGATGTCATTCTCTCTGTAGCAAAGGAAAATAGGGCCGGTCTGCGCCTTACAGTTGTAGACATGCTCTATTCTGTCCTTCTCCTTGTCTTCCCTTGTATTCTCATGCTTTTTGATAACATTATTGAGATAGTCGTCAATTGAAGAAAGAGCAACGATACCGGTCTGAACACGCCCGTTCATGGTCTGCTCATAGATGTAATAGCAGTTTTCCTCATCCTGCACAAAGTCTTTTTTCTCTATTCTCTCCCAAAGAACCTCTCCGGCCTTGGCGTAGACTTCCGGAGCATACATATCCTGGTCTTCAGGGAAAAAAGTTTCCGGCCTGTCGATGGACAGGAATGAATCCGGATTCTTTTTGACTGCCTCATAAGCTTCCTTCCTGTCGAAAACGTCATAGGGAAGGGATGCTATGATCTCCTCCTTGCCCTTAGCGGGTCTGTAGGCTTTAAAGGGCCTTATATCTGCCATTTGTATTTCCCCCTTCATAATTTTAGGAGAGATCCCGGGATAAGGACCTCTCCTATTCATTCTACTATTATTATAAAGATATTAAAGGTCTTTTCTGACAACTCTTACACGAATAACGCCGTCAACCTTGGCAAGCTTCTTGACGATGGAATCCGTTACGCCGTCCTCGATATCAATGAGGGTGTAAGCGTAGTCACCCTTTGACTTGTTGGTCATGTCTGAGATGTTGTGGCCTGCATCGCCCAGAACAGAAGTGAACTGAGAGATCATGTTGGCAACATTCTTGTGGAAGATTGCAACTCTGGGTCTTGTGCAGATGCCCATGTCACAGTTGGGGAAGTTCACGGAGTTGTTGATATTGCCGTTCTCAAGATAGTCCTTGAGCTCCAGAACTGCCTTAACAGCGCAGTTGTCCTCTGACTCCTCTGTTGATGCACCAAGATGAGGGATAACTATGCATCCGTCATGTCCTGCAACAACAGGATTCGGGAAATCTGTGACATACTTTCTGATCTTGCCGGAATTGATGCCTGCAAGAACATCAGCTTCATTGCAAAGGATATCTCTGGCCAGATTGATAAGAATAACACCCTTCTTCATCTTGGCGATGGCATCTTTGTTGATCATTCCCTTTGTGGAATCAAGGGCAGGGACATGAATTGTGATGATGTCACACTTTGAGTAGATATCATCAACATTGGTAACATGCTTAACATCGGAGGAAAGTCTCCATGCAGCGTCGATAGAAAGATAAGGATCGTATCCGTAAACTTCCATGCCAAGCTGTCTTGCAGCATTTGCCACTCTTACACCGATGGCGCCAAGTCCGATGATACCAAGCTTTTTGCCAAAGATCTCGGTTCCGGCAAATTTCTTTTTGGACTTCTCTGTAAGCTTTGCAATCTCGGGATCCCCCGCATTGGCCTTAACCCACTCGGTTCCTCCGATGATATCACGGGAGGCGATGAGCATAGCCGCAAGAACCATCTCTTTAACGCCGTTGGCATTGGCACCGGGAGTATTAAACACAACAATACCTTCCTGGGCGCATCTGTCCAGGGGGATATTGTTTACACCGGCTCCGGCCCTTGCGATTGCAAGAAGGTTCTCGGAAAACTCCATCTCCAGCATATTTGCACTTCTTACAAGGATTCCGTCGGCATCATCTACGTTATCTACTGCCTGGAAATTGGTGCTGAAGTTATTAAGACCGATCTTGGCGATGGGATTTAAGCATTTATATTTGAACATTTATCAATTCTCCTTTTCAAACCTGTCCATGAACTCAACCAGTTTCTTAACGCCCTCGATAGGCATTGCATTGTAGATGCTTGCTCTCATGCCGCCTACGGTTCTGTGGCCCTTAAGGCTTACAAAGCCGGCCTTGGTGGCTTCAGCTATAAACTTGGCATTGAGTTCTTCTGAGTCAGTTACGAAAGGAACATTCATAAGGGAACGATCCTCAGGTCTTACGGTGCCTTTGAACATCTTGCTCTGGTCAAGATAATCGTAAAGGATTGCAGCCTTCTCTTCATTTCTCTTCTTCATCTCAGTGAGGCCTCCCTGCTCTTTAAGCCACTTGAATACAAGGCCACACATATAGATGCTCCAGCAGTTGGGGGTGTTGTATAAAGAGCCGTTGTCAGCCTGAGTCTTCCACTTAAGCATTGTAGGTGTGTAAGAAGGAACATCATCTGTGATGAGGTCCTCTCTGATAATGCTTATAACAAGTCCGGCAGGACCAACATTCTTCTGAACTCCGCCGTAGATAACACCATACTTTGTAACATCCACAGGCTCTGAAAGGAAGCAGGATGAAACGTCTGAAACAAGGATCTTGCCCTTGGTGTTGGGAAGAGTCTTGAACTTTGTTCCGTAAATTGTGTTGTTCTCGCAAATATATACATAGTCAAGATCATCAGCGATATCAAGGTCGGAACAATCGGGAATATATGAGAAGGTCTTGTCTGCACTGGATGCAAGCTCTACAGCTTCACCGTACTTCTGAGCTTCCTGATAAGCCTTCTTGGCCCACTGACCGGTGATGATATAGCCGGCCTTTTTATTCTTCATAAGATTGAGAGGCACTGCAGCGAACTGCTGGCTTGCGCCGCCCTGTAAAAAGAGGACCTTGTAATTGTCAGGAATATTCATAAGATCTCTGATATCCTGCTCTGCAGTCTGGATAACGCTGTCGAAGGTCTTGGATCTGTGGCTCATCTCGTTGATGGACATACCGCAGCCATTGTAATCCAGCATTTCTGCTGCAGCCTGTTTCAAAACTTCCTCGGGAAGCACTGCGGGTCCGGCTGAAAAATTATAAACTCGTGACAATTTAAATCTCCTCCTTTAAAAACAAATTTTCATTTTTTGAACTTATTTTTTATTGTATTCTCAAATTATTTTTTGTCAATAATGTCATTCCATAATTAATGTTATTTAATAATTTTTGGATGGTTTTTTACAATCGAGTAGGCTGACTCCTACTCGATTCTGTCTATTAGGCTTTTTATTGAATTATGTCACTCGTTAACAACATTTACTGCTGCGATTTTGGACCAGTTTCCTGTCATAATATTGCCGCATGAATCTACACGTTTCTGTCTTACTCTTACGTAGTAACGCTTGCCTTTTTCCAGATCAAAGGTTACATCTTTTGATTGAGTTATAATCTTTGAAGAGTCTTTGAAAAGAATATTCTCGCTGCACTGAACTTCATACTCCGGACCATACCACGTCTCTGCTGAATATGAAACAGTTACTTTTCCATCTTTGTTTTTGGCAGATTGAATAACAGGCTTGTCTACTTTAATCTTTTCCCAGATAACATATACTGTTACTTTCCCATTATTCTTGGAAGTAAGCCCAAAGGTACTACAGCCGTTGGAATAGATATTATCATGATTAATAAA
>JAILFT010000111.1 GCA_024697425.1 Butyrivibrio sp. | reverse complement strand
TGCATTAATGCTTGTGATGACTTGATCTTTGTAGGATGAACCGGAAATATGCTGTATGGATTCCCAGTCACTTGCAATGAAGCCTTCAAATCCCATCTCATTTTTCAGCTTCATAATGTACTCTTTGTTTTCGTGCATCTTCACTCCGTTTAAGGATGAATGGCTGATCATGATGGTCTGTACGCCGGCATCGATCTGTGCCTGATACACTTTTAGAAGTTCATTTATCTCATCGTCACTGAGTCTTGCATCTCCACGATCGATGAGCATATCAAGGTCTCCTTTTTCACCTGTACCATATTCCACATTTCCATCTGCCAGGTAATGTTTTGCACAGGCAACAAGCCCTCCGTCAACCAGACCCTTGGTGTAAGCAGCACTGAGCTCTGTGATCGTTTCGAGATCCGAACCATAGGATTCATAAGTTCTTCCCCAGCGTGGATCCACAGACTGAGCAATGCACGGAGAGTAATTCCATAACATATGGCAGAGCTTTGCTTCGTCAGCTGTGATCAGTCCCACCTGATACGCAAGCTCTTCATCATTGGCTGCGCCCTGTCCGATGTTATGGGGAAAATACACCGCGTTCAGACAGTAATTCACACCGTGAACGTCATCCTGCCCGTAGATATACGGTATACCTGCATCCGATTCAAGTGCGGCTTTCTGATATTCGTCCACGATACTCCGCCAGGTTGCAGCATCCACGTGGTCAGCCTGGGAGAGAATACTGCCATAATCATTGTCTTTCATTTGCTTTACACTGACATTATATATGGCAGGCATTACCATCTGCGCCGCTTTCTGTTCAGGCGACAGACTCGCGACTATCTCTTCAGGACTCATTGATGCATATTCAGTATATTTGTATATGGCATCTGTGACAGGGGTGGCAGAGTTGTTAGATTCCTTCCCGGCTTCATCACCTTTCGGGAAATGACCGATTATGAAAAATCCCGCTATCGCTACCAGTATCGCCAGTACAAGTATAATTATTATTGATTTTTTCTTCATAGCTCTCCGTTCCTTTTTATTCTCCTCTTTCAGTGATTAATCATCTATGAACTCAAAAATCCCGTGTTTAGCGGGACAAACAAATAACGGTTTCAACATGCCCGCTCCAGGGGAACATATCGCAGGGGCGGACAGCCTTAAGCTTGTAGCCCCCGTCGCAAAGGATGCGAAGGTCACGGGCAAGAGTTGCGGAGTCACAGCTCACATAGACGATCCTTTCAGGCTGCATTTTCAGCATGGTCTCAAGGCACTTGGAATCACAGCCCTTGCGGGGCGGATCCACAACGATAACATCAGGGTGAAGGGCGTCTGAATCCGATGCATCCCCCACAGCTGCCTTCTCATAGAACTCCGGAAGCACCACCTCGGCTTTGCCGCACATAAAGGTAGCGTTCTCTATGCCGTTTCTTTTGGCATTCTCTTTGGCGTCCTCGATGGCTTCGGGGATAATCTCAACTCCGTAAACATGTCCTGCCGTCTTTGCCATGGAAAGAGTGATGGTTCCGATACCGCAGTAGAGGTCCCACACTGTCTCTTTTCCCGAAAGATCCGCATACTTAATGGCCTGTCCGTAGAGCTTTTTGGTCTGGGCAGGATTTACCTGATAGAAAGAAAGGGGCGAGATCTCAAATTCCAGGCCGTTTAAGGTGTCCCTGATAACCGGCTCACCCCAAAGGGTATGGATCTCCGTTCCCATGATAACGTTGGTGTTCTCGTTGTTGATGCTGACGGAAATCGAGGTCATGCCGGGCACCTTTTCCAGTTTCTCGATAAGGCGCTCCTGACCGGGTATATATTCCCTGCCTTTGCCAAAGTCTCTGCCGCTATTGGGATTTCTTTTCCCGTAATTGATAACAAGGCATACCATTATCTGGCCGCTCTCAAAGCCCTTTCGGATCAGCACGTGGCGCACAAGGCCGTGGCCTGTGGTCTCATCGTAGGCACTCACATGGAACTGCTTCATATGTTCCAGAACTGTCTCCAGGATCATCTCGTTTTCCACGACACCGATCCGGCAGTCGGAAACAGGGATAATGCTGTGGGTCCTTCCTGCATAAAAGCCCGCCACAGGATTCCCCTCTCTGTCTAAGCCAACGGGATATTGGGCCTTGTTACGGTATCTCCAGGGATCTTCCATGCCCATTATGGGTTCCATGATGCTGTCCACATATTCACCGTCAAAGCCGCCGATCCGCACTATGTTGTTGCGGACTTTATCCTGCTTGAACTTAAGCTGCCTCTCATAGGTCATGTTCTGGATCTGGCATCCGCCGCACTGTCTGGCGATGGGGCACCTTGCCTGCTGCCTGAAGGGCGAAGGCTCAAGAACCTCCTCCAGATGGGCGTAGGCATAGTTCTTCTTGGCCTTCATTATCTTGGCCCTGACCCTGTCACCGATCACCGCATCCTTAATAAAAAGGGCATAGCCATCCACTTTGCCTATACCCTCGCCATCATTGCCTATATCAGTGATCTCAACTTCCAGAAAATCGTCTTTTGAAAACATTCCGGATGAAACTTTCTCTTTTCCCATATTCATAACCTCATTAGGTGGTGGATTTCCACTGCAATCTGTGAAGCTCGCCTTCCTTCTCAAGTCCCGCAAAGTTCTGCTGCCTCAAGGCCTCGTAGAGCACGATAGCCACTGAATTTGAAAGGTTGAGTGACCTGATGTCCTCTCCCATGGGGATCCTGATGCAGGTCTCCTCATTGTCCACCAGGATTTCCTCGGGAATCCCGGCGCTTTCCTTGCCGAACATTATAAAGTCATCCGGGGCAAAAGAAACTTCGGCATAAGTTTTCTTTGCTTTTGTGGTGGCGTACCAGATCTTCGCCCCCGGGTGCTTTTCTTTAAAGTCTTCGTAATCTATATATCTTGTGACCTTGAGCTTCTCCCAGTAATCCATGCCGGCGCGGCGAAGGTCTTTTTCCCCGAGTCGGAAGCCCAAAGGCTCGATAAGATGAAGTTCTGTACCTGTTGCGACGCAGGTTCTTCCTATATTCCCGGTGTTCTGGGGAATTTCAGGCTGATGTAAAACAATATGCATTGGTTCTTAATTACCTTTTCTGTATTCTGTATGATTCAAAAAATGGTCCCCTGACTCCGTCCCCAGGGATCAAAATGGGCCGATGGGTTCATTCGTCCTCCGCGTCCATGGCTGCTGCCTTGGGCAGGGAGAAAATGAATTCGGTTCCAACGCCCTGGGTGCTAATGACGTTGATATTCTCCTCGTGAGCTTTGATTATCTCTTTTACGATGGAAAGACCGAGGCCGGTTCCCTTCTTGTCCTTACCTCTGGAGGAGTCGGACTTGTAGAATCTGTCGAAGATAAGCTTCTGGTCTTCCTTTGGGATACCGATTCCGCTGTCCTTGACGGAAACAAAGACTTTGCTGTGCTTCTCCGTGGTCTCTATCTTGATGGAGGAGTCGTGGTGGCTGAACTTGATGGCGTTGTCCACCAGGTTGTAGAGAACCTGCTGGATCTTGTCAACGTCAGCATTTACCAGCATCTTGTTGTCGGTGAGGACCAGCTCGATGGAGATGTGCTTGTCACGGCAGGAACCCTCGCAGGACTCCGCCACCTTGCGGATCACCTGATTTATATCAAAATCACTCTTATCAAGGAGCATACCGCCCTTGGCGTTGAGGTTCTGAAGAGTAAGAAGCTCGTTGGTGAGCTTGGTAAGTCTGTCCGTCTCGTTGATAACAATGCCAAGATACTTCTCATGCATCTCGGGCGGAATGGTCCCATCCTGCATCGCCACCAGATATCCCCTGATGGAAGTCAGTGGAGATCTGAAATCGTGGGATACGTTGGCCACGAACTTCTTCTGGTCATCCTCCTGACGGGCGATCTCACCTGCCATGTAAGACAGCGATGCCGCCAGATATCCCATCTCGTCCTCGGACTCCACCGAAAACTCATAGCCCATATTTCCCGCCGCATACTGCTCCGTCGCAGTGGTGATCTTGCGAAGAGGTACGTACACCAGCTCCGTGAAGAAGATCAGGATTATCAGGGACAAAAGAAACAGTACTATCAGCATCAGATATGAAATGTTGAGGAAGGTGTTGGCCTGGTCCTGCAGCGCAGGGATCGAAGCGTGGATGACCACGTAAGCCTGAACCTTGTAATTGGCTGTAATGGGCGCAAAAACGCTAAGGACTTCGTGGTTAAAAGATTTCCAGAAGTCCCCGGTGGTGTAGTAAGAGCTTCCTGTCACGGTGGGATCGAACCCGTTTACCACAACCTCTTCTCCGGGCCCTAAAGGCCTTGAAGAATCGATAACCAGTCGGCCTGAGGGGTTGATGATCCAGATGGGATATCCATCCATATACATGGACAGGGTTGAAAGTTCCTCGTACACCGTCTCCAGTGAAGTCTCACTGTTATATAGATCTGCCGCGTAGGTGTTTGCAATCTGTGTGGCTACCTCATACATGTTCTCGGCCTTGTCGCGCCTTAAGCGGTCGAAGGTCATACTGTAAACAAAGGTCGCCACCACTATGAATCCGAAGATGCCAAACAGCACATAGGCCAGCAGAAACTTCAGATACAGGGTTCTTTTCATTTACTGTTGTACCTCGAACTTATAGCCGATTCCCCAGATGGTAGCCAGTCTCCATTTCTCATGGTCACTGAGCTTTTCTCTTAGGCGCTTGATATGAACATCAACAGTTCTGGTATCGCCAATGTATTCGTAGCCCCAGATCTGATCAAGAAGCTGCTCTCTTGTAAATACATGGTTGGGTGAAGCTGCCAGGAAGTAGAGAAGTTCCAGCTCCTTGGGCGGCATATCCACCCTCTCACCCATGTAGGTAACGGAGTAGTTTGTCATGTTGATCTCAAGATCCGGATATCTTACAACCTTATCATCGGAAGCCTGAGTCTCCTGGGCCTGGGGCTTGTAACGGCGAAGCACGGCCTTTACTCTTGCCACCAGTTCTTTTGAATCAAAGGGCTTCTCCATGTAATCGTCAGCCCCCATCTCCAGGCCAAGGACTTTATCAAACACCTCTCCCTTGGCGGAAAGCATGATGATAGGCACCTGAGATCTGGTCCTTATCTCCCTGCACACCTGATATCCGTCAATTCCCGGAAGCATCAGGTCCAGCAGTACCAGGTTGGGATTAAAGCTGTCAAAGGTGTTAATGGCGGTCTCGCCGTCGTTGCAGATCTTGGTCTCAAAACACTCTTTTACCAGATAGAGCGAAATAAGCTCTGCTATGTTGTTGTCGTCATCTACTATCAGTATCTTCTGCTTGTTAACCATTTCTCCCCCTCTTACTTAAATGTCACTATTGTCACGCCTGCGTCGCCCTCTCCAAACTCTCCAAGCTTGAAGGATTTGACGTAGGATACGCCCTTAAGATAGGAATGCACCGCCTGTCTTAAGATTCCTGCACCTTTGCCGTGCACCACTCTTACGTTGTTAAGATGCGCCACATATGCATCATCCAGATATTTATCCAGCTCAGCGATGGCGTCATCACTATTCTTTCCTATAAGATTTATCTCCGTACGGATCGTGGAGGCCTTCGAGAGGTCCATCTTGCCGCCGGAAGGCTTGCCGTAGCGCTTCTTCAGAGCCGCCTTGTCATCATCCTCATAGGCCAGCACCAGATCTTTGATGTTGGCTTTGGTCTTCATGATGCCGCACTGGATAAAGAGATTTCCGTCCTTATCCGGCTTGGAACTGATGGTTCCTTTAAGTCCCATGGACACGATGCGAACGCTCTCTCCAAGCTTTATCTGGGATTCCTTGAGGATATCGTGGTCTTCTGCGGGCTTCTGCTTTTTGGCTGCGGCCTTGTTCTTGTCGGATATCTTCTGGGAAAGTCCGGTTCTTGTCCTTTCAAGATCCTGAAGGGATGCACCGGGGCCTGCTTTTCTGAAGACCTTTATGGTCTCATCCGCCACATTCTTGGCTTCCTGCAGGATCTCCCTCGCCTCTTCATTGGCCTTCCTCAGGATTTCCTCCCTCTGGCTGTCCAGCTTGTCGGTCTTGCGCTCAAGCCTCTGCCTCAGTTCCTCGGCCTCCTTCTTGTACTGCTCTATCTCAAGCCTCTCGGCCTCTATGGTCTTTCTGCTCTTCTCAAGATCCGCGATAAGATCCTCGAATCTCTGATCATCAGTATCTATCTGATTCTTCGCTGCATCGATGATGGAGTCGGGTAGTCCCAGCTTTGATGAGATGGCAAAGGCATTACTCTTGCCGGGAAGTCCGATAAGCAGCCTGTAGGTGGGCTTTAGTGACTCCACGTCAAACTCGCAGCTGGCATTCTTAACTCCCTTGGTGTTAAGGGCATAGACCTTGAGTTCACTGTAGTGGGTGGTGGCCAGGGTCCTGATCCTCCTGCTGTGGAGCTCGTTGAGGATGGCAATGGCCAGCGCCGCACCCTCTGTGGGATCCGTACCTGCTCCCAGCTCATCGAAAAGACACAGCGAATCCTCATCAGCCTCTTTTAATATGGAAACAGTGTTGGTCATATGTGATGAGAAGGTGGACAGTGACTGCTCAATACTCTGCTCGTCTCCTATGTCCGCATAGACCTCCTTAAACACCGCAAGCTCCGACCTGTCGCCGGCGGGAATGGCAAGCCCCGCCTGTCCCATCAGGGTCAAAAGACCTACCGTCTTAAGCGTAACTGTCTTACCACCGGTATTGGGGCCGGTGATTATAAGCATGTCAAAATCATCGCCTGCGTAAACATCGATGGGCACCACTTTGTCTTTTGCAATAAGAGGATGGCGTCCCTTTCTGATATTGAAGGCATGGCGATCGTTGAAGGTGGGTGGAATGGCATTCATCTCCAGGGCGTAGGATGCCTTGGCAAAGACGAAATCCAGATCCGTCATGATCTCGCAGTTATATCTGATGGCATCCACATGCTCTGCCACAGAAAGACTCAGCTCCAGCAGTATCTTCTCTATCTCAGCCTGCTCCTGAAGACTCATCTCTTTAAGCTTGTTATTAAGATCCACAACCGCTGCGGGCTCAACAAACAAAGTTGAGCCTGAAGAGGACTGGTCATGGACGATACCGCTCACCTGAGACTTGTACTCAGCCTTAACGGGCACGCAGTATCTGTCGCCCCTCATAGTGATAACCGCATCCTGAAGATAAGTCCTCATGGCACCGTTAAGCATCTTGCCCAGCACGTCGTGAATGCGGTCATTGGTGAGCATAATACCTCTTCTTATGTGCTTTAAAGCAGGGCTGGCATCTGAGCTCATCTCGTCCTCTGAGACGATGCAGCGCCTTATGTCTGCCGACACAAAGCTTAAAGACTCAAGAAGCTGGAAGGATTCCGTCAGCGAATCTCCTGCATCCTCATCCCTTGCGGGTCGGCCATAGTTCTTTACCCGTCCAACGTTATCCAGAAAAGAAGCTATGCGAAGAAGCCCGGCCATATCCAGACTGCTTCCGATCTTAAGCGCCTTCAGTGAACCGGACAGATCCTTATTGTCACCAAAGCTCACCGATCCCTTCTTGAAGATCCTTGCTATCGCGTCCCCTGTTTTCTCCAGATTCTTTCTGATCTCCCTGATATCAGCTGAAGGCTCCAGCTCCAGGCACATCTTCCTGCCCGGATCCGAATCCGCATGCTCAGCCAGTTTCTCAATTATCTTGTCGTACTCAAGTACGTGTAATGCTTTCTTATTCATTCTAAGTCCTTATTTCACGCCGGTTTTACATAATCATCCAAACTACAGTTTACCATTTAAAGCGGGCAATGACTAGCTATCACCGCCATATCTTACGCAAAATATTACCTCTTTCCGGATTTCACGCGCCCGCCCCGGCACCGCCACGTCCCATGCCGCCACGCCCCGCGCCCGCAGCCTGTAACGCAGAAAAAATTGCAAATCCTCGCGGATGTTTTTGCGCCGGTTAATGGCACCCCAAAGCAGGGCTTCGTTTCTGCGAATCAAACTCCCTTCGAAAGCTCACAGGAGGCCGCAGCCAAGGTTATTTCCCGCTGGCGAGGATAGCGAGGAATGCGGTGCCGGGGCGGGCGCGTGACATTCCGTAGTAATTACGGCAATCCGTTAATGGTAACTGCGGCGGTTATAAGTTATAATGGATGATAGCGGATTTACTGATGAAACTTTCAGGAGGGGATTTGGGGATGCCACTTAATAATGATGAGAAAGAAAAGAATGAGAAACTGGCCGATACCGGTTTTATAAGCGAGAAGATCAAGCAGCGTCCCATCAACAGGGCCAAGCTCCTTAGAAGGACTGCGATCACTTTTTTCCTGGCCATCGTTTTTGGTATTGTGGCCTGCTTCACATTTCTTTTCCTGCAGCCGGTGTTCAGTGACAGGCTGTATCCGGAAGCGGAGCCCGAACCCATCACGCTCCCGGAAGAAGTTGCTGATGAGGAGCTGACTCCTGAAGAGATGTTCGCGGACGATAATGCTATCGCCGCCAGCGAGGCTCAGTCCCTTGAGGCAACTCAGAAGGACCAGATCGATGAAGCCCTCGCTTCCTATACCTTCAGCGCCTCCGACTACGGCAAGCTTATGTCTTCACTTAAGGAAGTTGCCGGACAGGTGGGCACCAGCATGGTGAAAGTAACAGCAGTGACCAGCGATACCAACTGGTTCAGCGAATCCTACGAGAGCAGCGGCTCAGCTTCAGGTGTTATCATTGCCAACAACGGAACTTTCTATTATATAGCAGTTCCCTCCAAGGCAATCGAGGAGGCCGAAAGCATTAGGGTCACCTTCTGTGACGGTGCGGAATCCACAGCCACCTTAAGTCTTGCAGACAACATTACAGGGCTCAGCGTTGTAAGCGTAAGGCGCGCTTCACTTACCGAGGCCACAAGACAGAAGGTTACCACAGCATCCCTTGGCAGTTCCAACGCAGGTAACCTTACAGGCGTTCCCATTATAGCTGCGGGAAGCCCCATCGGCATTCAGGGATCGATCTCCTACGGTGTTCTCACCTCAGAGAAAACTCCCATCGGCCTTGCAGACTCCAACTACAAGCTGCTTACCACGGACATTTACGGAAGCACCTTAGGAAGCGGTGTTATCACTAACTTAAGCGGCCAGGTTCTTGGTATAATCGACATGAGCTACAACAGTGAGGATCTGCCCAATCACATCAGCGCCATCGGCATTACAGAGCTTAAATCTCTGTTTGAGGATCTTTCCAATGCCAGGAACAGAGCTTATCTTGGGGTTCATGGAGCCACCATTCCCCAGGATGTGCAGCTGAGGGAGAATATTCCCGCAGGAGCCTACATCACTCAGACCGAGATGAGTTCCCCTGCAATGATGGCCGGAATCCAGAGCGGCGACATTATAAGTGCAGTAAACGGCTCGGAGATTGCCTCTTTTGAGCAGCTTATAACCAAGCTCTCCCAGTGCCAGCCCGAGGAAGTCATCACCGTCAGAGTATACAGACAGGCCCCCAACAACTATGTGGAGCTTGATATAGAAGTCACTTTAACCAGCGCAACACACAACTAGTGTTATCACGAAGCCTGCAGCATATGCAGACTTCTGACCATAAATTATTTATTAGAAATGAGGTTTTTTCATGAAGTTTATCAAAGATTTTAAACCCGGAGACAGAGTGGCTGACATCTACATGTGCAAGCACAAGCAGAGTGCCACAACCAAGAACGGCAAGGAATACTATTCCGTGACCCTTCAGGACAAGACAGGAACCGTGGACGCCAAGATCTGGGAGCCGGGCGGCGCAGGCATCGACGAGTTTGACGCACCTGACTGCATCGACGTTTTCGGCGAGGTTACCAGTTTTAACGGCGCACTCCAGGTTAATGTGAAGAGAGCCAGAAAGTGCAGCGAGGGCGAGTATGACTTATCCCTCTATCTTCCCGTTTCCTCCAAGGACAACGACGAGATGTACAGGCAGCTCCTTTCCATAATAGATTCAATAGGAAATCCCTACCTCAAAAAGCTCCTTCAGGCTTTCTTTATTGAAGACAAGGACTTTATCGAAGCCTTCCGCAAATCCAGCGCGGCCAAGACCGTGCACCACGGCTTTATCGGAGGACTTTTGGAGCACACCTTAAGCGTGACCAAGCTCTGTGACTACTTCTGCACCGCATATCCCGCCCTCAAGAGAGACCTTCTTCTTACAGCGGCCATCTGCCACGATATAGGTAAGACAAAAGAGCTTTCTCTTTTCCCTGTAAACGACTATACCGATGAAGGACAGTTTCTTGGCCATATTGTCATGGGCTGCGAGATGGTAGGTGAGAAAGCCAGAGCCATTGACGGTTTCCCAGAGCTTTTAAAACAACAGCTTCAGCACTGCATCCTGGCACATCACGGAGAGTACGAGTACGGTTCACCCAAGAAGCCCTCAATAATGGAGGCGGTAGCTTTGAACCTTGCGGACAACACCGACGCCAAGATGGAAACCTTCACAGAGCTTCTTCAAAACATCACAGAACCCGGCTGGCAGGGCTTCAATAAATTCTTCGAAACCAACGTATATCAGACAAAGATCGACTGATACCATTTATACTTTAACAAAAACAAGTTTAGTTTTTTGTGTAAATCGACAGTATTTTAAAATATTTAAGAAAAATCTAAAATATCTATTGACTGGTGATTCTCCTATTAGTAAAATTGCATCATCAGATACTTGCAAACGCAATTTTTTTAGGAGGATTGACCATGAAAAAGAGATTTTTGAGTATTATTTTAGCATCTTGTATGAGTATCGGTCTTCTGGCAGGCTGTGCTACCACAACAGTGGAGGAAGCTGGGGAGGCTGCTCCTGCTGATGCACCTGCAGCTACAGAGACAGCAGCTGAGACAACAGACTCAACAACATCCGAGACACTTTCCGGCGAAGGTGACCAGACAATTCACGTATTCCTTTACATGCAGGAGCACGAGAAGGACATCTACCAGAAGCTCATCGACGAGTTCGTTGAAGAGCACAAGGATCAGGTTAAGGAAGTTGTCTTCGAGGTTACAACTCAGGACGA
>JAILFT010000068.1 GCA_024697425.1 Butyrivibrio sp. | reverse complement strand
GATCACATGCATCTTTTGATCTCCATGCCACCTGATGTGGCACCTGTAAAACTCATCAACTCATTAAAATCGCAATTATCCAAGGAAGTAAGAAACACATATAGAACACATGTAGAAAAGTATCTGTGGGGAGATTCTCCCTTCTGGAGTGCAAGTTACTTTTGTGCTACCACCGGAAGCGTTTCACTTGATACTGTTAAGAAATACATTGAAGATCAGCGAACGGAAGAACACAAACGCAAATACATTAAGACCGGGAAGTACAAAAAGAAAAGCTAGTGCGATTCATCCCGCAACCGACTTATCGGAAGGGGTTTTCTCGCACATAATTTATAATTCCCCTCAGCAAAATGCATGATTGATTCGGTTTTTCCAATCTGTCTTGCGCCTTTTACTATTAGAGGCTTATGCTCAGGATCTGCTTTCCAATTATTAAGATAGTCATCTATCTTTCTTCTGTAATACATATTGTCCACCTTAGGATTAAGGCTATCACAAAATAATTGGCACTTCAATCAGTTTTAACACATTTCATGAGGCACTTATCACTGCCACTATCACATTTCATTATTTTGGTTATGACGCCATTACATGAATTTTCGCAATCACTTTTTCCAATGCCTTCACTTCCTCCTTAGATTATTTAGACGATAAAACCATTTATCACGGAAGGAATAAAAAAGACACTTCTTAGAATCTCTTCTAAAAAGTGTCTCCCATAATTCGTATCAGTACTGATTACTCAGCTACGTAAGGCATAAGTGCAAGGTGACGAGCTCTCTTGATTGCAGATGTAAGCTCTCTCTGGTGCTTAGCGCAGTTGCCTGTGATTCTTCTGGGAAGGATCTTGCCGCTCTCAGAAACGAACTTCTTAAGCTTTGCTGTATCCTTGTAATCAATTACATTATCTTTGCCACAGAAAACGCAAACTTTCTTTCTTCTGTGCATTCCGCCTTTTCTCCTTACAGGAGCATCGGATCTATCAGACTTTGTGAAAGCCATTATTTTGTCCTCCTATTTTAGTTGAAAGGAAGCTCCTCATCGATTCCGTCAGGAATGTTCATGAAGCCATCCTCCGGTGCAGAAGGTGCGGGAGCGCTGTTGCTGCTCATTGAAGGAGCGTCAGCTGCGTAGTTTCCGCCATTGGAACCGGCTGAATTCTTGGACTCAGCGAATTCCTGGTCCTCTGCAACTACATCAGTTGTGTATACTTTAACGCCATCCTTGTTGGTGTAAGAACCCGTCTGGATACGTCCGGTTACGATAACCTTGGTTCCCTTTCTCAGGTATTTCTCTGCAAACTCTCCGGCCTTGCCGAAAGCTACGATTCCGATGAAGTCAGCGGTCTGTGCATCCTGCTGATCCCTTCTGGAAAATCTTCTGTCAACAGCAAGTGTGTATCTTGCGATAGCAGTTGCTGTGTCTCCCTGTGAGTATCTCACATCGGGGTCTCTGGTTAATCGTCCACATAGTATAACTTTGTTCATATTTTCGTCCTCTTCTATTTAAGCCTCGTTCTTAACGCATAAATATCTGATGACGCCATCCATGATTCTCATGCGAGCTTCGATCTCAGCGGGAGCTGTGGGCTCACCATCGAACTGGATGAAATAGTAGAAGCCTTCTGTCATCTTCTCGATCTCGTAAGCAAGCTTCTTCTTGCCCCACTCATCGACGTTGGTAACCTGACCACCGTGTTTCTCGATAGTTCTCTTTACCTTCTCGATGACTGCGGTTCTTGCGTCGTCCTCGATCTTCGCACTAACAACAACGGCTAATTCGTATTTGTTCATGCTTTCATTACCTCCTTTTGGTCTCTGGCTACTTGTTTCATTCAAGTAACAAGGAATTTATCACAGACCAAAATATTATCATGTTTATATCATAATTGCAAGCATTTTTTGCCATGAATTCACTTGTCAAAAACGCTTTTTACTTTTCCTTGGCAGTCACAGATTTTTTTGCCACCTTTATGTTAAGAACCCTGGTTCCGCCGAAGTTTCCCATGCCCTTAACGGTAACTTTACAGATGCCTGCTTTAGTGGGATCCGTTGAAGAAACAACAGTGTAATCAACGCCTTCCTTAAGCTCATCTTTACCCATCATAAGTTTAAAGTTTACTTTTGTATTCCTGGGGCCGGCAATGTTGGTACCTGCCACCAGCTTAGCTGATGAGATGTTAAGTCCATAGACTATGAAAGTGGTGTCTACAGGACTTCCATCATAATTACCCATGGGAGTCACTGTAACCTTCATCTCTGCCCCCGCAGGCACAACGTCCTTCTTGGGATCAAAAGCTTTTCCGTTTCCGTAAGTAATCTTATAGGTATAATCCCTGTTCACCGCCAGCACCTTGCCGCTGAGGTCCTTAACTGCGAGCTTTGTGGCGTTGATTCCAGCCTTCTTTCTGAAGGCAACATCTGTTGCGGTCACGGTAAAGTCCTTGGAAGATCCTCTTACAATTTCAAAGCTTCCAACAATCTTACCTGCAAAATTCCCCTTACCTGTAATTGTCATACCTGCAGTTCCTATGGCAGTGTTCTTAGCGTAAGAAACTGTGTAGTCCTTGCCTGACTGAAGCAGAACATACCCTGTACCGTTTTTATGGTAAACATTCGGAACAGGCTTTGCTCCGCCCTTCTGGTAGCGGGTAGTGCTGTCCATCTCCACGCAGATAGTTCCGGTCTTCTTTCCATTCTTTGCAATAAAGGAATAGTCTTCATCAAGCCCTACTGCAAGACTCTTTATGGTAAAAGACTTAGTGACGCTTCCGGTAAATCCGTTTACGCCTCTGATCACTATTTTCGCAGTTCCCTTGTTTACATTGTTCACATACTCAAAGGTGTAATCATAGTTGCGGCGAGCATTGCTGCTCAGGTTGTCGTAAGATTTTTTCTCGATGCCTTTAAGCTCACGGGGTTCTGCTCCTTTGGAAGCGGTGTAAACAAGCTTAAGGTCATTCTTTCTTATTTCGGAACCCGTGTAAATCTCAGGTGCCGTGGAAACATTTACCTTTGCCTTGGTAATAGGTGTTCCGGTAATCTTGAATTTAAATTCCCTATATCCTATAAATTTTACGGCATCAGGATCACTGCCAGCTAATCCCGATTCACTTGATGCATTAATTATCACTGTGGCAGTACCGACATCTACATTGTCCATATAGCCAACGGCATAATCGACACCCTGAACAAGTTCTTTTTTGCCGTATTTAACCTTAATGCTATCAAGCACAACTTCTTTTCCCGTATAGGGCATGTTCCTGATTCCGGTAATGCTGACTTTGTTGAGACTTACTGCATCTTCAATGATTACTACAGTTGCCAGTTCACCGGTAAAATTGTTCTTACCCTGAATACCTATCAGATATACTCCGGGGCTCTTAAAGGCAACCTTTTCCGAAGCCTCTTCGTCTTCCGTTGAGTCCGAAAGGTCTTCCCCATAGTAGTTGAGAGTGTAGTCTCTGCCCTCCTTCAAAGTAACAGCCTTGCCGTCAATCATCCAATTAACCTTGGGCTTTCCCTTGTGAAGCTTTCCGTCGTAAGCATACATCGGAGGATAAGGCAGGAAGTCTTTGATTTTAAGCTCTACAGGAGCAATCGTGTAATCTTTTTTGATGGTTCCGGTATAGTTGCCCTTGAAGGTAACCACCAGTGTAGCTGTTCCCGCATTTGTGGCATTAATAGCTTTAAGAGTATAGTCTTTTCCTAAAGTCAGAAGCTGGTCTCCGTCATAGACCGATACTGTTTCAGGCATGCAAACTTTGCCGTTGCTGTAAACAGATGCTTTCCCCTTGATATCCACATGTATTCCGGACAGATCTTCCGGCTCCGTGGGCTTTCCGGGCTCTACCGGTTTGTCGGGATTAATTGGCTTATCCGGATCAGCGGGCTTGGAGCGCTTTGTGTAGATACCGTAGAATTCCTCATCCTTGGTTATCTTATAGTCGGACAGGTCGACAATTTCTCCCACAGCGGTATGACCACTGTTTATTGTCCTTGACCATCCGGAAAAGACATAGTCCTTCTCCGGGAATATATCTGAAAAATCCGGTACCTGGAGCTTACTTCCGTATGCTCCTGTTACTGTCCTGATACTGTAGGACTTTCCACCTTCGGCAGAGAAGCGAATGTTATATGTATCCTCATTCCACTCAGCATAAAGAGTGATATTTCGAAGAGTCTTTTCCCCGAATTTGAATGCCTTACCTGTGGATTCATCGATCCAGCGCTTGAACTGTCTGTGAGCCATTGTGGGATCTGCAGGTTTGTACAAAACCTCTCCCATCTTGAGCTTTCTTGTTTCGATCACTTGGGCATTCTTATCATTGCCGTTCTTAAAGGTGACTGTATAAACAATTTCAGGCCCGTAAGGCACCAGCTTTGGATTAAGTGAGCTCATGCCAAGTTTCTCCGCAGTCACATCCACCCAGCTTACGATGTTCCTGGGATAGTTAACTGTCGGATTTGCCGGAGCTCCCTCCCAGGTGTCTCTGCCGGAAAGACTGGGGAATTCACCTTTAAATGTATATGTCTTAACATTGGAGCCCTTGAACACTGAATAATCCAGACTGCATTTGTTCTTACCAAAGGTGAAAGCCTTAATACCAGTGCAGTTTTCAAACGCGCGTCCACCGTAATATTCAACTCCCTCGAAGCCTTCAATGGTTACAAGGGCCGTATCGCCGCTGAAAGCACCTGAGCCGATTGATTTAACCTTCTCACCAACTACAGCTTTTGTAAGCTTCTTGCAATCCTGAAAAGCGCTAAAACCAATCTTTTCGACATTTCCCGTCATTGTTACACTTGTTATGTTTGTCTCCTGAAAAGCAGCATCTCCAACAACCTTAACTCCCGCAGGGATCACCACATCACCATCAAAGTTTGCGTTGGAGGAAAAAGCATATCTTCCAAGGGTTGAAAGTGATGACGGAAGAACAATAGTTGCCTTACTGGAAGAACAACTCCTGAAAGCAGCATCTCCAATAGTCTTCAGAGTATTTGGAAATGTCAGTGAAGTCACCTTGAAATCTCCAACCAGTTCAAATGCATCACTTCCTATATATTCAATACAGTTAAGTTTTGGCAAAGTCGCATTAAGCTTGGCGCAGTCATAAAAAGCCCCGTCACCGACGTATGTAAGATTGGAGTTAAAGGTTATTCCTCCAAGGTTTACTTCTCTGGCTTTGTAGAACGCCTTGTCACCGATGAAGGTTACCCCTTTAGGAAGCCTGCAGCTTGTCACTGTGGATCTGTAAAATGCGCCGTGGCCAATTCTGGTAATGCCTGAAGGCAATGTAACTGTCCCAAGGTTGAAACAATAGAATGAATAGTCTCCTATAGTGGTTATCCTTGAGTCAATCTTTAAGTTCCTGATCTTGGAAGCGTCCGGCATCCAGGGTGCCTGGTTATCAGTTGTAAAGTCGGTCATTGCACCTGAACCTGTGAGGGTCAACGTATCACCTGAAATAGCCCAGGTGATATTCTCTCCGCACTTATTGGATACAACGGTGCCTTTTTTCCTGAAAGTAACTGTCTTAAGTCTGTCGCTCAGGGCCTTAACCGCGCTGTCTGACCAGGTGCTGTTCCCTGCAGGATAAACCATCACTATCAGATCCTCAGCAAAAGCATCATCTGCGATATTTGGCATATTTCCGGCAAAAGAGCCTGCTCTTGTCTTGTCTATCTGCCGAAATGCGCCGCTTTTTATGGTCTTAACACCGGCGGGAATATTGAGTTCTCCCTTAAGTTCCATCGTTGCAAAGGCATCTTCTTCAATTGTAGTAAGTGTATCCGGAAGTTTCAGATTCTCTAACTTACAGCTACAGAAAGCACTCTTCTGAATAGTAGTAATACCCTCCTGAAGGGTAACGTTCCTGAAAGTTCCCCCGAAGGCTCTATCTCCGATATAGCTTACCTTTCCGGGAATCACAATATCAAGATTATCGCCCCACATGGTATCACACGCATATTTACCAATTCTGGTAAGCGTTCCGGGAAGTGAGACACTTGTAAGATGTGTTCCTTTTGTAATACTTGTTCTGTTGTTTACACGGGCAAACAGATAATCCCCAAGAGTTGTAATACCCTCTCCCACAACAATCTTACTGATATTGTCGCAGAGTGAAAAAGGCGATCTGTTATCACTAAGATTATAGTTATAGGTAGAACCCGATCCTGAAAGAGTAATGACAGAACCGTTTATGGTATAGGTAACGTTATCACCTACTTTGCCGGAAGCTGCTCCCACCAGCAGAGCTTCCTCCTGTGTCTGTGTTAAAGCATCTTCCTCCAAGGAGTCCTCTTCATCTAAAAGCTCCTCTGAAGATTCTTCTGATGTTTCATCTGTTGTTTCTTCTGAAATCACATCTTCTGATGCTTCATCATCGGACCCATCTGTGCCTGATTCTTTGGCTGTTTCTTCGTCAGACGGATCTTCCGATGTATCTGCATTTGAACCGTCGTCATCCCCGGAAACTTTGTTTTCTCCGGTGATGTCAGATTCATCCTGAATCTCATTTTCTTCTGACTTATCCAAAGCGGGCTCTTCGCTATCTGCAGTCCCTTCTCCGGAAGCTGTCAAAAAAGCGTTCTCTTCCGCGGCAAATGCAGTAACCGGCGAAACGAACGCTGTCTGTGTAGTAATCGCAGCTCCCAAAACTACTGCGATCAGTCTTGTTACTATCCTTTTCATAACGCTCTCTCCTGAGTATTTTTTCCCCCTAAATAAAAAACCCAAACGTTTCGTATGATAACACAAACGTTCAGGCTTTTCAAACAATGGTTTTATGCAATTATCTTACAAAAATATCATTTCAAACCAGCACCGGTTCTACAGAATCAAAGTGTAATCCCCTGAAGCTGCGCAACTTCAGTAAAGACTTTACCAATCCTCTCCCTGATCACCAGTGTGTTCTGGGCTTCTCTGACAGCAATATCGCTCTCGTTTATTACTACCAGTGTCCTTCCTCTGAAATAGTTGACAAAAGAGGCAGCGGGATAAACCGAAAGTGATGTGCCGCCGATAATGAGCATGTCTGCCCTGGAAAGCGCGTCAATAGCACCGCTGACCTGGTCCTCAGGAAGTCCCTCTTCATAGAGAGTGATGTCAGGTCTTATCACACCTCCACAGCTGCATCTGGGAATAGGCTCCTCCGATTCAAATATATAGTCTGACGGGTACTCTTTCCCACAGCTCATACAATAGTTTCGAAGAGCGCTGCCGTGGATCTCATATACAACCTTGCTGCCGGCCTTCTGGTGAAGTCCGTCAATGTTCTGAGTTACTACAGCCTTAAGCTTCCCCATTTTCTCAAGCTCAGCCAGATATTTATGAGCATTGTTGGGCTCGATTGCACGGGTGTCCATCTTCTGTCTGTGGAACTCATAATATACCTTGGGCTCATAAACAAGACAGCTGTGGCTCAGCAGATACTCCGGCTGATACATATCGAAACGAACATCATGCTGATTGTAAAGGCCGTCCTTACTCCTGAAGTCAGGGATTCCGCTCTCAGTGGATACACCTGCTCCTCCAAAAAATACAATGTTATCGGAAGCTTCTATCAGCTCTAAAAGTTTCTTTGCATTTTCTCCCATAAGAACCTCCCTTCCAAAAGCTGCCAGGTTTATCAGAAACCTGCCTTTTTCAGCAGATCTGCCATTGATGTTGTTGCCTCTCCATCACTGGTATACTCAATCTTCTCCTCGGTTATCTCCTTGGCTGTTACATCCTCAAGTGCCTTCATGCTGAGGCTGAGCTTGCCGTCCTTGATGGCGATAACCTTTACCTTAACCTTCTGTCCAACCTTAAGTACGGAAGAAGGATGTGCAATTCTCTGATTGCTTATCTGTGAAATGTGGCAAAGGCCTGACATTCCGTTGCTAAGGCCGATAAATGCACCGTAATTCTGAAGACTTTCTACAACGCCCTCTGTTACAAGTCCAACCTCTAGGTTTGATATCATCTCTGCCTTCTTGGCTGCATCTTCTGCTCTTAAGAATTCCTTCGCAGAAAGTACCAGCTTGTTAGCCTGCTCATCTGCAGTAATAACCTTCACTTTAAGTGTCTTGCCTACATAAGAAGGAATATTCTCTTCCTCTACAAAATTGAGGTCAAGCTTTGAAGCGGGAATGAATCCCCTGATTCCCTCAAGATATGCAACCGCTCCGGCCTTAACAGCCTCTGATACCTTAACGTCTACATACTCTCCGCTCTCAAGATATTCCTTAAGCTTATCCCAGGCCAGAACCTGATTGGCTTCCTTCTTGGATAAAAGAATATTGCCGTTTCCGTCATCTGTGCTGATAACTGTAGCAGATACAGTATCTCCTACAGCTATATCTCTGTGAATATTGAATTTAGGATCATCGGAAAGATCTTCTATTCTGATTGTACCCTGTGTGTAATACATAAGGTCCAGTGTTACACCGGTATCCGACACATCAATAACTGTGCCCTCAAGGATGTCCCCAACATTTACTTTGCGGAAAGATCTGTCTATCTGGTCCTGAAAATCTTTCATTGTTTCTTCTGCCATACCATACCTCCGGATAATGTAAAAAATTAATACCACTAAAGATTATAGCACAAAAAAACCTATGAATAATGAAATTCATAGGTTTAAAGAGGTGACAGGCGGATTTGAACCGCCGCTCAAGGTGTTGCAGACCTATGCCTTACCGCTTGGCTATGTCACCAAATATAAAATTACCGTTACTAAAAATGACTCCGACGAGAATCGAACTCGTGTTACCGCCGTGAAAGGGCGATGTCTTGACCGCTTGACCACGGAGCCTAAGAGTTAGCGACCGTATTTTGGTCGCTTACTCTTAGGCCCTGCTGGTGTTCTTAGTGAGGTCCTTTCGAGCTTAGAACGCCAGTTGAGCCCGGCTTCTAAACGACCTTATCGATCAAGTGTGTTATTGCTATCGCTCTGCCCACTCTACTAAGCTCGTGGAAAACCTCGCTAAGTATCTGTGCAGGCTACGCACCAAACTCGACAATACCTCGTTAGGTGCTATCGCTCCCCCTGTCGGACTCGAACCAACGACACTTCGGTTAACAGCCGAATGCTCTACCGACTGAGCTAAGGAGGATTATACAAAAATATTTGTACCTTCAAAACCGAACACTGAAATCTCGAAAAACCATTGTCTCTACCTGCTAACAAGGAAGTTCTGCTCTCGCGCTATGCGCTCGCCAGAACAACACTCGAACTAGATTCGGTAATACCTCATCAAGTTCTCCTAGT
>JAILFT010000091.1 GCA_024697425.1 Butyrivibrio sp. | reverse complement strand
GGTGGGTGCGGCAGCCAACATTATCCTTGATCCCATATTTATCTTTGTCCTGGGGATGGGCCCGGAGGGAGCGGCCATTGCAACGGTTATATCCCAAGGACTGTCAGCCCTGTGCCGTTATAAAGGGATTCATGCCGGTGGCAATCATGGAAAAGACTGTTCCGAGAAGATATATTCTAAGATAGGGAAGCGCATAGATCATGGCGGAATCCGAAGTTCCGAACAAAGAAAGTATCGGTCTTCCGAAGATTTCTCCCACCAGGATCAGCACAATTCCCGTAACGATCAGCATAAAGAACGAGGTGTTCTGGATCTGCCTCGCTCTGTCTTCATTCTTCTGTCCCCTTGCTATGGAAAACAGCGGAGCTCCGCCGCTCCCAAACATATTTGTGAAGGCCGTGATCAGGATTACCAGGGGGAAGCATAATCCCACCGCCCCCAGAGCAACCGTCCCTATTTCAGGGATTCTGGCAATATAGATCCTGTCCACGATGTTGTACAAAAGATTTATTATCTGTGCCACCAGCATTGGGACCGCCGTGGCAAGAATATTGGTAAATGTATTTCCGTTCTCGAAATCAACTCGTTTCATCTAAGTACGACCTTATTACTCAAAAATATATTTCTTCATATTATCGAATATGAGCTCATATGCGGAGGGCCACATGTGGATACCGTCGGTGGTATATTTTTCCAGCATCTGTCCGTCTTCGCCATAAAGACCTTCGTTCACATTGATGTACCTGTATCCAAATTCACCTGCAAGCTTTTCCACTATGCTGTTGGCCTCATCGAGCCTTTCAATCCTAAGCCTTGCTGCAACAGGTGCCTCAGGCCATGCTGCTACGGTTTCCGCAGCCTTCTGATTGGCAGGATAAAAGGCCATCATGAATACTTTAGTCATCGGAAGTCTTTCCTTGATTTTTTTAAGAACCTTCCTGTAATCTGCCTCAAAAATCCCGGCGGTCTCATCCTGATTACTTATATCATTGGTCCCGATATTTATGAAAATCACAGAAGGTTCAAGGTCAAAGATCTGTTCATCCATAGACTCAAGAAGTTCGGGAATAGTATAACCACTGATTCCACGATTATATATAACCTTTAAAATTCCTCTGCTCATCAGGATCTCATTTATGGGAAAGTGCTCCATCAAAGATGATCCCACAAAAAGAGTCTCCCCTTTAATAGCATTTTTATTAAGATATCTGTACCTTGTTACTGCATATTCATTCATGACAGCCTCCGCTTTTTATATTTTTGTCAAAAGACCTTCCAACGCTCCCCTGTCCTTAATGTATGTCATAGACGCTTCTTACCTTAAGCCCCTTAAGTTTTCCGCGGATAACCTCTATCTGTCTTCTTCCCGGATTCATGTCAAAAAAGTTGTCTGAAAGAATCAGGTCATCATTCTCATTTCTTATCTCTATATTTTTGGCAAAAGCGCCGGCTTCCACCGTGATCTGGTTGTCTGAAACCGCAGTTACCTTAAGAGCCGGATCTTCGAAGCTGAAGTATTTTGCGGGCACAAAAAGCACTGTTCCTTCCGATACAACCCTGTCGCCCTCTTTCGCTCTGAAAGAAGCATACGTTGAATATATGTCTACGCCGTGGAAGTGCTTTTCCTGAAGCCATACCGAGGTAAGCGGCGAAGCCTTCACCTGCGTCACTCCACGGGCCTCAAGACCTGTGGTCTTTGATGACAGCTCTTTTCCCGAAGCATCCCTAAGCTCCCACTCTACTGTAAGAGTGCGCTCTTTGATTGTCTCATTGGACACATTCAGCCTAATTGCCGGAGTGAGGGCAGTCTTTTCGGAATTAACAAGGATTCCCTCGGATACCGTACTTGTCTCCTCGCAGCTAAGAAGCACCGGAGCAAAGAATCTTTTTGCATAGTACTGAAGCGCCTTCCACCTGCCGTAGTAATCCACGGAAGCCCAGCTTATTACCGGCCAGCAGTCATTAAGCTGCCAGTAGATAGCTCCCATGCACCTTCCGCGGTTTCTCCTGAAGTGCTCAACTCCGAATCTTATTGCCTCTCCCGCAAGAAGCTGAGATGCATAGGTTAAAGTATCGAAATCGCCAGGGTATCTGAAGGTAGCCTGCATATACTGCATGATCTTGGCATTGGCGGAGCTGTTCCTCTGATGCTTCTCCATATTGTAGGAAAAGAGATTGAAATCTTCAGGTCTTTCCATGACTGTTTCCATGGTCTTCATTGAAGGGATCGACTGGAAGCCAAACTCGGAAAGATACCTGAAATGATGCTTTCTGTACTCGGTGAAGGGC
>JAILFT010000092.1 GCA_024697425.1 Butyrivibrio sp. | reverse complement strand
GAGGAGATCTTTCTTGCGAAGGTTGCCATGCCGGACACGATGCCGGGCCTTCTGATGGAAGTTATGAGCTCGTCAACCTCAGCCATATCCGCCATGATGGAGAAGATACTGGTGAGGGTCGCTGCGTTACCGATACCGATGAGACCTGACATGATAAGCACGGGAATGATGCTGGCTCCCTCGTGAGATACGAAGAGAAGTCCCAGGGTTCCCAGAAGCCTTAAAGGTGCACCGATAAGTATGGTGGTTCTCTTGGAGGTTCTTGCCATAACAGGACCCCAGATGAGCATACCCACCAGCTGTGTTATGAGAAGCACCGCCATAAGGTAGGTGAAATAGCCGTTTCCATAGCCGTTGAGCACGTCGTCAACATAGTAAACCGCCATGCCGGAGACGAAGTCCATGCCGCACTGGCCAAAGAGATAGATGCAGATGAAAAGCCTGAAGGATCTGCTGTTGAATACGCTGGCTGCCTGAGGAAAGCTCTCAAGAAGGCTGGCTTTTACAGGCTCCTTCTGATGCTCCCAGGTTCCCGCAAAGGTGACCATTGACGTCACAAAGAACAGGAAACCGAAGATGAGAGCACAGCGCATATAAGCTCCCGTGTCCAGATTGTCCCTGATGATGAAGGTGGGAACCAGTCCGCAGACCATGGATCCTAAGGTTGACCAGATCATACGCACGTTTGAGAACTTGGCTCTTACGGTGTAGTCATCGATCATGTCGGGAAGCAGTCCGTTATAGGGAACGCTGATGATGGTGAAACCTGTGGAGAACAGGCAGTACATGAACAGGTAAAAGAAATACATGCCCATAATGGACTTTGTGGGAAGAGTGATCCACATTACGATAAAGGTCAGGGCAGAGACAATGCCGCCAACCAGAATGTAGAATCGCTTGGGACCGAACCTTGAAACTGTCCTGTCCGTAATGTTGCCCATTATAGGGTCGGTGATGGCATCCCACACCTTGCCCACAAGAGGAATTGTGCCTGCAAGAGCGGTAGGCATTCCCAGAGCCTTGGTAAGAAATACCGCAAAGAAGGTATTGATGATAACGAATGCGCCTCCTCCGTAGAATTCGGCCATTCCGTACATCATTCTGCTGCCTAATCCGTAGCTGTGTTTTTTGTTGTCGTTCATAAGTAAAACCCCCACTGAAATTTAAGTGTAACCACTCCTTTTATTATATCAAAAAGCGCGCGTTTATTGACACTAAGATGGCGATTATGTAAAATAATAACGCACGTTTTGTTTTCTGACGAAAACAAAACGTATATTCAACATCGGGGGAGGAGCGGTATGTCCAGAAAAGCTACCATTACGCAGAAAGAGATAGTTAACGCTGCATTTAAGATAACAAGGAAAGAGGGCTTTGAGCAGATCACATCCAGAAAGCTTGCAGCAGCTGCAGGATGCTCAACCCAGCCTATCTTCAGGATTTACGAGAACATGGACGCCCTCAAGAAGGACGTTTACGACAGGGCAGCAGAGTATTATTCCGAGTACTACGCAGAGCGTGAGAAAACTCACGATGTTCCCTTTGTGGATCTGGGACTGGCATACATCGGTTTTGCCCAGAAGTATCCCCATCTTTTCAGACTTCTTTTTATCTCCGAGCACGGAGAGGATACCAGAAGCATGTACGATCTGGTAAACGGTTCTGAGGAGAATGTGGTAAAAGAAATCAATAAGGCAGCAGCAAAGGGCGCAACCAACGCTCAGCAGCTGTTTATGCAGATGTGGATCTTTATCCACGGTGCCGGATGCATGGCTGTAACCGGTGACTATGACCTTGATGAGGCTACCAGCGTAAACATGCTTGAGTCAGCCTACAGAGCTTTCAGTAATTGATGGTGATGCCATGAAGTTTGAGAAGGACGTAGATGTTATCACCAGGATAAATGAATGCTACTCACGGATGAGTAAGGGCAAAAAGAACATTGCCACTTACATCTGCGACCACTACGAGCAGGCTGTATTCATGACGGCTGCCGAGCTTGGCAAGATCGTCGGCATGAGCGAATCCACAGTGGTCCGCTTTGCCATGAGCCTTGGCTATGAGGGCTATCCCGAGTTTCAGAAGGCCCTTGCAAACTGGGTGGGAGACAAGTTCGGATCCGTGGAGAAGGTGGGCCGAAGATTCGGTAAGAGCAGTGAGGGAGAGATACTTTCCAGTATCCTTCAGTCGGATATTTCCAACATTGAGCATACTATAAACAATATCGATGTGGCGGCCTTCAAGACTGCGGTTGATATTATTCTCAAGGCTAGGACGGTCTACATTGTGGGCCTTCGGAGCTGCGAGCCCCTTGCCGATTTCCTCCACTTCTATCTGAATATGATAAGAGGCAACAACGTCCTTATCCGCACTACGAGTGTCAGCGAGATGTTTGAGCAGATGATCAGGATAGGAGACAGGGACTGCATTATCGGCATCAGTTTTCCCAGGTATTCCATGAGGACCCTTAAGTGTATGGAGTTTGCCAACGACAGGAACGCCAAGGTGATCACCATCACCGACTCCATCCATTCTCCCATGAATCTGTATTCCTCCTGCAATATCCTTGCAAAGAGCGAGATGGCTTCGATTGTGGATTCTCTGGTGGCACCTCTTAGCGTTATCAATGCCCTGGTGGTTGCCATGTGCATGAGACGCCCCAATGAGGTACAGGCGGATCTTAAGATGTTGGAAGAGACCTGGAACAACTATCAGGTTTATCTTAACGATGAGATTGACTTTGCTTCCAATGATGTGGATGTACACATTATGAACAAAAGGAGCACCTAAGTGAAGAAAATAGCAGTTATCGGCTGCGGTGCAGCCGGAATGATGGCGGCGCTTGCTGCTGCGGAGAGCGGCGGGAGCGTCACTGTTTTTGAAAAGAATGAAAAGCCCGGCAAAAAGATATATATAACCGGCAAGGGCCGTTGCAACGTGACCAACGCCTGCGACGTCAACGAGTATTTTGACAGTGTCCGCAGAAACCCAAGGTTTCTCTACAGTGCGGTCTATGGCTATGATAACAGCATGGTCATGGACTTTTTTGAGAAAAACGGCTGCAGACTTAAGGTTGAGCGCGGCGACAGGGTTTTTCCGGTATCCGACCATTCCTCGGATATCATAAGGACACTTTTTAACGCGGTTAAAAAGGCCGGCGTAAACGTTCAGTTCGACACGGAAGTCTACTCCGTGGAGGCTCTGGGCGGCAGTATTGCCGGTGTAACATACAGCAGGAAGGATGAGCCCATCATAAGAGAAGAGTTCGATGCGGTGATCATCTGCACCGGCGGCAAATCCTATCCCTCAACGGGATCCACGGGAGATGGATACAGGTTTGCAAAGGACGTGGGCCACAGCATAGTGGAACCCAGACCCTCACTGGTGCCTTTTGAGGTCGCCGAGAACTGGTGCACGGATCTTCAGGGACTTTCCCTTAAAAATGTGGGACTTAAGATGTATCAGGGCGAGTCTGCCGGACAGGGAAAAGACGGAAGTGATGCTAAAGGCACTCCTGCAGGGACTGAGGAAGGCAAAATCGCAGCAAAGGGCGGCAAGAAACAAAAGCCTGTTTACGACGGCTTTGGAGAGATGCTCTTTACCCACTTTGGTGTCAGCGGGCCTCTGGTATTAACTGCCAGCTGCTTCTATGACAGAGATAAGAGCGCAAGACTTCTTCTTGACCTTAAGCCGGCCCTGAACGAGGAGCAGCTTGATAAGAGGATACTTCGTGACTTTGACGATGCGCCCAACAAGATCTTCCGGAATTCATTGGGAGGTCTTTTCCCATCAAAGCTCATACCGGTTATGGTGGAGCTGTCGGGGATAGATCCGGAAAAACCCGTGAATTCCATAACCCGGGAAGAGAGACTCTCTTTTGTCAAACTGATAAAGAACGTGCCCATGACCGTTACCGGAACCCGCAGCTTCAATGAGGCCATAATCACAAGGGGCGGGGTAAATGTGAAAGAGATAGATCCCTCTACCATGGAGTCAAAGATTGTATCTGGGCTGTACTTTGCAGGAGAGGTCATCGACGTTGACACCGAAACCGGAGGTTTTAACCTTCAGGTGGCCTGGTCCACAGGACATCTTGCGGGGGAATCCGCTGCAATGGAGTGAGATGGCGATGGCCGGAAACTGAACACGCGCAGGCCGGAATCTGAACATGGGCGCCTGGCGGGACTTTAGAAATATTAAGAACAAGGAGATTATGATTATGAGTAAGAGCATTGCAATAGACGGACCTGCAGGAGCAGGAAAGAGCACTATAGCCAAGAAGGTAGCCAAGGAGCTGGGATTCATCTATGTGGATACCGGGGCTATGTACAGGGCCATGGCGCTTTATATGATAAAGAATGGAATTGATCCCGATGAAGCGGATAAGATCAGCGCAACCTGTCAGAGCGCGGACATTACCATCAAATATGAGAGCGGCATCCAGGTGGTTTACCTTAACGGCGAGAATGTAAACAGCCTCATAAGGACAGAGGCTGTGGGCAATATGGCTTCAGCCAGCAGCGTAAACGGGGATGTGAGAAAAAAGCTGGTGGAGCTACAGCAGAAGCTGGCAGAAACCACAGATGTTGTTATGGATGGAAGAGATATCGGAACAGTGGTTCTTCCGGGAGCCGATCTTAAGGTGTTCCTTACCGCAAGCTCCAAGGTGAGAGCTGAGAGAAGATACAAGGAACTTACAGCAAAAGGTGTGGAGTGTGACTTCGATGCCATTGAGAAGGATATCATCGAGAGGGACTACCGCGACAGTCACAGAGAGATATCACCCCTGAAGCAGGCTGATGACGCCATCCTTCTGGATTCATCAGACATGACCATCGATGAAGTAGCAGACAGGATACTGGAACTTTACAGGAAAGCTGTTGGCTGAAAACCGGCGGAGCTTTGCAGGAAAGCTGTTGGCTGTAAACCGGCGGAGCAATGCAAACAGTACGCTCACACAAAGCGACATCTGATTTAACCGATCAAGAGGAAAGATATATGGAAGTTATAGTAGCCGAGCATGCGGGATTCTGCTTCGGAGTCACCAAGGCAGTGGATACCGTTTACGATCAGATTCGGGACAAAAAGACTAATATTTATACATTCGGACCCATAATTCACAACGAAACCGTAGTTGGAGATCTGGAGAAAAAAGGCGTGAAAGTGCTGGAGAGCATTGATGACCTTTCGGGTATAAGCGAGGGCACTGTCATAATAAGGTCCCACGGCGTCACAAAGCAGATACACGAGAGACTCAAGAACAGCGGCCTTGAAGTAATTGATGCCACCTGCCCCTTCGTTAAGAGAATCCACAGGATTGTGGAGGAGGAGAGCGGAAAAGGCAAAGGTATTATTGTAGTCGGCAGCGGAAACCATCCTGAAGTAGAAGGAATTGTGAGTTACGCTACAGGCCCCGTTTTCGTCATTGACTCGCCTCAGATGGCAGAGCAGTTGCGGACTGACAAGGAAACGGAATACACAGTCGTGTCCCAGACCACGTTTAACAAGAATAAATTTCAAGAAACCATTGAAATATTGTATAATTATGGTTACAATATTAATATTGTGAATACAATATGCAACGCTACTGACGAACGGCAGTCTGAGGCGGAAGAAATTTCTTCCAAAGTTGATGCCATGATCGTTATCGGTGGTGCTCACAGCTCCAATTCCCGTAAGCTGTATGAGATATGCAGCAAGAAATGTGAGAATACATATTTTATTCAGACCCTGGAGGATCTGCATTTGAATTTGAACAAATCAGCTACTCTCGTGGGTATTACCGCCGGGGCTTCAACCCCAAAGAACATTATTGAGGAGGTTCAGAATTATGTCAGAACAAACTTTTGAACAGATGCTTAACGAATCGTTCAAAACAATTCACACAGGGGAGGTTGTTGAGGGAACTGTTATTGACGTTAAGCCTGATGAGATCATCCTCAACATTGGTTACAAGGCCGACGGTGTTTTAACCAAGAATGAGTACAGCAACGACAACAGCATTGATCTTACAACAGCCGTTAAGGTTGGTGACAAGATGGACGTTAAGGTCCTCAAGACCAACGATGCAGACGGTCAGGTCGTTCTTTCATATAAGAGACTTGCCCTTGACAGAGGCAACAAGAGAATTGAAGAGGCATTCAACAACAAAGAGGTTCTTACAGCCAAGGTTGTTCAGGTGCTTGAAGGCGGACTTACAGTTATCGTTGATGAAGTAAGAATCTTCATCCCTGCAAGTCTTGTATCAGACGGATACGAGAAGGATCTTACCAAGTATCAGGATCAGGAGATCCAGTTCGTAGTAACAGAGTACAATCCTAAGAGAAGAAGATATATCGGAAACAGAAGAATGCTTGTAACTGCTGAGAAGGCAGAGGCAGCTAAGAAGCTCTTCGATACAATCCAGGCTGGAGACGTTGTAGAAGGTGTTGTTAAGAACGTTACAGATTTCGGTGCTTTCATCGATCTTGGCGGAGCAGACGGACTTCTTCATATCTCAGAGATGAGCTGGGGACGTGTTGAGAGCCCTAAGAAGGTATTCAAGATTGGCGATACCGTTAAGGTTCTTGTTAAGTCTATCGACGGCAGCAAGATTGCTCTTTCCAGAAAGTTCGACGATGAGAACCCTTGGAAGGATGCTACTTCCAAGTATGCTGTAGGCAACATCGTTAAGGGTAAGGTTGCCAGAATGACAGACTTCGGTGCTTTTGTAGAGCTTGAGCCCGGTATTGATGCACTTCTTCATGTTTCTCAGATTGCCAAGGAGCACATCGAGAAGCCCGCTGACGTTCTGAAGGTTGGCCAGGAAGTAGAAGCTAAGATCGTTGATTTCAACGAGGATGACAAGAAGATCAGTCTTTCAATCAAGGCTATGTTCGCTCCCGAGAAGGAAGAGGAGCCCGCAGCTGCTGAGGAAGAGGGCGATGTAGTATCCGTTGATATCGACAAGGTTATTGCAGAGCAGGCAGCAGAAGACGAGAACGCATAATTATTTAATAACATGAGATTTCAGAGAACTTCGGCAGGAAACTGTCGGAGTTCTTTTTTTATAGTTATTTAATTTTACATACAATTCCTTCTAATATAAAATTAAGTTATCGACATGTCGTTAATTAATTGTACCTCAGGAGGAACAGGAAACTATGGCATTTGATTATGAGTGGTTTAAAAAGGGAGTATATGATCTGACCAAGATTGACCTCAATGCTTACAAAGAGAAGCAGATGAAGAGAAGGATCGATACTCTTATCGGTAAGTATGATGTTAAGGGATATGACGGATTCCTGGAGCTTATCAAGAAGGACAGAGAGGCTCTGGATTCCTTTGTTACTTATCTTACCATCAACGTATCTGAGTTCTTCAGAAATAAAGAGCAGTGGGAGCTTATGGACAAGGATATGGTTCCCGAGCTTATGAATAAGTTCGGCAAGAACCTTAAGATATGGAGCGCAGCCTGCTCAACAGGTGATGAGCCCTATACCATTGTTATGATGCTTTCCAAGCACATCCCTCTTAATCAGATAAGTGTTCTTGCAACAGACCTTGATGCGGTGGTTCTTGCAAAGGCTAAGGCAGCTATCTACGACAAAAAGGAAGTTGCCAATGTTCCCGAGGAGTTCAAAAAGAAATTCTTCACTGAGACTCCCGATGGCAAGATGAAGGTAAACAGTGAGATCACTTCAAGGGTAACCTTCAAGCAGGCAGACCTTCTTCGTGATCCTTATCCAAAGGACTATCACCTCATTGTCTGCAGGAACGTACTCATTTACTTTACTGAGGAAGCCAAGGACGATATTTTCAGGAAGTACTATAACACTCTGGCTCCCGGAGGAATCCTCTTTATCGGAAGTACAGAACAGATCATCAACTACAAGGATATCGGCTTTGTAAGAAAGAATTCCTTCTACTATGAGAAGCCCAAAGCATAAGAGTTAAGATAATTAAAAGGGGCGTTTCACCATGACTTATTGTGTGACAGTAAGCCGTGGTGAAGCGCCTCTTTTTTGATTCAAATTGCAGGTATCTGCAGAAAAAGTGACTTTGCGGCGCATCTCACAGATCCAGCACATTGGCTATAACATGGGATGCATACAGGCTCATGGCGAGCCTGCTTTTTTTCATGGTGTCGTTGAGCTCAAAGAAAAAGTTCTTATCTTTGTAATCTCTTTTGAAGAAGGGAGTAAACACCAGATCCCACTCGATGAGGTACTGGCCCTTCTTTTTGGTATAGCAGTTCTCGGCTTTGGCCTTTTGTCTGAAATTCTTATCTACAAATTCCCCAAGGCTCTTGTGAATGGCCATATCTTCGTGGGGAAGGTAGTAGTAGTCTTTGTAATTGGAGTAGAAGTACTTCAGTTCCTCCTCAAAAAGCGGAACTCTCAGTACTGCCTCTTTTTTCTCAGCCTTGAAAAAACATCCCAGTTTGTTGGCGGAAAGAGGTGCGGGAAGCTCAGTATTTAAGGCCAGTTTCATAATGACCTCCTGCTTGGAGGAACCGTCCAGGGAGTTGTAGTAGTTGGCACTTACCTTCACTGCTCTTACGGGAAGGCCGAGATCTTTTTCTTCGATATCCTCGTCTGTGCGGACGGAAACCCTGGGCATGTTTCCGAAGGAAGAAAAGAAGCTGCCGAAATTCAGGATGGGGAGAAGACAGAGCATTCCCTTGACGTCGTCACTGTTGTGGAGAAGCAAAAGCTCTTTGAAATCCTCATCCTTGCTGACAAGAAATTCCTTGTAAACCCTGATGAGGTCACCGCCGCTGTATTTATCTTCTCTGTTTATCCCAAGAAGCAGTTCCACGGTCTTTTGTTTGCAGTCGGGAAGACCAAGGGGAATTTTGTAGGCGTGAACAAACTTATAAAGGTCGAAGGATTTCTTTTGACCAAAGGGCTCTTCAAGGCCCAGGGCGTTGTACTTGCTTCGAAGGAAGGGAATATCGAACCGGTCTCCGTTGAAGGAAACCAGGGCTTTGTAGCTGCCCATAAGATCGGAGAAAGCCTTCAGTACATCCTCCTGTTCGCAGGTGTTCTCGGCAAAGAACTGGCATATGTGCCAGAGGTCTTCTTTGAAGTAGGCTGCGCCGATAAGATAAATGTCAGAGTTTTTTGGGGACAGCCCCGTTGTTTCTATATCGAAAAAAAGAATATCACCCAGATCGCAATCCGCTGCTTGCATCAGATATTCCGGAACGGGGATACTCCTTGATAAAGTCTCGTCAATTTTGTTCATTATTTTCTCACTTTCTGAGTATTTCGTACGTTTTACATTCTACCATATTTACGATATTGAGAGTATAATAAAGGGTAGGTTTTTTCATCTCAGTAGTCTTCTGAGATAAGATTTTCTAAATCGGAGGAAGGGTAGGAAAATGGCAAGAGGTACTTTTTCGGGCGGAATCCATCCATACGAAGGCAAAGAGCTTTCCAAGGACAAGCCCATCAAAGCAGTGCTACCAAAAGGGGATCTGGTTTATCCCTTATCCCAGCACATCGGAGCACCTGCCAAGCCAATTGTTGCGGTTGGGGACCATGTTCTGACCGGTCAGATGATCGCAGAAGCCGGCGGTTTCGTTTCGGCTCCTGTTTATTCGACTGTTTCCGGAACAGTTAAGTCTATTGAACCAAGACGCCTGGCTACAGGAGCTATGTGCCAGAGCATCATCGTGGAAAACGATGAGAAATATGAGGAAGTTGAGTTCAAACCTGCTAAGCCTTATGAGGAGATGACTCCTCAGGACAAGATCGATGCTGTTCGTCTTGCAGGCGTAGTCGGAATGGGCGGTGCAGGCTTCCCCACAGCTGTCAAATTTGCACCGAAGGAGCCGGACAAGATCGATTACGTAATCGCCAACTGTTCGGAGTGTGAGCCTTATCTCACCTCTGACTACAGAAGGATGATCGAGGAGCCCCAGCTTCTTATCGATGGTCTTAAGATCGCGGTGAGCATTTTCCCCAATGCGAGAGGTATTCTTGCGGTTGAGGACAACAAGCCCGATGCGATCGCCAAACTCAGAGAATTAACCAAAGACGAAGAGAAGATAAGCGTTAAGGTCGTTAAGACTAAGTACCCTGAGGGTGCTGAGAGAATGCTTATTTATGCTGTTACGGGCAGAGAGATCAACTCTTCAATGCTTCCTGCAGATGCCGGATGCATCGTGGATAACGTTGATACCCTGTGCGCTGTATGCCGTGCCGTTAAGGAAGGTCGTCCCCTTATGGAGAGGATCGTTACCATCACCGGCGATGCAGTGGCTGATCCCCGTAACTATAAAGTCAGGATCGGAACCAATTACAGGGAGCTTCTTGAGGATGCCGGCGGCTTTGTGAAAGAGCCTGCCAAGATCATCTCAGGTGGTCCCATGATGGGATTTGCCATCTTTGATCTTGATGTTCCCACTACCAAGACTGCATCTGCACTTACCTGTCTTACCAGGGACGAGGTTGCTGCTCTTGAGCCCAGTGCCTGCATCAACTGCGCGCGCTGCGTAGAGGTATGTCCTGAGAGGCTCATACCCAAGAACCTGGCAGATGCCGTTGAACACAACGATGAGAAGTCATTCCTTTCCATGTACGGAATGGAGTGCTGCGAATGCGGATGCTGCAGCTTCATCTGTCCCGCAAGGCGTCAGCTTACTCAGCTGATCAAGGGCATGAGAAAGATACAGCTCGCCAATAGAAAAAAGTAAGGGGGACATTTGAATGAGTGATTTAAGAAGAGTGTCATCCAATCCTCATGTCAGGTCCAGGACAACAACCTCAAATATTATGATGTGGGTGGTTATCGCACTTCTTCCCGCTGCGGGATTCGGTGTCTATAACTTCGGATTAGATGCACTGATCATACTGCTTTTATCTGTTGCAACCTGCGTTCTCACTGAGTTTATCTATGAGAAAGCAATGCACAAACCTGTAACGATAGGAGATTTCTCAGCTGTGGTCACAGGACTTCTTCTGGGAATGAACCTTCCTTCCACAGTGCCGTGGTGGATCCCGGTACTGGGCGGAATCTTTGCAATCATCATGGTTAAGCAGATATTCGGTGGTCTGGGACAGAACTTCATGAACCCGGCCCTTGGAGGAAGATGCTTCCTCGTTATCTCTTTTCCCGCGTTTATGACAAATTTCATCACCGATGCATACACAGGAGCTACACCTCTTGCAAACTTAAAGAACGGTGTCAGCGTTAACATCATGGACATGCTTATCGGTAGGACAGGCGGAACCATCGGTGAGACCTCAATGATCGCCATTGCCATCGGCGCCATGATCCTGTTTGCCGTTGGCGTAATTGATTACGTAATACCTTTTTCCTATATCATAACTTTTGCACTGTTTGTGGGACTTTTCGGTGGATACGGCTTTAACTGGTCCTACATTTCCGCACACCTTGCGGGCGGCGGACTGATGCTGGGCGCGTTCTTCATGGCTACCGACTACGTAACCTGCCCCATCACACCAAGGGGAAGAGTTATCTACGGCGTCATCTTAGGTCTTTTGACCGGAATATTCCGAATCTTCGGAGCCAATGCTGAGGGCGTTTCCTTCGCAATCGTCATCGGAAACCTTCTTGTTCCGCTTATCGAGAAGTTCACGATCCCGAGAGCCTTCGGCATTAAGAAAACTGCAAAGAAGGAGGCGAAAAAAGCATGAATGATACAAAGTCCATGATCAAAAACGCACTTATCCTCTTTGCGATAACTCTGGTAGCGGGAGTGCTTCTGGGAATCGTTTATCAGGTTACCAAGGATCCCATCGCTTACCAGGACAAGCTGGCCCAGGACAGAGCCAATCAGTCGGTTTTTGCACAGGCTTCAACTTTTGATGAGGTTGAGGTAAAAGAAACTACGGCTCTTGCGGATTACAGCGGAGTGACCATTGAGAGTGTCAAGGAAGCCAAGGATGCCTCAGGAAACGGTCTTGGATATGTTATCCAGGTTAAGTCCAAGGGCTACGGCGACTTTATTACCTACACGGTTGGTATCACCAACGACAGCAACATCAACGGAATTTCCATCATCAACATCGCTGAGACTCCCGGTCTTGGAATGAATGCCGAGAAGGTGGTTGTTCCCCAGTTTGCGGACAAGGCAGCTACAGATTTTGCGGTAGTTAAAAACGGACAGCTGTCTGATGCAAACACTCAGATTGAGGCTATTTCAGGCGCCACCATTACTTCAAGAGCCGTTACAAACGGTGTAAATGCGGCGGTTGCCTATTTTGAAAATGTTCTGAAAGGAGGTCAGTGATTAGCATGGAAGCAAAAAAAGGTGCTTTAGGCTTTAAACAGAATACTCCTGCAGAGAGATTCTTTAACGGCCTCGTTGTTGAGAACCCCACACTGGTTCTCATGATCGGAATGTGTCCCACCCTGGCTGTAACATCTTCAGCTATCAACGGCCTTGGAATGGGACTTGCAACAACTTTTGTTCTTGCCCTCAGTAACGCGGTTATTTCAGCACTTAGAAAGACAATTCCTTCAACAGTCAGGATCCCGTCTTTCATCGTTGTTATTGCATCCTTCGTTACACTGGTTGAGCTTCTTATGAAGGCTTATGTGCCTACACTTAACAAGGCACTTGGCGTATACATTCCGCTTATCGTTGTTAACTGTATCATCTTCGGAAGAGCGGAGGCCTATGCCAGCAAGAACGGTATCATTCCTGCATTTTTTGACGGAATCGGAATGGGAATCGGATTTACCTGCGCCATCACCTGCATCGGTCTTGTGAGAGAGTTTATAGGTGCAGGAACTGCCTTTGATGTACAGATCCTCGGCGAGGGAACAGTGGTTCCCGGTGCTGTTGGCGCTTTCCTTTCAGGCTATCAGCCCATCAGTATCTTTATCCAGCAGGCCGGAGCGTTCTTTGTTCTGGCATTCCTTATTGCCATCATGAACAAGATCAAGATGAACATGGCTAAGAAGGGAAAAGATACGTCGAAGTTCGGACAGGGCTGCTGCTCATCAGCAGAAGAGGCAGCTGCCGACAAGATCATGGCTTTCAAAGAAGCCGGAAAGGAGGCTGAATAATGTCTACAATAGTTAGTCTTGTGGGACTGATGCTCTCAGCTTCCCTGATAAATAACGTAGTATTAAGCCAGTTCCTTGGCCTTTGTCCTTTCCTTGGAGTTTCCAAGAAGACAGACACTGCTCTTGGAATGGGAGCCGCATGTATCTTCGTAATTACCATGGCTTCCCTGGTCTGCAGCGTTATTTACAAGTTTATTCTTTCACCCCTGGATCTTTCTTACCTTAAGACCATCGTATTCATTCTTGTTATTGCGATGCTGGTTCAGTTCGTTGAGATGATCCTCAAGAAATACGTGGTTTCGCTGTATCAGGCGCTCGGTGTATACCTTCCCCTGATCACAACCAACTGCGCAGTTCTGGGTGTTGCTCTCAACAACGTTACCGACGGCTACACAATCCTTCAGAGTACCGTTTGCGGATTTGCCACAGCTGTAGGTTTCACCATTGCCATTGTTATCCTTGCAGGCCTTCGCGAGAAGATGGAGTACAACGACATTCCTGCTCCTTTCAAGGGAATGCCCCT
>JAILFT010000090.1 GCA_024697425.1 Butyrivibrio sp. | reverse complement strand
CTTGGCTGGAGCCAGTACGGAAGCAAGGGCTTTGAGTACCTCTTTGGCACAAGGTCCACCAGGTATTTCAAATTCGTCTTTGTGGCGTTCATCATGATCGGCGCCACCATGGACCTGACACTTGCCTGGGACCTCTCCGACACCTTCAACGGGCTTATGGCGATCCCGAACCTTATCGGTGTCATCGCCCTGAGCGGAACCGTTATGAAGATAACCCGCAACTATGTTGACAGGAAGATACTTGGGAAGAAGATAAAGCCCATGCTCTCTGCTGTGGATGAGATCCAGGAGCTCCATGAGCAGGAGATCTCGGCGTAAAGGGATGAGGTATGGGGTGCCTGGGGTGGTTACTTGGTGGTCTTTGCGTGGGCTCTGGGTGGTTTTCTGTGTGGGCTCTGGGTGGTTTTCTGCGTGGGCTCTGGGTGGGCTCTGGGTGGGCCCTGGGGACGGAGTCAAGGGTCCATTTTCTTCATGTATTGTGTCAGTCACTGGAATCTGCTCATCTTGGATGTTTCAATTTTTTATATACTTTTTCAAAAAAGAAGCCCGGACACCAATGGTGCCCGGGATATTTCTGTCAATTATTTTTGTGGCTTTCTGCGTACTCCTTGAAGAGTAAATCAAGGAAATCGGGATCAGTGGAGGCTCTTTTGACATCGTTGTCACGACCTGCTGAGAAGAGCCAGGAGTAGATGGAATTCAAATCTACTATGCCCTGTTCAACGCCCTTTTCGTAGTTTTCATCAGCGACGACTTCATAGTATTCTTCGGCGGTTACTTCCATTTTACTCATTTCGATAGCCTCCTTTCTATTCTCGATGAAGAAGCTTCTAAGGATCCCTTCTTCTATGCATTCATCTCAGACGGTTTGCATTCGTAGCTACAGCGCTTACGATTTATTTCTTACTCTTCAAATCCTCAATCTCTGCCTTAAGATTGGCTATGGTAGCGTCTTTTTCGGCGATAGTCTGGTTGGCAGCGTCAACCTTTTCCTGAAGTTCATCAATCACAGGAGTGAGTTTTTCTTCTGCATCTGTGTAGCCGGCAGTATACTGCGAAGCAACCTGCTCTCTGTATCTGCGCTGGCCTTCAAGTATCTCTCTTTCTTTCTGGTCCACATTCATCATCAGCATAAGATCACCTACCTCCTTTATCACCGGATTATCACACGCAATGGCCTTAAATTCTTCCCAGGCTTTTGCATTTCAACTCTTCATATATTTTTTCAACATCATATTCAGGGTGGTACTTCCCAGCAATGGAGCAGATTGTCTTTACATACTCCTCATCTTCTTCAACTTCTGAGGCTATAGCTTCCATGCTTTTCCCTTTTGACAGCTTTTTGCAAATTAACCCAATTAGTGCTTGTTCTCTTCCCTCTGTCTTTGCTTCCTGAACCAAAATTCTTTCTCTATCCCATTGTTGCATATACTTCTTGGTTACCTCCGGTCTTTTCTTGATCTTTGACACGATTGTTTCGAGGTTGTTAACTTCAGGATTTGATGAGCTGATTTTCTCTCCTGATACAATATATTTTAACATTTCCATTAGGCGTTTTCCATGCGAGGGAGACAGGGATTCATTGATCTTTCCGTTGCAGTATAGATACAAATGGGATGTTCCGTCCCTGTACTCAATATTCGGATGGGTAGTAAGAACTTTACTCGCTTCATAGTATATATCTCCTGCATCAAATGGGTCATAAGAAAGAATTGTGATCGATACGAAGTCTGGTAGATCCTCATAGCTGACACCGGATTCTAGATATCTGCTGTCAATAAGTGAGTTGTAGAATCTAAGCCTTTTGGGAAGCGATAGTTTATCTGCGATCCGATTCTCCATCTCAACATCATAGATTGTAGCGCTAACTTTCCCTTCTTCATCTTCCGTCACATGTGCATCCAGCCTGATACCATGGTATTTTGTGTCAATTGCCTGAATCTGTTTTTGAGCTGTAACATGAATGTCCTTAATGTCTCGGTCAAATACAGTACTTAGTATTGCCCCAATGACTACTTTTGCGTCCTCCTCATCTTCAATAGAGCTGTCTAACAGGAATCCATCAATGAGGTTCATGGATTCCACAGCTTTTTTGGCATCAGCGTACGAGATGCCGGTCACCTGCATTTGTTTAACAGGTAGCACTTTGTTGTTCATATAGTTTTCCTTTCCTAAAATGGATTTCTTCAGCGAAATGCTGATGCCTCTGCGAACGCAGAAACCTTTGCTCTGAGCGAGCACATAGAATACTGTAGCAGGAAATTCTTAAGAAATACCGCCGAAATAAATTAATTTTTCTTAAGAAATGGGGGTTTTAGGACGGCCTTTTGTATTCTCCAAAATGAGCCCATGACTCCGTCCCCGGGGGTCAAAATGATGCTACACATACAAAAGCCGGAAGAAAAACAAAAGCGTTTTTCTTCCGGCTTACTTTTTATCTAACTTTTTATCTGACCATCATCTGATAGATCTTAGTGCAGTCATTCTCATCAAGAGTAACAAATCCTGAGATGCTGCCGGTCCTGCCATCGCCGTAGCAAAGGGCCTTAACAAGAGTGGGGATATCCTCCTCTTTGGCTCCAAGCTCTGCAAAGCTGAGGGGCATTCCGATGCTCTTAAGGAAGCGCTCCAGCGCAGTGATTCCCTCAAGGGCGGTTCTTTCGGGATTGTCAAAATCCATCTGGCATCCCCAAACCCTTACTGCGAGCTTGGCAAAGCGCATGACATCATGCTTGTAAACATATCTGAACACCGCAGGCATTGTAACCGCAAGCCCTGCCCCGTGGGCACAGTCATAAAGAGCTGACAGCTCATGCTCAATGTTGTGGCTGTTCCAGTCCTGGCTTCGTCCCACGCCGCAGGAGTTGTTGTGTGCCATCATTCCTGCCCACATTATGTTGGCTCTTGCCTCGTAGTTGTCGGGATCCTCAATCACCCTGGGACCCTCGTGGATCATGGTAAGAAGAAGTCCCTCGATAAGTCTGTCGGTAACCTCTACCTCTTTTGTGTTGGTAAGATATCTCTCGTGAAGATGGGCCATGATATCCGTGATACCTGCTGCCGTCTGGTAAGGAGGAAGAGTCTGGGTAAGTGCCGGATTGAGGATGCTGAACCTTGGCCTTAAAGCATCGCCGCTGGCGCCTCTCTTGAACATTCCCTCTTCCTTGGTGATAACAGAATCGGGGCTTCCCTCGCTTCCGGCTGCTGCTATTGTGAGGATGGTTCCAACGGGAAGGGCGTTCTCTACTCTCTTTCCTGTGTAGAAATCCCAGAAATCTCCGTCATATAAAGTCCCTGCTGCAATGGCCTTTGAAGAATCTATAACACTTCCGCCGCCAACAGCCAGTATAAAGTCCACGTTTTCCTTCTTGCAAAGCTCTATTCCTTCATATACAAGGCCGCTTCTTGGATTGGGCTTAACTCCTCCGAGTTCGACAAAAGAAATACCGGCTTCCTCCAAAGACTTTTTTACCCTGTCCAGAAGCCCTGACCTTACTACGCTTCCGCCACCGTAGTGGATGAGGACCTTGCTGCCGCCAAAGCGCTTTACATACTTGCCGGCGTCATTCTCTGTGTCTTTTCCGAAGGCGAAAAAGGTGGGTGAATAAAACGTAAAGTTTTTCATAATGACAATTGTCTCCTTTCTTGCGATAAGAACGCGCCACCGGGGACGGTTCTCTTACTTGCTCAAATCCGCGATTACCTGCGCCCTGGCATTTTCCATGGCATCGATTACTGTGTCGCAGAATCTGTCAAACTCAGGATCCTCGCTGTAGTTATCCTCGTGAGACAGAACGTTGTCAAGGGCAATGCGCACGCCCTTGCTGAAAGGGATCGTGGTGGTCATCTGAGGCACCAGGCGTTTTAACTTGCTGTTGTCAAAGACCACCGATACCGACTTATCGCCAATGAGACCTCCGCGAAAATCGTAGCCGTATTTTTCTCCAACATCTGCAAGAAAGTCTGAAGCCACATGGCAGGCCTTGAGCTCCACGCCCAAAGCATCTGCAATGGTGCCGTAGATCTGATCCCAGGTCAGGATCTCATCCCCTGTTATCTGGAAGGCCTCGCCGATGGCATGCCTGTTTCCCATAAGTCCGATGTATCCCACCGCAAAATCCCTGTTGAAGGTAAGGGCCCACAAGGAAGAACCGTCCCCCTGTATGATGACAGGCTTTCCTGCCTGCATGCGCTTTATAACCTGATAGAAGCCTTTGTTTCCGTGAACTCCAAGGGGCACATTTCTCTCATCGTAGGTGTGGCTCGGTCTTACTATTGTTACCGGGAAGCCCTCGGTCCTGTACTTATCCATGAGGAATTCCTCGCAGGCTATCTTGTTCCTGGAGTACTCCCAGTAGGGATTTGCAAGGGTCGTACCCTCCGTGATCACATAGCTTGCTGCAGGCTTGTTGTAGGCTGACGCAGAGCTGATAAAGATGTACTGCCTTGTCCTGCCCTTAAAGAGTCTGTAGTCCCGCTCCACGGCTGCTCTGTCAAAAGCAATGAAATCGCTGACAACGTCAAAGCTCATACCCTCAAGCTTTTTGGCAACAGCATCCTCATCATGGATGTCGGCGGTTATCTGGTTAACGCCCTCAGGCACCTCCGCCTTTCTGTTTCCTCTGTTCAAAAGATATACCTCCCAGAGGGGGTCTTCTGCAAGAGCCCTTACGATTCCCATGCTTATTGTTCCGGTTCCTCCGATAAAAAGAGCTTTCATGTGGTTGTCCTCCTGTTAAGATTCCTGTTTTCTGAATAGCTGATATCCTTATCCGCCCTAAGCAGCGGGATCAGTGTGATGTAGAATGCATAGGCATTTATAAAAAGAGCTCCTGTCCACGCGCTTATCTCTGCATAAGCCGCAGCTTTGAAGCCAAAACTTCCTATAAAGAATGAGATCACCAGGATCCTCATTACCATTTCCATTATGCCCGAAACCATAGGCAGCATGGGCTTTCCCATGCCCTGAACGCAGCTCCTTACCACAAAGAGCACGTTCAGCGAGATCATCATGATACCGCACCTTGGCAGGAACTGTGTCACCAGGGCGATCTGCTCGGATCCGGACAGCAATATTCCGGCCAGAGTTCCGGGAATAAATATCATGAGGCCTCCAAGAAGAAGGTAAGCTACTACCGCTATTCCAAGGCAGACGTATACGCCTTCCAGTATCCTTTTGTAATTTTTTGCTCCGTAGTTCTGGCTGGTGTACGCGGACATGGCGTTTCCTGCAGTAGCTGCGGGATTCATGAACAGGTTCAGGTACTTGGTGCAGGCCGCATAAGCAGCTGTGTATACCACGCCGTAGCCGTTGATGAAGTACTGGACCACCATGCATCCCACTGCAGTTATGGAATTCATGAAAGCCATGGGAAGGCCGTTCTTTAACAGCTCCAGAAATACTCTGCTCTCATTGATGAAATATTTCTTTTCCAGTCTTATTGCCTCTATCTGGCGAAGCTTCCCTATACAGATGATAGATGAAACCACCTGGGATACCAGGGTTGCTATGGCTACTCCCTCAACTCCCATGTGGAAGATGAAGATAAAGAGGCTGTTGAGGCCAACGTTAAGGATCGATGATGCAATGATGGCCTTAAGGGGAGTTCTGCTGTCGCCAAGTGAGCGGAGCACCGATCCGGAGATATTGTAGCAGATTCCCGCGGAGAGCCCGCCGAATACAATGTATCCGTACTTCAGGCTGTCACCGATTATCTTCGCATCTGTCTGCATGAGCCTTAAGGCGTGGGGCAGGAACAAAACGCTGGCAATGGAAAGCACTACCGCAAGGGCAATTCCAAGCTCGATGGTCGCCGCAAATCTGTGCCGCAGCTCCTCCTCATTCTTTGCCCCGTAGCTCTGAGCCACCAGGACGCCAAAGCCGTTGGCAAGACCAAAGGAGAATCCCACTATCAAAAAGAATAAAGAACCCATGTTGCCTACCGCTGCCAGGGCGTTGTCTCCAAGACCCTTTCCCACGATCCAGGTGTCGGCGAAATTATAGAACTGCTGCAGCGTGCTTGTTAAGAGGAGAGGCCAATAAAAGGAAAGTATCAGTTTTAAAGGGCTTCCCTCAGTAAAATCAATCTCACTTTTTTTATTCATAACATATTCTTCCTGTTTTTTTTTCTCTATGCTGTAGTCTAATTCTATATTTTTGCCTGTTAGAAAAGAACGCTGTTTTTTGGTACTTTTTGACCGTTTTTTGTTATTATTGAAATATGGGAAAGATAGAGAAAGAAAAAATCCAGTTTAATGCACCCTCCTCCATTTCCATCACCGAGGAGGACGGCCCCGAGACCTACCCGCTCCACTGGCACAATGCCGCGGAGTTCACGCTGGTCTTAAAGGACGGCTGCAAATACAGGGTGAACGATGTCCTCTACGAGCTTAGCGCAGGAGACATCCTTTTGGTGTGGCCGCAGCAGATCCATGAGACCCTGAACAGCCCCCACGGCAGCGCAATCTTCATTCAGTTTCCCGCAGCAATAATCGAGAACAATCTTGATCTTGTCTCCATTTCAAGATTTCTCTTTTCCTACAGACACATAAGTGCCAAGGATGCACCACAGCTCTCGGCAGCAATTTCCGAGAAGTTTTTTGAAATAAAAAAGATACACAACTCCTCCGATCCCTTATCAGAGACCAGATGTAAGCTGTGTATCTACGATATTCTTCTTAAGATCGGCGAGTATGTTATTTCAGAGAATAAAAAGATATCGGCATCAACCGAAAGTTCCGGAGCAGGCTGGAACTACATCCACGCTGCCTGCAATTATATCGTGGATAATGCCGACGATGATATCTCCCAGAAGGACGTGGCAGATTATGTTGGCCTTAGCACCTTCTACTTCTCCAAGCTCTTTAAGCAGTATATGCATATGTCTTTTCCTGCGTATCTTTCAAACATCCGGGTAAAGAACGCCGCATCTCTTCTTCTCGACGAAAGCCTTTCTGTCACTGAATGCGCCTTTCTTGCAGGCTTTCAGTCAACCACCACCTTCAACAAGGCCTTTCTTGCCATAACCGGCTACTCCCCCAGGGACTACCGCAAGCTGAATGGAGACACCACCGGATGAGCCCCGGGGACGGAGTCAAGGGACCATTTCTCTTTTAGCTGGCGAGATCTCTTTTCCCGAAAACGAAGTACGCGGCAGCAACACAGCACACTGTTACGACAGCTGCTACTAAAAGGGCAGGTACTGAAATCTCTGTGCCGGTGAAGATCTCCGAAGCATTTGCGTAGGAGTAAGGCCCGATGTACAGGTAATCCTTAAGGTCAGGCACCACTCTTCCCATAAGATCGTATACGTAGAACATCAGCACAATTCCAAGGCCCATGCCCATCTTGCTCTTTCCGGAAAAGGCGGAAATTCCAAAGCAGATTGCTGCTATCTCAAGATTCATCACAAACTGGAAGAACATAAAGGTGAGAAACTCACCCACCGGGAACTCCTCTCCAAGATAGAGAACGCCGCACCAATACATCAGTCCGCAGATCACTGTAAAGAGGATCAGGTTGATCACTACGCAAAGCGCCTTAGCGGTAAGAACCTTCCCTCTGGAAACGGGGAGCGAGAACAGGAACTCTCCGGTGTGCTTATCCTCTTCCTTTGAAATAATATCCGCCGCCAGGATTGCTGCAAACATGCCGCCTCCAAGGCCGTGAACCGTGCCCACCTCAGTAGCAAAAAATCCCTTCAGCGTGGCGATGCTCAAAGTGCTCATGCCAAAGGCATCGGAAAATGCTCCCATGTTCGAGAAAGCATCCGCCATCTTCTGCATATCACCCTCCATGCTCTCGTAGAGCAGCACACAGATAAGTCCCACAACTCCCACCGAGATGCTCCAGATCAGGAAGGTTTTCAGATTAAGTTTTAATTCTCTTATCAGTATATGTTTCATCCTCGTCACCTCACTGCTCATCTTCATAGAACTTCAGGAATGTATCGTCATCGATATCAACCCGCTCCAGCATGGTCAGTCTTCCCTCTCTCATGATGGCCGCGTGCTTGCAGTACTTGTTGACCTCGGTCAGTACATGGGTGGACAAAAGACATGTGGTCCCTCCGCTCACGTATTCATTGACCAGGTTAAAGAACGTCCTCTGCATCAGCGGGTCCAGGCCGCCTGTAGGCTCATCGAATATAAAGAGCTTAGGCTTGTGCTGCATTGCGCAGACAATGCTGACTTTTTTCTTATTGCCGTAGGAGAGCTGTTTTATTCTCTTCTCCTTATCAACCTTCAGGCGCTCGCAGAGCTTCTCCGCCTCAGCGCTGCAATCAAGACCTCTCACATCAGCGGCGTATTTGATCACGTCTTTGACCTTCATGGATTCGTAGAACCAGGCTTCCGACGGCATATAGCCCACATTCTTTAAAATGCCCTCATGATCCTTAACGCTGTCCATGCCAAGGATCTTTATGTTTCCGCTGTTTATTTTAAGGAATCCCAGCATTGATCTTATAGTCGTAGACTTACCGGCTCCGTTGGGACCAAGGAATCCGAAGATATCCCCCTCTTCTATGCTCAGGGAAACATCTATTACTCCGCGGCTTTTTCCGTAACTCTTCGTAAGGTTCTCAATCTCAACTACTTTACTCAATTTCTGTCCCCTCCTTTTGCCATTTTTTCTTTTCCCTAATCTACAATTAACACATAAAAAAAGCGGGAACAATGGCTGTTCCCGCAAGGTGCACTTTAATTCCCGTAAGATTCACTTTTTATGCTCGGACTGAAAGATCCGAAGGTCTTCGTTGAGCTTTTTGTCGTCAATATATCGCTTTGATTTGTATATGAAGAAAACGCAGACATAGCATAACAGGATGTACGCCGCAAAAATCACCGTTGCCAAAAGGCTTCTGTCAAACCACTTAAATACGTAGGACAAAACGCTGTAGATCACAGTGCATACCGCTATTCCCAGGATCTCTTTTCCCCCCAGGGCATCTGCCTCATCGAAGTTCCAGAGAAGATATACCTGAATGTATCCAATTACGTAGCAGGCAAGAATCATCTCCAGCATGTGAAGCATCTCCGCCACAAAAGAGCCGCCAATGAGCCTCACAACACAGTAGAAAAACAGTATTGCAAAGAAATAGAGACAGGCCTTGAATTCTATTCCGATTTCCTTTGTGAGATAGAGTTCCCACAGCGTAACCCGCGATTTATCTTTGTTTTTATCACTCATCTCATCTGTCTCCTTTCAGAAGTCTTCTGAAATCCACGGCGTATCTTCTTGAAATCATAATGTGCTCGCCGCCTTCCATGGTGGCGTCGATCCTGTTGGAGGAGAGGCTCTTTAGTGCCCGCACCTTCCCTACATTTATGATCATGGATTTGCTGCACCTGAAAAACGTCTCATCCCTCACTTCATTCATGAATGAAACCAGCGACCCTTCGATCCTGGCAACAACCTCTGTCGTATAGGCAAAGAGCTTGTCGTCCACCGTCTCTAAGTACAGAATGTCCTTAGTGTCTATGGAAACGCTCCCCGATTCTGTCCTTCCCCAGAGTTTGCCGTCGCCGCCTTCAAGAATTGTGATTATTCTGTTGACCGTAGGGTTCGGGTCCTTGTATCTGATCACAATACTCTCCTCACCCTCGGCGATCTTCTGTATGTCAATATTCACGGCTTTTTCTCCCTACTACTAACATAACACAATGTAATCTTTGCAAAAAGGCTTATTTTGTGGTATTATTTCGTCGTTTTGAGATTTAATTGTGAGGAAAAAGACATGGGAAAAGTTTTTAAAAATATACGTAAAATCGATACAGTGCTTACTATCGCCTGGATACTGGCTTTTATTTCAGCATTCTTTGTTCATCCGGGAAAAGAATATCTTGGCTATATAGATTTCAGGTCCCTGGGAATCCTCTGGGGCCTGATGGTAATAATCCAGGGCTTTAAAGAGAATTCAGTATTTGACAGGATTGCGGGAGTTCTTTTATCCAAAGTTTCAAAAAGCTGGCAGCTTTCAGCCATGCTGATCTTCATGTGCTTCTTCGGAAGCATGCTCATCACCAACGACGTGGCGCTCATTACATTCGTTCCCTTCGCATTGATGATACTCCACGACTGCGGCCGGGAGGATATGATGATCCCCACAGTGGTTCTCCTGACTGTTGCGGCAAACCTGGGAAGTATGCTTACTCCCATCGGAAACCCGCAGAACCTCTATCTATACGGATTAACAGGCATGAGCCCTGGAAACTTCATCCTGATCATGCTGCCCTACTCTCTCATCTCTGCAATTCTCCTTGTTCTCGGCCTTCTGATAATCCCCGGCAGAAAAAAGAGCCTTCAAAAGAGTGATCGTTCTTCCATAACAAGCCGGTTTGGCAGCATGCGCCAGATCATAATTTATACCGTACTGTTTGTGATAGCTCTTTTGACCGTTGTAAGAATACTGCCCTGGTACGTATTTGCAATCATCGTGCTGATAGTTGTAGGCGGAATGGATTACAAGATCCTGCTTAGGGCCGATTACATACTTCTCCTCACCTTTATCGGATTTTTCATCTTCACCGGAAACATGGGAAGGATAGATGTGATCAGCTCCTTCCTTGAGAAAGTGCTTGTGGGCCGCGAGTTCCCCATAGCCGTCGCCCTTAGCCAGGTGATCAGCAACGTTCCTGCAACCCTCATGCTTTCAGGGTTTACTTCTAACTACAAGTCACTTCTTATAGGAGTCAATGTGGGCGGCCTTGGAACGCTGATTGCTTCCATGGCTTCTCTGATTTCCTACAAGGCCTATACCAGGGAATACAGTGAAAAGAGCGGAAAGTATCTTTTGGTCTTCACTGCTGTGAATATAGTGTTCCTGATCGCTCTGGTTCTGACATACGTAATTATCAGAAATTTATGACCCTTCGTAAATTAGTTTCTGATTTTTGTTGACGAAGGCAGATAAACATGTTACAAATGTAAGTGGTTAGTTTCCAAGCACAATTTTGGAGGTAGAGGGGATGTTGAATAGGTGATATTGATTCAGTAAGTAATAGCTGTAATTGACCCGCGAGGGTGTTATTTGCGTTGCGCGAATCGTATCATTCTACTTCAGATCTTTTCTAATTCCGGATAGGTGCTTTTTTTGTGCCATAGTTTGAATATCTAAATACCGGGATAATAAGATTTTGAGATAGACAAGGTTCGTTTGCGTGATGCAAATGGATCTTTTTATTTTATATTTCGACTTACTTAGGAGGACATCATGGAAAAGACAGATTCAAATGATCTAGAAATTAGAAAGCCCCTTTGGACAAGGGACTTCACAATAATAACCATGGGCAGCGTAGTCTCCATGCTGGGAAACAGCATGGCGGGATTTGCCCTTAGCCTTATGGTGCTGGATTACACCGGCTCCACAATGCTCTACGCGATCTATCTTATGACTTACACTGTTCCGCAGCTCATCGTTCCTATCATTTCAGGCGCGATACTGGATAGGTTCTCAAGAAAAAAGATGATCTATACTCTGGACTTTATGATGGGCGGCTTATATCTGCTACTTGGAATACTGCTCTCCCACGGGTGGTTTAATTTCCCGCTTTTTGCATTGTTTAGTTTAACAGTCGGGTCTGTAAACAGTATCTACATGGTTGCTTATGACAGTTTTTATCCTCTGCTGATATCTGAGGGAAATTATTCAAAGGCATATTCCATCGCCAGCGTCCTTGAGACCTTTGCCATATTCATGGTACCGGTAGCGACCTTTTTCTATAAGCTCTTTGGTATGGGACCACTTCTTATGATCAACGCTGTCTGCTTTTTAGTTGCCGCAACACTGGAAACCCGGATCAGAGCTGAAGAAAAATACATTGAGAAACAAAAGAAAAGCATTGAAGGTGAAGATCTTTCAAAAGTCTCCCGTGTCCTGGTCGACATTAAGGAAGGCTTTAGATATCTCTTTTCCGAAAAAGGGCTTATGGCGATTGCCATTTACTTCCTGTTCAGTTCCATGGCAGGAGGTGCATCAAATGTAATCTGCCTTCCCTACTTTAAAGGGAATTTTAAAAACGGCGAGTACCTCTTCATGCTGATATTCGGTATGAGCTTTGTGGGAAGAGCTCTGGGCGGCGCTTTCCATTACAAGAAAAAGCTTGATGCCGGCAATAAGTTTTATATCGCGCTTTTTGTTTACATCATGATCGGAATATTTGAAGGGCTCTATCTCTATACCCCATTACGTGTTGCGATGATACTGAGTTTCTTTGTGGGCGTCGGTGGAGTTACGAGCTATACCATAAGAATCTCATCTACACAGAGCTATGTTCCCGATGAGAACAAAGGAAGGTTCAACGGCGCATTCCAGGTGCTATCAACTTCAGGCTCGCTTATCGCCGAACTATTGGCAGGGTCTCTTACATTGGTTATGGATCAGCGAGCAGTACTGCTGCTGTTTGAACTTGCCAGTGTTGTTGCTGCCATCCTGATCATTGGCGGAAACAGAGAACACGTTAAAAAGATCTACAACAGAAATATGTAATCCTTCGAAAGAAGGCGTAAATGTCTAAAAAACTACTGAAAAGCTTTTGATCCAAGACGGAAAGATAATAAAAAGTGAGTAATAAAGAATCTCTATACAGGAAAATATGGGTAGTTGCTCTGCCCATCATATTTCAGAATATCATCGACGCATCGGTTAACAGCGCGGATGTACTGATGCTTAACTATGTTGGCCAGGATGCCATAAGTGCCGTGTCCCTTGCAAACTCTCTTG
>JAILFT010000041.1 GCA_024697425.1 Butyrivibrio sp. | reverse complement strand
CTCATTGAAGCCTTTTTCTTATCAAGGACCAGTTTTGCAGGCGCATTATAAACTTCCACGTAGAAATACTTCTCAACAGGCTTATCGTCCTGCATATCAGTGGTGGTAGCTGTTATCCTGGCTGTTCCGTTTGCAACTCCCACAACCTTGCCTGCCGCGTTCACAGTGGCAACGCTGTTGTTGCTGCTACTCCAGGTAACCTTCTGGTTTCCTGCCTTATACTTCCTGTCAGCATCCGCAAAAACAGAAGCTTTCACTGTCATGCTCTTGCCCTTGGCAAGAAGTGCTCTGTCGCCCCTGCCAAACTCAACCTTGCCGCTCTTTAGCTGTATCTCCGCGGCCTTACCAAGAACTGTAACCATGCAGGCAGCTGTCAGCGGTTTTCCCTTAACAAGGGTTTCTGTAGTTGCCGTAACCTTAGCTGTCTTCTTGTCAAAAGAGCCATCATCCACCGCAACTATACGAACACTCTGAGTCGTCTTTCCTTCATCCGGCTCAGTCTCTATGCTGTCAGCAATATTACCTTGATCATCAATAAACCGGACGGAGTCTCCCTCCACAGTCCAGGTAACCTTTTGGTCATTGGGGATAACCGATGAGAAGCTTCCTGTCAGCTCTGTCATAGCCCCCCTATCAAGACTAAGGCTCTTTTTACTCAAGGAAAGCTTAGGTGACGCCTTGGAAGGATCTGCAATTTTTACGGTACACTTTATCGATACCTGCGTACCGTATTTCTCATATGGCCTGTACAGTGCCTTGATCACCACCGTCTGTCCGACTTTGCAGTCCTCTGAGACCTTAAGCGTTCTTTCTTCCGGTCCCGCATCAACGGCCTGTTCAAGACTTACTCCCTGTCCGGAAGCAATGTACAATGATACCGGCATCTCTTTTTGCAGAGTCTTCTTAAAGTCATATCCCGTAGGCCAGTCTCCGTAAGGAGTGGTAAAGATAGCCTTCAGGTCATACTCACCACCCGGAAGAAGCGTAATGTTCGAGGCATTAAAGTATGCCTTGGTTATCGGAACATAAACAAATACTTCAACAGGGTCACTTTTTACTTCTTCTCCGTCAACGTTCTTTTCCAGACAGGTAGCAGTCACTGTAACCCAGCCATACTTAAGGCCTGTCAGAACGCCCTTCTGATTGATGGTCGCTACGCTCTCATCATCTACAGACCAGACAACACCTTTATTGATGGCCTGTTTGGAATCCTGCCCCATAACCTTTGCGGTAAAGGGCATTGTCTTTCCGGCAGCAAGTACAAGGCCTGTAGACTTATTCTTTGAGGTCACATCCACCGCTTCAACGGCATTGCCTACCGTCACATTCAGCTTGACCGTCTTCTCGTTATGCTCTGTAACAAAGGAAATAACTGCACTTCCGTTAGTTTTTCCGGCAACAATCTCAAATGTATCCGTATCAATCTTTTTAACCACTGCAATTTCAGGCTTATTGCTTACAGAAGTCACAACATCACTTGCAGATGTAGGAAGGATTGTAGTTACATTAACCTGCGAAGACTGTCCCTGCCCCAGCTTTAACGACTTTGTATCAAGAGCAAAGCTTGTCACGGGATCATAGACCTCGACTCTGCAGGCTGCAGTAAGGCCGCTTTCTTCGCTTCTGGCCATAATAACTGCGCTTCCGGCGCTTTTTGCTGTAATCTTACCGGATGCGTTTACGTAAGCAACTGCTGCATTTCCGCTGCTCCAGAATACATTCTTGTCCGTAAAGGCCTCATTTGGCGTCAATGCTGCTTTCAGGGCAAAAGACTTGCCGACTGCAAGTTCAATCTTTGAATAATCCGTGTCGAATTCATCGCTGCTGGAGCCGTAGATGTTCGGTACCTTGGCAGTATCGATGATTCTCAGCTCTTTTCCCTCATCATCAATGCTCTCCACTGCAATTCTGTGGCTCATGGTCAATGATGCATCGGCAACGGAAGTCGCAGTGATATAAGCTGTTCCCGGTCCGACCACAGTTATCTTTGCAGTACTATCACCGGTTTCACTAACAGTTGCCACACTCTCATTTGTAGTAGTCCATGCAACTTTCTGATTGGCATCTTCAGGATCAATTGCTGCAGTTGCTGTAAGTGTATCGCCGGTGCTGATATCAGCTGACTGCGTGTCTTTGGTTACGTCAAGAGACATCTTTGTCGGTCTTATCTCTTTTACAATAAAAGACTTCCTGGCACTGATGATCTCTCCGTCTTTGCCGAGGCCTTTGGCGGTGGCTGTAACAGTAACACTTCCAAAGCCCTTTCCTGTAATGGTAGCAACCGGCTTATCTCCTTCCGAAACAGTGATCGTAGCCGCATCTGTATCCGAAAACGTCAGAGTATAGCCGTCTTCATCGGGAGCATAACCCTCGAAATTACTAAGTGTATTGGCGCTTACATTGATGGAATGGCCTATATGTACCTCGTCATCATCGGACAGGATATCTATCCCTGCAACGGAGGCTTTTTCATACTTGGCATAAAGGGTTATATCACCTGTATCTGCACTTGTTATTTCATTCTTAAGCTGGTGATAATCATCATCGAGATACCAGCCCACAAACCCCTTGCCCTCAGGGGGAATCGGATCTACAAGCTTAGCGCCAACTCCCTTGGTATAAAGAGTCGGTGCCCCCTCTGCAAGAGTTCCTCCGTTTAACTCATAATTTATCCTATACCGGGCATTAAGCTTGGCAGACATTATACTTTCCAGCTCATCGTCCCCGATAACATATGCAAAGTAATAGTTTACTGTCTTTCCGGTATTTTCAAAATCGCAATAGTAACGGTCAACATAAAATCCGGCATCAGTGTCAAGCTCCGCGATCTTTTCAGTGCCCCTGTAGACAATATACTTTGAAGCACCGGTCACAGGCTCCCAATAAATCCTTACTGAATTATCATTGTTAACTTCAGCGCCGTAGCTTCCGTGACTCACAAGGCTATATATCCTGATAGTTGCAGACACTCCGTCAACAGTTGCTGTAAGATTGGTTGCTCCGACTTTGAGAGCCTTGACCTTACCATCAGCATCAACGGTTGCAATGGACGGGTCTGCTGTTTCCCAGGTCACATTGCCTCTGAAAGTATAGTTTGAAGGAACCTGCTTCACCGAAAAGGTTCTCTCAACACCTACATCCATTCTCGGTCCGATACTGGTAATGCTTACCGACTCCAATATGGGAAGTACCTTTACGGTAAAAGAGTTAGATACTTTTCCGGACACAGTGGTAGCGGTAATGGTTGCCACGCCGTTAAACAGGCCTTTTACTTCTCCATCCTGGGTGACTGTAGCAATATAGGGATCTGATGATGTCCAGATCAGAGTCTTTCTGGCTGCGTTCTCCGGAAGAACTTTGGTCTCAACAGTTTTGGTTTCACCAATATCAAGTGAAAGCTCACCGTTTACAAGATTTGTAAATTCAACCCCCGTAGGTATCACAGGCTGCTGATGAAGATCATTAGTGTAGGCTCTGATCCTGAAGTTGTAGCCATGCTCATAGCCGTAATCTATCCATCTGGATCCGTTATAATACAGACTCTGATTTTCTCCTGCGCTGACTGCCGTAGAGAGGTTGTAGCCGGAGTAGTGAGGCGCGTACTCATAGCCTATGTTACAGGTTGCACCTGACTTCTGGATCTTTACAACTACCGCAAAGTTCTCTCCCTCCTCCAGATATATTTCATCCGAAAGAGGTATTGTATAAAAGCCACCGAAGTCAATAGTTCCCACAGTTGTGGCATCTTCACGATGCTCTCCGCTGTAAGGATTTCCGGGATCGGTAAGGTCTGTGTAGATGTCTATGGTATAATTTGCGCCTGCTGAAGATGTCCAGATTGAAACCTCGTCAAGGTATTCTCCGTACTGGGCATCAGAAGTGGCAGTAAATACCTGCGCAGCGGTGAATGAATTCGGCAGTCCCAAAGTACCGATACCAAGACCGCCGTCATACTGATAGTTGTTGTCATGGCTAAGGCTTACAGGCACGCACTCAAAAGCAGATATCTGCTCATCGATGGAGCCTTCGTAATACGACATCCAGAAATAGCCGGAATAATTGAAGCTGCTCTTATCATCATAAGAGCCGGTGGACCAGCTGTTCCTGATAAGCCATGCGCCGTCTCCGGGAGGGGTTGTAGCAAAATTGTCCTTGCTGAAATCGTCATCCCAGCCAACTATTATAACCGCGTGATTAGCTCCGCTATTGTTTGGATTGTAGTAACAGTTATTGGCCTGATTGTAATAATTTTTGCTGGTGGCTCCGGACATGGAATTTACAGCATAGAAATTGATTCCGCAGGCTCCATAATTGGTGATCATCTTTTTGACCGGATCCAGTTTGTTTACATCATATACGTCTTCGTAATAGCCCTTCAGATGAACCACATCATTGAATGCGAGATTCGCGGCAAGTCCGCTTGATTGCGATGTACTGCCCATGCTGTATGGAACCAGACTTTCATCTGCTGCACCTGTCCAGCGCATAAAGGAGGTAGCCGCAAAGTCGTAGTTTCCTCCCATATCCAAAAAGCCGCTGCCGGAAAACGTGGAATAGTCTCCTGTTGTTCCCCCCATGGGGTCAACCTCAGAATGGTATGTGAAATAAGCCAGATGAAGCTCCGATAAGTCAAAACCTGTATATCCGTTTTTAATGAGATTGATCTCGGAAAGTCCTATGGACGCAAATGCCCAGCATGAACCGTAAGGTGACTGATTCCTAAGGCCGGGAAGATTTGCTGTGATATAGGAAGAAGGGTAAGATGGAGCGCTTCTGAAAAGTCTCTTGGTATTGACCCTCGGAAGATCATTGATACTCTCAAGTTCATACTGCTTGTCATAATCGAGAAATCCCGTGGGATGCTCTTCATAGTAATCCTCGGGAAAAGAACTTTCACTGGAAGCCACGTCAGCGGCATCATCATCAGATGCTCCGCTTGAAGCCTCGGAAGACGCTTCTGTGCTGCCATCCAAAGAGGCGCTCTCTGAAGATGCGGAATCGGAAGGGAAATCTGTGGACGGATCGTCGACACAGGAACCTGTGCCTGCACCATCATCGGGGTTCTCTACAGATGAAGCCTTTGAAGAAGCCTCAGTAGATGATTCAGAAGAACCCTCACTTCCTCCGGATACAGAAGAAGCTTCACTGCTTCCGGACGTGACAAGAGAAGCTCCACCCTGTGCAGCTTCCGTAGTTTCATATATTCCTGTTGATGAAAGGCTCGCAGCATCTTCCGCTGCCATTACCGTGCCGGCACTCTGGATTATCATAAATCCTGCCAGCAGGCCTGCCAGTAATCTCTTTCTCATCTAATCTCCAAAATCACCCCATAATTATTAAACATTATACCATTTACCACTGGGTTCCCGCCCCTGCTAAAAGGCTAAAAATCGCCTGAAATTGCATATTTAATACATTTTTAAGAAACGTTTTCGGAAACTTTATTTCCAGTAGGAATTGATCTGTTTAAGATCATGGGCTGCAATTCTGACGCCATCAAAGTCGTACTCAAAAACAATCCTGGCCTCTCCCCCGATCTTTGTGCTCTCATCCTTTCCCTGATCGGCCCTGAAATTGCCAAGAGAGTAGTAAACAAGCATTTTTCTGCCGTCTGGTCTATCCACTTCACAGCTCTTTTGCAGAACATGGGGATGGCTTCCGATAACAACATCCACTCCTGAATTAGCAAAAAGATCCGTGAAATGCTCCTGCTGCGCACTCACCTCCGCGCTATACTCATCGCCCCAGTGTACGAATACAATCACTATATCGGCGGCTTTTTTCGCCTCCTTAAGGGTAGCCGAAAGCTCTTTTTCTCCGGCTTCATCCTCAGGCAGATAATCTACGATTCCGGGGAACTTCTCGTTTCCGTCTATTTCATTTGTGCCGTATGTGTAATTGAACAGCGCAAAGGTCATGCCGTTCCTGGAAATTGTCTTATAATCTTCGATCACGCTGTCAGAGGGCGAGCGTATCCCAAGCCATGTAAGTCCCTTGCTCCGGTAAAAAGACTCTGTGACATCAATTCCGTAAATGCCACGATCCAGGCAGTGATTGTTGGCACAGGCCACCACGTCGAAACCCGCACCGGCTATGGCCTCTCCCACTTCTATGGGCGATCCGAAGGACGGATATCCTCCGTAGGCGGAAGCCTTGTCCACCAGCGGTGTCTCTGCGTTCAGGACGGCGATGTCAGCGTCCTCAATGTCCTGAAGAAAAGGTTCGTAAAGGAAAGAGAAGTCGCCTGCCTTTGCCTTCATTCCATAATCCAGAATGCTGTCGTGGATGATGTTATCACCGAAGGCCACAAGGCTCACGGTGCTGTCCATATTCTTAAGCCCCCAGGATTCCCATCTCCAGAGGCTGCAGTGACCACTCTTTTCCTCGGTCAGGATAATTGAAGGATTCTTTTCCATGAGCTTAAATCTGGTCACTTCCTGCCCAATCTCAGAAGCCAGCCACTTCTCTTTTACCTGAAGGTCTTCTGAAATGTCATAGATAAAAATGTGCTGAGAATAGCTCTTTTCATCGGCCTTTACCCAGAAGGGCATATCAGGGCCAAAGCGGCCTCTTTTCCATACCAGAAGTATGAGCTCAAGGTCTTCATCGCCGTCAATGTCCGACACAAGAAAATCCTGGACCAGCCAGTTCTTCTTCGTGTGCCATTTTGGTCCCTTGACTCCGTCCCTAAGGACCATTTTTTTGCCGCTAAGCTGTAGTTTTCCGCCGTAGATCTCCTGCTTTTTCTGCTGCCAGTCCACACCCATGGGGACTTTCAGAAACACCAGAAAATGCACAGCGCAAAAGGCTGCCGCCGTTAAAAACAGCAGCAGCCATATAATATTTCTTTTTTTGTCAAACAAAGTCCTCATCAGTTTTTGTACCTGTAGCTCTGGGTCCAGTCGGGCTGAACGGGATGGTCCTCATTCTCGACCCAGTTCCAGTCATCGTCAAGATGTCCGCCCGCAAGCTTCTCTCTCCACTCAGTATCGGTGAGACGATCACTCATGGGCTGTACAAACTGATAGAAGCTGTAAACACTTCCTCTTGCAATGTGGAGCTCGCCGTCAATGGGGAACACCACGAACATGTTCTGGGCTTCACCGGTTCCCACTTCCAACACTGAGCCATTGGGATCTGTTGCAATGTCTGCAATCACAGGGCAGGGTGCCTCATAGCTATATACGATATCACCATACTCTCTGTTTACCTCATACCAGAAGTGCTCCAGATCTCCGCCGTAATCTTTTATGAATTCATATTCTTCCTCAGTCAGGGATTCGTTCACCAGCTCTTTTTCGGATATGGTCAAAAGAGTCTTCGCCATGGTGGACAGTTTTGTGAGATCCTCTCTTGCGCTGTCCTCCAGCATTCCGTAAGAATCAAGTCCGTCTCTGGTCTTCTCCGAAAGGAACAGGAATCTGCTATAAACCACAGGCTCTGGCTCAACGTATCCTCTTTCATCAAGGATTTCCTCATCTTCGCCTCCACCCATCTCAGCCATTACCTGCTTGGCGTAAAGGATGGTATCGTGCTTGAGCTCTGCATATGAGCCGGCAAAGGTCTCCATGTCTTTCTTAGTCCACTCCTCAGACTGCATAAAGGAAGGATATCCCTCGCCCTTCTTTTCAAGAAGTGGTCTTAAAGTGTTAAGCCATCCCGCATAGAGACTGGCATTCCAGTCGGCAGGTTTGGCTGTGTTATACAGCTCTTTTACCTCATTCAGGTTCTCTGTATAGTTCTTGAAATCTGTTACTCCCTGCTCTTCAAGAAGCGCCATTGCCGTGTCAGATCCAAGAGCTGCCATTGTATCCAGTGTGTCGGGCAGATATCTTCTGTCCCCGGCTGAGTTTTCTTCAACTGCGCTGAAGATCAGCCTCTGCATAATAGCTGCATCTATGGTAAAACGCTGGCCCATAAATCTGAAGGATGGGATCACGGGATCTTCACCTTCCATCACAGGGATGGAATTGATTTTGGGAGCACTGATGGTTCCTGCAAGCTCCACCACCTTGGAGAGGGCTTCCTTATTGGATGTAAGGTCATCTGCGGAAGGTATTTTGCCATAGGCCTGTTCAAGTACAGGTGCAAATTCCCCGTAGCCCGGATCATCGCTGTTTCCTGCAAAAAAGGCTGTGATGTTATAGATACTCTCCCACTTATTAAGGCTTCCCTCATTAAGCGCCATGGTCATGAGGATTGCGCTCTTTACCGCTTCCTCACTGTCCAGCGCAAAGGGTATACGGCCATACCACATCATTGCTCTGAAATACGGCTCCAACTCTGTTCCCTCATAGTAGCCCCTTGGTTTGTACTGTGTATAATCTTCGTTAAGGCCGGTGAGGAAGCATTCGCCGATACCTTCAGCTTCACCTATCTTGCTTATTTCCTGCTCCGCAGCTGACTGCGCATCTGCAGCAATTTCAGGAAATGCCACGCTGTCATCAAGGAGTTTGCTGCCAACATAGAAGAATGCCACATTTCTCTTGGCTGCATCTGCCCAGTCTGATCCAACAAGGGCTTTTGCCTGCTCGGCTGATGCCTCCATCATCTCTTTTCCCAGATCCTTTAATGTGGAGGAGAGATAGTTGGTCTCGGTCTTCTTCATAAGATATGCAAAGTACAGATGATATGTGTGCATCAGGGAATCAACAGTGACAAAACTCGGGAACTTCAGATATCTGTTGTCCTCGTACACATCGAAAAACTCGCTGTTGCCGAAGCCTCCGTTTACCGCAAAGCCATTCTTTATAAGCGCCTCGCGAAGTGGTGCGGTGTTGTTGTACTCGCTGTCATACTCGGATTCAAACCAGTTTGCAAAGCGGTCAGCGTAAACCACATTTGAAAAGTCATCCGCTATGGTATAGGGCTCTACACAGGGCTTTAGAAGCTCATTGTAGTAGATTTCCTCCTCATCACCAAGAAGTGATGTCCTCATGGTGGTGGTTGTCGTGTTTATAGAAGCTGTCGTCTCCTGGCTTTCTGCCGCCGCGTCTGCGTCAGGCTGCTCCTGCTCTTCCAGTGACTGCTGCGTCTTATCAGTGTCTGCGGTGTCGCTGCCAGTTCCCGCTGCGCCGCATCCCGCTGC
>JAILFT010000229.1 GCA_024697425.1 Butyrivibrio sp. | reverse complement strand
GGTGACAACAACGGACACGTTGGTGTAGGTCTGGGTAAGTCAACAGAAATCCCGGATGCTATCCGTAAGGGTAAAGAGGATGCTACAAAGAACCTCATTACTGTACCTCTTGATGAGAACAACAGTATCACACATGATTTCATTGGCAAGTTCGGTTCAGCCGAGGTTCTGCTTAAGAGATCACCTGAAGGTACCGGTATCATCGCCGGTGGTCCCGCTCGTTCCGTATGTGAGCTTGCAGGAATCAGAAACATCAGGACAAAGTCACTTGGTTCAAACAACAAGCAGAACGTTGTATATGCTACAATCAATGGCCTTGCTCAGTTGAAGACACCTGAAGAAGTTGCAGCAAAGCGCGGTAAATCTGTAGCAGAAGTAACCGCTTAATAAAGGAGAAAATCAATGGCAAACGAGAAAAAGCTTAAGATCACATTGGTTAAGTCCACAATTGGTGCTGTACCTAAGCAGGTAGCAACCGTAAAATCAATGGGATTCAAGAAACTTAACAGTAGCGTAGAGCTGCCTGATAACTCTGCAACAAGAGGACAGATCCAGCAGATCAGACACCTCGTTAAGGTTGAAGAGATTTAATTGAAGGAGGAATATCATGGAATTATCCAACTTAAGACCTGCTGAGGGTTCTGTACAGAGTGATAATTTTAGAAGAGGCCGCGGTCATGGTTCAGGAAACGGCAAGACCGCAGGTAAGGGCCACAAGGGTCAGAAGGCTCGTTCAGGAGCTCCCAGACCCGGTTTCGAAGGTGGTCAGATGCCTCTGTTCAGAAGACTTCCTAAGAGAGGCTTCAAGAATATTAACCACAAAGAGATCGTTGGAATCAACGTAAGTGTACTTGATGTATTTGAGGATGGAGCAGTTGTTGATATCGATGCTCTTAAGGCTCAGGGTATCATCAAGAAGGAGCTTGACGGCGTTAAGATCCTTGGTAACGGCGAAATCACAAAGAAACTCACAGTTAAAGCTAATGCCTTCAGCGCAGCAGCTAAAGAAAAAATCGAGAACGTTGGCGGGACAACAGAGGTGATCTAATGTTTAAATCCTTAATGAATGCATTAAAGGTCAAAGAAATAAGAATGAAGATTCTTTTTACTTTCCTGATGCTCTGCGTGATCAGACTTGGATCTGCTATTCCGGTACCCGGAATGAATACAGCAGTATTCCGTAACTGGTTCAGCGGGCTCACAGACAGTGATGCTTTTGGTTTTATGGATCGATTCACAGGTGGTTCATTTGAGAACATGTCAATCCTGGCTCTCAATATTACACCTTACATTACGTCATCTATTATCATTCAGCTTCTTACCATTGCTATTCCCAAGTTTGAGGAATGGCAGAAGGATGGAGAAGAGGGAAGAAAAATACTGACAGCAATCACTAGATACATTACAGTAGGTTTGGCGCTTATCGAGTCAGTTGCTATGGCAATCGGTTTCTACAGAAGTGAGAATTTCCTTACAAGTAAGTCGATTTTCCTTATTTTCCAGATCGCCATCGCCCTTACTGCAGGTAGTGCATTCCTTATGTGGGTTGGTGAGAGAATCACAGAGAACGGTGTTGGAAACGGTATTTCAATCGTTCTGACTATCAACATTCTTTCAAGAATGCCGTCAGACATCAGTTCACTCTTTGAGCAGTTTGTAAACGGCAAGCCAATTGCAAGGGGAGTCGTTTCAGCAATAGTTATTATCGCAGTTATCATAGCAATGGTTGTTCTTGTAGTACTTCTTAACGGCGCTGAGCGCAGGATTCCTGTTCAGTATGCCAAGAAGATACAGGGCAGAAAGACCTACGGAGGAAATCGTTCAGAGATCCCTCTCAAGGTCAACACTGCAGGCGTTATGCCTATCATCTTTGCAATGTCACTGTTCCAGTTCCCTATCATCATTACGCAGCTGACAGGGTACAAGGGAACAGGCTGGTGGGGCAAGTTTGTTGCTTACCTCAACCAGAGTAACTGGTGTAATCCTAACCACTGGAACTATTCAATCGGACTTATAGTTTACATCCTGTTACTTATTTTCTTCGCATATTTCTACACCTCAATTACTTTCAATCCTATTGAGATTGCAGAGAATATGAAGAAGCAGGGCGGCTTTATCCCCGGTATCAGACCCGGAAAGCCTACCAGCGAATATCTTACAGGTATTCTGAATTACATCATCTTCATCGGAGCATGCGGACTCACCATTATCGGTGTACTTCCCATCTTCTTCAACGGTGTATTCGGAGCTAAGGTTTCATTCGGCGGAACATCACTTATCATCGTTGTAAGTGTTATCCTCGAGACCATCAAGCAGATCGAGTCACAGATGCTTGTTCGTAATTACAAGGGATTCCTGGAAGACTAAAGAGATTAGAGAGGTGACAGCGCCTTGTTCTATGGGCGCTGAAGCCTCTTAATTTGTTAAAATGACCTTTTTCAACTTATGAGTTTGTGATAACATATATCTGTATTGTTACCAGGCAACAATAAATAAAAAGAGAAGGGCAGTTAATTATGAAGATTATTATGTTAGGCGCACCCGGCGCAGGTAAAGGCACACAGGCCAAGATGATCGCGGAGAAGTTCGGAATTCCCCACATCTCCACAGGAGACATCTTCAGAGCCAATATCAAGAACGGAACAGAGCTTGGCAAAAAGGCCAAGGAGTATATGGACAAGGGACAGCTTGTACCTGATGAGCTGACTGTTGAGATCCTCCTTGACAGAGTTGCTAACGATGATTGCAAGAACGGATACGTACTTGACGGATTCCCTCGTACAATTCCTCAGGCTGACGTTCTTGATAAGGAACTTACCAAACTTGGAGACAAGGTTGACTTTGCTATCAATGTGGATGTACCCGATGAGAACATCGTTCGCAGAATGTCAGGCAGAAGAGCATGTCTTAAGTGTGGTGCAACCTATCATATTGAGCACATTCCCCCCAAGAAGGAAGGAATCTGCGATACATGCGGAAGCGAGCTTGTTCAGCGTGATGATGACAAGCCTGAGACAGTTCAGAACAGACTCAGCGTTTATCACGAGCAGACTCAGCCGCTCATTGACTACTACAACAAGAAGAATATCTTGAAGACAGTAGACGGCACAAGAGATATGCAGGTAGTATTTGGCGATATTGTTAATATTTTGAATGCGTAAGCTATTCTGGCAGGGCAAGAGTTATGGCTGTTATTATCAAGACCGATGAAGAAATTGAGCTTATGCGCCAGTCTGGGCATTTATTGGCAAAGGTTCATGACGAACTTCATGCTGCACTTAGGGCTGGTATCTCCACTCTGGAGTTAGACCAAATTGGAGAAAAAACAATCCGCGAGCTGGGCGGGGTTCCTAATTTCAAGAACTATGAGGGTTTCCCTGCTTCTGTGTGTATTTCCGTGAATGATGAAGTCGTCCATGGAATACCCAGTGCCGACAGGATCCTGATGGAAGGCGATATTGTCACCTTTGACACAGGACTTATATACAAAGGATTTCATTCAGACGCTGCCAGAACCTGGGGCGTGGGCAAGATATCACCTGAAGCTCAGAAACTGATTGAGGTTACTGAGAAAAGCTTTTTTGAAGGAATTAAGAAGGCAAAAGCAGGTAACAGGCTTCATGAGATATCAAGAGCCATAGATGATTATGTTAAACCCTATGGATATGGAGTTGTGAGGGAACTGACCGGTCACGGTATCGGGCGAAGCCTTCACGAGGAGCCCAATATTCCCAACTTCAGACAATGGCGCCGAGGTGTTAAGCTGCAGAAGGGCATGGCCCTGGCTGTAGAACCCATGATCACAATGGGACAGCGCTATGTAGGCTGGCTGGATGATGAATGGACTGTGGTGACCGTTGACGGTTCCCTGGCCGCACATTATGAAAACACAATAGCCATCACGGATGGTGAACCGGAGATACTGACTTTAGTATGATAGTTACGTTTAAGGAGGATTAAGATGTCAAAGGCTGACGTAATTGAAATTGAAGGTAAGGTAATAGAGAAGCTTCCCAATACAATGTTCCAGGTGGAGCTGGAGAACGGACATGTTGTTCTTGCACACATCAGTGGCAAGCTCAGACAGAACTTCATCAGAATTCTGCCCGGAGATAAGGTAACTCTTGAGCTTTCACCCTACGATCTCACCAAGGGAAGAATCATCTGGAGAGATAAGTAATCCATTTTAGTATTTGTCATAGGAGCATTTTGGCTTTATAATTAACTCATAGCTGATATATATTGTTTCTTTTTTCGTACAATAGGTATAGATTTATGATTGAGAA
>JAILFT010000194.1 GCA_024697425.1 Butyrivibrio sp. | reverse complement strand
GTAAAGATATACGGGAGAATCCAAACTGCCGGTTTTATTGTATCTGAATGTCTTGTCCAAAAGGATCTGCTCGCCTGTATAGAACTCACCGCTTCCATCGCTTTTGGTATTCCAGCCAAGAAGAGGGAGTCTGTCTTTGTCATAGGGCCTTCCCGCAAGATCCATTGAAACCCCTGCATTATCCTGGGGAAGCGGAAGGAATCCGTTCTGCATAACAGGAACGTATGCAACTGTCTTGTTCTGATTATAAGTTACTGTTACTGTTGTATTGTTATCGTTTCCTTCTACAGACTTAAGGCTCTTGGAGTCGCCTGCTGTATAGGTTATGCTGCTTCCGCCAAAGAGAACAGTATCGTCAAATACGCCGCCGTTGGCATTAAGTGTATAGCCCCTAAGTACATTCATGGACCAATCTGCTTTAAAGCTGAGCTTAGCGCCGCTTTCAAGGAACTCAACAGGAACAGTATCCGTATCTGCTCCCATTTCCAATTCAATGACAAAACAGTTCTTTGTGCCGGCGTAAGAGCTGCAATAATAGGCATCTCTGACCCCGAGCTTATCTTCGCTGTCATTGCCATCATAATTCACAGCAACAGAATCAAGCACAGTATTGGTTATAAAAGGCCACATCTTAAGAACAACAGTTAAGAAATACCTTTTATCACTCATTCTATTGGTTTTAATTTCATATGCATCCTGTCCCTGTTCTTTGATGAAAGCATCTGCCTCATCACCAAAACCGATGAACTCCGCAGTAAGATTAACTTCCGGCGCACTGACAAGTGCCGCATCTTCTGTCTCTTCGGCTTCCGGTAAAGTGCCTGTTTCCGCAGCATCTACTGCTGCCTCTGCATCAACTGTCTCTGCAACAGCTTTCTCATCTGCAGCTTCTGCCTCAACCTCTGTCTCTTCTTCTGCAGCTTCCTCGGTTACTTCAATTACTTCAGATTTTTCTGCGTCAGCTTCTTCAGAAGCTTCTTCTGTTTCTTCTGCCTCAGCAGTTTCCACAGCTTCTTCAGTCTCCTCTGTTACAGCAAGAAGTCCCCCTACTTCTTCCTGAGCGAAGGCCGAAACAGGTGTTGAAACACCCATTATTGCCGCAAGGGTAAGCCCCAGCAGTCTCCCCACTAATGTCCTTTTCATTTCGCACCTCTTAATATTATTCGTTAAAAAAATGCCGATTTCACGGCGTTCCTTATGATATACTCATCTTAAAGGTCAGTCAATAGCATATTTTACGCAATTTAAAATGCGCAAGCCCAGTAAGCTTGCGCATTTGTGTCCAAATTGTGTCCTGTTATTTTGTCCAACTGTTAAATTCCTCATCGGTGCACTTAACAAAGTGAGTGCCCTCCACCAGGTGCTCTGTGCCCTTAGTGTAGTCAATTCCTGAGGTTTTGTAGTCGTAGCTTATAGCCTCGCGGTTCTTCTCAAGCTCCGGATTAGGTATCGGAATTGCTGACAAAAGACTCTTCGTATAGGGATGTACGGGATTGGAGAAAATCTCATCGGTAGTTCCTGTCTCAAGCAGGTGTCCGAGGTGCAGAACACCGATCCTGTCGGAGATGTATTTGACCATCGAAAGGTCGTGGGCGATGAACAGGTATGCTGTTCCAAGTTCCTCCTGAATGTCCTTCATAAGGTTTACAACCTGAGCCTGAATGGATACGTCCAGAGCGGAGATACACTCGTCAGCGATGACCAGCTTGGGATTCAGGATAAGGGCTCTCGCGATTCCTACCCTCTGTCTCTGACCGCCGGAGAACTGATGCGGATATCTGTCGGCGTGCTCCTTGGCAAGTCCCACCTTCTGAAGAATGGCTTCTACTCTGTAATCCCTGTCTTCCTTGGTGTTGCACAGTCCGTTTACATCCAGGGCCTCTCCGATGATATCCTTGATCTTCTTTCTGGGATTAAGGGAAGCCATGGGATCCTGGAAGATCATCTGCATCTGCAGACGGAGCTTACTCTTTGCCATCTTGGAGAGTCTTCCACTGATATCCATTCCGGCAAAAGAAATCTCGCCCTCTGTGGGATTGTAGAGCCTTATGATACTCCTTCCGATGGTGGATTTACCTGAGCCTGACTCACCGACAAGACCGTAGGTCTCGCCGGGATAAACCTTGAAGCTCACGTCGTCAACCGCCTTAACGGTGTAGGTCTTACTTACAGGGAAATACTGTTTAAGTCCCTTTACCTCCAAAAGAGGCTCTGCATTATAATCTGCTGCCATTTGCCTGTGCCTCCTTCTTCATTCTCTCTATTCTTGCCTTCAGCTCTTTGGGCATCTCTACCTTGGGAGCTCTGGGATCAAGAAGCCAGGTCGCCGCTGAGTGGGTCTCTGTGATCTGGAACATCGGCGGATCCAGCTTGTCGTCAATCTCAAGGGCATATGCGTTTCTCGGTGCAAAGGCATCGCCCTCTTTTTCATGCAAAAGATTTGGCGGTGAACCGGGAATCGTATAGAGCCTCTCGTCATCTGTGCCAAGATCGGGCATAGCTGACAGAAGTCCCCAGGTGTAGGGATGCTTGGGCTCATAGAAGATCTCGTTGATGTTTCCGACTTCAACGATCTTGCCTGCGTACATAACGTTTACATAATCGGCAACCTTAGCCACAACACCCAGGTCGTGGGTGATGTAGATTACCGCGATATCTCTTTCCTTCTGAACCTTTTTGATGAGCTCCAGTATCTTGGCCTGAATGTTAACATCAAGGGCTGTTGTGGGCTCGTCGCAAATAAGAAGGTCCGGGTTACAGGAAAGAGCTATGGCGATGACAACTCTCTGTCTCATTCCGCCTGAGAGCTGGTGAGGGTACTGCTTCATTCTCTTTTCCGCATCCTCTATACCAACCTCTTTAAGAAGCCCTACGGCTCTGTTGTAGGCGTCCTGCTTGTCGATCTTGTAGTGCCAGATCATGCCTTCCATGATCTGTTTGCCGATGGTCATG
>JAILFT010000046.1 GCA_024697425.1 Butyrivibrio sp. | reverse complement strand
TTGATATTTTTTCAGATCAACAACTCCGTCTTTGACTTCGACACCTTCTGAGAGCAGGATTTCTCCCTGCTTCCAGGCTCCGCCAAATGCATAGTTCCCGGCAAGTTCGCCTTTTGAGTTTACTACACGATGACAGGGAATTGTGCTGGGGTCAGGGTTTTTGTGAAGAGCATTTCCTACAGCTCTTGCCATCTTTCTATCCCCGGCTTCTTCTGCAACCTGCGCATAAGTTGCAACGCAGCCTTTTGGGATTCTTGCGACAGCATCATAGATTCTCTTGGTTGGAGAGTCTGCTATCAGGTCATAGCTCTCAGCAATCATGAGTTTAATGTCTTTATCAGGGATACTTCCATCGAGGATAATAGTATTCCAATGCTCCTTGTTCTGATGGTATCCGGGAATCACCGAGGTGTAAGCCTTTCTCCAGAAATATGCTGTCTCAGGATCAACCTTCACATTTAGATTGATGAACCCTTCTCTTTCATAAGTCCAAAGGAATGCTTTTTTATTATACTTATATCTCACCAGCTGCCAGCTTGGGTCATGGAAGGGTGCTTCCTGATAAGTATCCGGAAAAGATAAACCGTATTTTAGTGCTTCTTCTCTTGTTTTCATGAAATAATTCTAACACATAATTACCTATCCATCCTGTATAAACAGCTCTTGAAATTCTTTTCTTCCGGGAACCCAGGCCTTTTCATAAATGTGAGTGAAATGATTTTTTACTGTCTGTTCTGAAATTCCCAGCATATAAGCAATTCTATGATTTGAAAACCCCGACACTTTAAGGTATCCGAGTTCAAGCTCTCTCTTTGTGAGTCCGAATTTACGGGCTATGCTTAGATACTTTTCTTTGGTGATCCCAAAATCATTCATCTTCCATATCCATCTCTTCATTCATCTTACGCTCGGCATTGAGCCTAAGAGGCAGAAGGAAAAATTCGATGATAACTGCGTAGAAGCCTGCAAGGAAGCAGACAGCCAGGTTCGGTCCTATTGTTTCAGGATCGGAAAGGTGTCCCATGAGCAGTATTGCTGATGTTATGATGGCAAAGAGTGCACCAAAGATGGTAAGTTTCTGAGCTGCTCCCACTGCTTCAATTATGTTTTTAAGCTCTAAGAGTCTGAAATCTTTTATTCCTACAGAGAATGCCTTCAAAAAATCTTTCCATTCTCCCATGATAATAAGTCCCGGGATAAGTACCAGCATAACGAGGATAAGCGAAGGCCAATCCAAGAACCATGCTATGGCTGAGAAACCAAAACTTGTACCAAGGGTACTGATTAAAAAAACAACAATGAAAAGCAAAAGTTCTAAAAGTAAAACCATTCGTATATTTTTCTTCATGATAACTACTCCTTAATTAATCATATCATAGGTTTTTGTGTTCCTATTATCACGCTATCATATGCACGTAAAGAAATATATAGTACCTTTTTTGCCCGGAAATTAAAAAGAAGTCCTTGACCAAAAGGTCAGGACTTCTTAATCTTTATAAATCAATATTTGTAAGATTAAAGCTGAACTGCTGTCTTAAGCGCAATCTCCATCATGTCTGTAAAGCCTGTCTCTCTCTCCTTGGCTGTAAGCTCCTCGGATTTGAAGAGGTGATCTGAGCAGGTAAGGATTGTAAGAGCGTTCTTGCCGGCCTCTGCTGCATTCATGTAAAGAGCGGGTGTCTCCATCTCTACTGCAAGAGCGCCATAGTTTCTGTAGAGCTCACTCTCATTGCACTTCTTGTAGAAAGCATCTGAAGAAAGAACATCACCAACGTGATAAGTTACGCCTTTCTCCTTGGCAATTGCTACTGCCTTCTCAAGGATATCATAGCTTGCTGTAGGTGCGAAGGTTCCGGGAAGACCATACTGGAATCCATAGTTGGAATCAGTGTGTGCGCCCTGGGCAAAGATAATGTCCATTACGTTAACCTTATCCTGCAGTCCGCCTGCGCTGCCGACTCTGATGATATTGTCAACATCATAGAAGTTAAAGAGTTCGTAGGTATAGATACCGATTGAAGGGATTCCCATTCCGTGTCCCATTACAGACACCTCTTTTCCCTCGTACTTACCGGTAAAGCCCAGCATTCCTCTTACTTCGTTGACACACTTGATATCTGTAAGAAAGTTCTCTGCGATGAATTTAGCTCTTAAAGGATCACCTGGCATGAGAACGGTCTTGGCAAAATCGCCTTTTTCTGCACTGTTGTGGGGTGTTGCCATAATCTTTTCCTCCTTTTATTTTGCTTCGGGATAATTGATGTGTCCCTGCATCCATATATTACCCTTGAATCTACGTCCAACAGCAGGTTCTCCCAAAAGGTCTTCCCTGTTGATGCAGACATCGAACTCAAGGTCATTGCAATTGATTCTCATGATGTAAACAAACTCGCCGGTAAACTTGTTCTCCACAAGTCTGGTACTTACCACTTCTCCAAGAACCGAGTAGTGGTCGCACTCTACACCGTAGGGCATAAAGTAAGTATCAACGAGACTGTAAACATCCTGCTTGCGGATCTTCTTGGATAATGTGGTATAAAGATCCATATCCTCCAGCGTCAGGGATTCGATGGCTGTCTCATCCCCGCGTCTGGCATTGTTTATAAGTTTATTCCTGTAATTGTTTTTCTTCTTAGCTGCCTCTTTTTCCTCTTCGGTCTTGTGTATAGGCATCAGGATCTGACCTTTGATGGAGAGAGCGGAGAGGCTTAAGGTGGTTCCCTTTATCGGGAACTTGTCCTCATTCTCGTACTTGATATACGGGATCATGTTCTGCAGATAAAAGATAAGGGTGACCCCGATCCTGGGTTCGTTGCAAACGCCGGCGTAGGAATAATTGGCCGCATGGCGCTCCACGTTCAGGTCCTCTTCGGTGCTGACTGCGGAAGGTACAAGATAAGGATAATAATATTCGTAGATGAACTTATCCTCCTCATCGAATTCCCCGCAGACTGCGATTCCGATGTCGTCGGCGTAGTCTCTGTCAAACTCTGACAGGATCACATTGTCATTATTTGTGATGTAGGACCGCCTCTGGGCCTGCTGAATTGTACTGGTTATGAGCTGGGTCAGATCTTTTCTGTCTTTAATCTTTGAAAAACCCACAGCTCTAAGATATCTATGCAACGAGTCTTACCTCTTTTCCGGAAAAATTACTTCTTATTGGGAACAAGAAGCTCTTTTCCTCCCATGTAAGGTCTGAGAACCTCAGGGATTTTAACGGTTCCGTCAGCCTGAAGGTTGTTCTCAAGGAATGCGATGAGCATTCTGGGAGGAGCAACAACTGTATTGTTAAGGGTGTGAGCAAGATAGTTGCCATCCTTGCCCTTGATTCTGATCTTAAGTCTTCTTGCCTGAGCATCTCCAAGGTTAGAGCAGCTTCCAACCTCAAAGTACTTCTTCTGTCTGGGTGACCATGCCTCAACATCGCAGCTCTTGCACTTAAGGTCTGCAAGGTCTCCTGAGCAGCACTCCAGAGTTCTGACAGGAATGTCCAGAGTTCTGAACAGATCAACAGTGTTCTGCCAGAGCTTGTCATACCAGGTCTTGGAATCTTCGGGCTTACAGATAACTACCATCTCCTGCTTCTCGAACTGGTGGATTCTGTAAACACCTCTCTCCTCGATACCGTGGGCACCCTTCTCTTTTCTAAAGCAGGGTGAATAGCTTGTAAGCGCCATGGGCATCTGCTCTTCGGGAACGATCTGATCGATGAACTTACCGATCATTGAGTGCTCACTGGTTCCGATAAGGTACAGGTCTTCGCCCTCGATCTTGTACATCATGGCCTCCATCTCAGGGAAGCTCATAACACCTGCAACAACGTTGCCGTGGATCATGAAAGGAGGTACACAGTAGGTGAATCCTCTGTCGATCATGAAATCTCTTGCATAGGAAATAACTGCTGAGTGAAGTCTTGCGATGTCACCCATGAGGTAATAGAAACCATTACCTGCAACTCTTCTTGCTGCATCAAGGTCGATACCGTTAAAGCTCTCCATGATGTCTGTATGATAAGGGATCTCAAAATCGGGAACTACAGGCTCGCCGTATTTCTGGATCTCCACATTCTCTGAATCATCTTTTCCGATGGGAACTGAATCGTCGATGATCTGAGGAATGATCATCATCTTATTGGTAACCTCCTCGTCCAGCTCCTTCTGCTTAGTTTCAAGCTCCTCCAGCTCCTTGGCCTCCTTGGCAACTTCATCCTTCAGAGCCATAGCCTCTTCTTTTTTGCCCTGAGCCATAAGACCTCCGATTTCCTTGGAAATCTTATTTCTGTGAGCTCTGATCTCATCAGCCTTCTGCTGATTGCTTCTTCTCTCTGAGTCTAAGGCAATAACCTCATCTACCAGAGGGAGCTTCTCATCCTGGAATTTCTTCTTGATGTTCTCCCTGACTACATCAGGGTTTTCTCTTAGGAATTTAATGTCGATCATTTTGATCTCCTCCGCTATAAATATATTTTATACAATTATATTTTAATAAATATTATCTGTTTCCGCTGTCCAGCGCCTTATCCAGCGCTCTCTTTTCATCCTTACTCAGCTCAACATCTGCCACACCGGCATTGATGGCTTTAGAATATGAATAGTTCATTCCGTCTGAATTGTGAACTGAGTTCAGCAAAAATCCGTTGTCATTCTCATCCAGCATACAAAGGGCAAAACTCAATCTTCCTCCGTCATGGCTGAATGCATCGTACTTCTCTAGACCTATTTTCTGGAAAGTCCTTGCCATTCTTCTGTTGATGTCAATTATTTCCTTCCGGTTCTTATCATTCTCAGCCCTGATCATCCTGTTGTCATGGAAAAGACCTACGATTTCCTCCTCCAGTGACTCGGCTTCCTTACCGTTCATGAATTTATTGTATTTCCTGGTAAGCTTTGTCAGCTTCTTGGACTGAAGAATATTTAATATGAAAAGAACTATGATCAGAACCAGCATTACTATAAAAAGAATTGCCGGATCCAGATTTCCAAGTCCGATGGCACTAAAAATATTGCTGCTCATGTTGTCCCCCCAACCTTATGATTATTCTCTGCAAAGTCTGTCGGTAATCTTCTCAAGATCATCGGAACTGTAAAACTCGATCTCAATCTTGCCTGTTCCGTCTCCCTTGGAAACAATCTCTACCTTTGTTCCGATGGCCTGCTTACATTTCTCTGATAATTCTCCGTAAACAGCATCGAGACTCTGACTGGTATTTGACTTGGTCTTCTTGGGCTTGGTCTTTCCAAGATTCTTGACCATCTTCTCGGCAGCTCTTACACTGAGCTCTTCATCGAATACTTTCTGTGCAAGTTCAAACTGCTGGTCGGGATCTTCTACAGGGATAAGTGCTCTGGCATGACCTGTTGAAAGCTGACCCTGTACTACCATCTCGCGAACCTTGTCACAGAGCTTAAGAAGTCTTAAGGAGTTGGTGACATATACTCGGCTCTTTGAAATATTTTTTGCAATAGCATCCTGAGTATATCCGAAATCATCGATGAGCTTCTGGAAAGCCAGTGCTGCTTCGATGGGATTTACATCTTCTCTCTGAACGTTATCGATGATTGAGTAAACAGCTATCTGCTCCTCGGTAAGATCCTTGATGATAACAGGGACCTCTTTTAATCCAACCTTCTGAGCTGCTCTCCACCTTCTCTCACCGCCGACGATCATAAAGTGATCGCCCTTGTCTACTACTATAAGAGGATTGATGATACCGATCTGCTTAATGCTGTCGATCATATCCTCCATGCTGTCTTCATCAAATGTCTTTCTGGGCTGATTCCTGTTGGGCTCAACCTTGGTTATGTTTACATTAACAACCTGTCCCTCAACGTGGTTCTCCACTACAGGCTTTGACTTAGCAACTGTTTTCTTGGCAGGGATCATTGCATCAAGACCCTTGCCCAGTCCCCTCTTTGCTGCCATTATATTTCCTCCGTATATTAATTAAATTTTCTGTCGATTATTTCCTGAGCCAGTAATCTGTATGCTTCTGCTCCGGCAGACTTGGGTTCATACAGAGTAATGGGCAGACCGTAACTGGGTGCCTCGGCAAGACGAATATTTCTCGGGATGATTGTCTTGTAGACATGCTCCTCGATATTCTCTTTTACATTTTCTACTACCTGAAGAGAAAGGTTTGTTCTTGAATCAAACATGGTGAACACTACACCTTCCATCTCAAGTTCGGGATTCAATCTGTCTTTTACCAGGTTAACGGTATGGATCAACTGACTTAATCCTTCCAGTGCGTAGTACTCACACTGAATAGGAACTAGAACTGTGCTGGCACTTGTCATGGAATTGACTGTCAGCATACTCAGTGAAGGCGGGCAATCGATCACGATAAAATCGTATTTGTCCTTAACCTCATTAAGTGCTCTCTGAAGAATGAACTCCTTTTCTTCAACATCCATAAGCTCTACTTCAACAGCTGCCAGATCTACATTGGCAGGAAGTATATCCAGTCCGGGAAGGTCTTCAAGTACATCCTTGATAATAGCTTCATCAATTGAGCACTCATCGATCATAAGCTGATAGATTGTGTTCTCTATCTGAGCTCTGTCCAGACCAAAACCGCTTGTTGTATTTCCCTGGGGATCGGTATCCACTACCAGAACTTTCTTTTTCTTTTCTGCCAGAGCGGCAGCAAGATTGATGGTGGTAGTTGTCTTACCTACACCACCCTTTTGATTTGCGATTGCTATTATTCTACCCATCATTCCTCCAACTCTAAAACGCTATTATGATTTTATCACAAAATATAGTCGGCGATTATATTATTTTATAATTCGCCGAGGATAATATGCTCTTCTGACTATATATTGTGGTATTAATTGTATTTTTAAACCGTACAATTTGTTAACTATATTTTGATGTTTCACGTGAAACTCACAATATCTTGGGTTTATATGTTTCACGTGAAACAATTTTTGGTGTTTTAAATTGTATCTGAATCTAATGTTTCACGTGAAACATTTTGTTTTAAAAACTTATCAAACCACTATATCTATTTCAGAGGTTGCTTTGAAGGAACTCCTGCCTTACGTGGATACTTTTTTGAAGTAGGTTCTACCTTCTTAACTGTACATATTGTTCTTGAGACATCAGATCCGGGAAGTACAAATTCATTGGAAGATTCCAACTTGCCACCAAGAAGATGGATTGCACCCTTGGCCTCTGCCAGCTCACCTTCAGCTTTCTCACTCTTATATGCAAGAAAACTTCCGCCGACCTTTACATAGGGAAGACAGTACTCTGATAATGTAGCCATATTGGCAACAGCTCTTGAAACTGCAACATCAAATGTTTCTCTGAGAGACCCTTCCTTCTTCTGGCAAAAATCTTCTGCTCTTCCATGAAGTGTTCTGATTGAACCTGTATTATTTAGATGTAATTCATCTATCACATCATTTAAAAAGTTAAGTCTTTTATTCAATGAATCCAGCAATGTAATATTAAGTTCCGGAAAAACTATCTTAAGAGGAATTCCGGGAAAGCCTGCTCCGGTACCTATATCTATAAGCGAAATATCTTTTCCCTTGAAATCAAAAAACTTTGCGCTGCTGATACTGTCGGTAAAATGAAGTCTGCATACATCATCGAATTCTGTAATGCCAGTAAGGTTCATTACCTTATTCCATTCAACCAGCATTGAGTAATAGGTATCAAACTGCTGAATCTGTTCATCAGAAAGTTCAACTCCAAACTCGGCAAAATCTTTTATCATCTGTTCGTACTTAGTTCTCATCACTCTGTCCTCGACGTAATGAATCAAGATAAATTATCAGCACAGAAATATCTGCAGGATTAACTCCACCTATTCTTGAAGCCTGTCCTATATTCGACGGTCGGAACTTTTCAAGTTTCTGTCTTGCCTCAAGACGCAGACTTGATACATCATCATAATCAATATCAGCAGGTATAAGTTTAGACTCCAGCTTTTTAAACTGATCAACCTGTCTTTGCTGTCTGTCTATATACCCTTCATATCTTATGGTAATCTCAACCTGCTCTGTCACATCAGAAGGAAGTACTGTTCTCTCCGGATCAATATCTTTGATATTCTCATAGTTGAATTCGGGACGACAGATAAGTTCAGCCAGAGAAGTAGCTGTCTTTAAAGGAGAGCTTCCATTCTTCTCCATGAATTCCTGGATTCTGGCATTGGCACCAACAAATGTATTCTTAAGTCTGTCTACTTCCTTTTTGATTTTCTCTTCTTTTGTCAAAAGCTTTTGATATTTTTCTTCGCTGATAAGTCCTACTTCATATCCCTTCTTACGAAGTCTTATATCAGCATTATCCTGTCTCAAAAGAAGTCTGTACTCAGCCCTTGAAGTCATCATTCTGTAGGGTTCAAAATTTTCTTTGGTAACAAGGTCATCAACAAGGACACCTATATAACCTTCCGACCTGTCAATGGAAAGATAATCTTTACCAAGTATTTGCATTGCAGCATTGATACCTGCGTAAAGTCCCTGAGCAGCCGCTTCTTCATAACCGCTGCTTCCGTTAAACTGACCGGCACTGAAAAGTCCTCGAATGTCCTTTATCTCCAAAGTGGAATGGAGCTGACCGGGACAAAGGCAATCATATTCAATAGCATATGCATTTTTTACTATCTTGCAATTCTCCAGGCCCGGAACTGTTCTGTACATTGCAAGCTGAACATCCTCAGGAAGTGAAGAAGACATTCCGTCAATATACATCTCATTGGTATAGGTTCCCTCGGGTTCAACAAACACCTGGTGTCTTTCATGATCAGGGAACTTAACCACCTTATCTTCTATGGAAGGACAATATCTTGGTCCTACACCTTCTATAATGCCTGCATATATAGGTGATCTATTTATGTTTTGTCGTATTATTTCATGTGTTTTTTCGTTTGTATATGTAAGCCAGCAGGAAACCTGAGGTTTCTGAACATCTGCCGGATCTGTATCAAATGAAAAAGGAATAACCGGAGTATCACCAAACTGCTCAGACATCTTGGAGTAGTCGATAGAACGGCCATCCATCCTGGCAGGTGTACCTGTCTTGAATCTTCTAAGTTCTATGCCCGCTTTAATAAGGGACTCTGATAAATAATTAGAAGGTAAAAGACCATTCGGCCCGCTGTAAGTAATAGCTTCACCGGTAAGACAACGGCTCTTTAAATATGTACCCGTGCAAAGGATAACTGCCTTCGCCTCATAAATGATTCCGGAGAATATCTTTACTCCGATTATCCTTTTCTTATAGCCGTCTCTTTTTAAGGTTTCATCATCCATATCTTCAAAAAGGATTTCTGAAACTTCTGCCTGTTTGATGGTAAGATTGTCCTGCTGTTCCAAAACTCTTCTCATGGTTTTGGAATATTCCATCTTATCAGCCTGGCATCTTAAGGAATGAACAGCAGGTCCCTTTGAAGTATTGAGCATCTTGGACTGAAGAAAAGTTTTATCTATAACCTTTCCCATCTCACCTCCAAGTGCATCTATCTCTCTTACAAGGTGTCCCTTTGAAGATCCTCCGATGTGAGGATTGCAGGGCATGAAGGCAATGTTGTCAGCACTCATGGTAAAGACAACAGTATTAAGTCCAAGCCTTGAGCAGGCAAGAGCAGCTTCACATCCGGCGTGACCGGCACCTATGATTGCAACATCAACTTTTTCTCTAATATCTATCATAAATTATTTACCCATACAGAACTTGGAGAAGATTTCTTCCACCAGATCATCTCCAACTTCTTCACCAATGATCTCACCCAGCAGAGTATATGCATTAGTAAGATCAACCATATAAAAATCTTCTGATACTCCGTCCTCTATTCCGCGAAGAACAAGTTCAAGACTTTGTATCGAACCCTCAAGCAGGGTCTTATGTCTTAGATTCGTAATGTAGATTTCCTGCCTGGGAGCAATATCACCGTTAAAAAAGATATCTGCTATCGCCTTCTTCAGTTCATCAATGCCTTCTCCGTTGAGAAGAGAAGCTGTTATGACAGGAATATTATCGCATTGAATTCCTGAAAACAGAACAGGAAGAATATCTTTTGTTATTTTAATATTACCAGTAAGATCATTCTTATTCAGTATAACTATAATCTTTTTATTTGAACAAAGTCCGGCTATTGCCTTATCTTCGTCATCTATATCAGAGGTGGAATCAAGGATGTACAGGCAAAGATCTGCTTCTTCTATCTTATCCTTGGCCTTGTCCACACCTATTTTTTCTATAACATTATCTGTATCCCTGATACCTGCTGTGTCCACAAGGTTAAGAACAATATCATCAATTCTTATGGTCTCTTCTATAACATCTCTTGTGGTTCCGGCAATATCAGTAACAATCGCCCTTTCGCTTCCGTAGAGCGCATTAAGAAGAGAGGACTTTCCGGCATTAGGCTTTCCTATAATAACAGTCTTTATGCCTTCTTTTCTGATTTTTCCTTCATCAGCTGTTGAAACAAGTTTCTTAAGCTTCGAAGAAACAGTATTTATCACACCTGTAAGTTTTTCAGGAAATCCGGTAAGATCATAGTTCTCAGGATCATCAAGAGCAGATTCAATAAAGGCCATATTATACAAAAGCTCTTTTCTTATCTCTTTTACCTCTTTGGAAATACTCCCCTGAAGCTGATTCCTGGAGCTCTCAAGAGCGAACTTATTCTGAGCTCCGATGATATCCATAACGGCCTCGGCTTTTGTAAGATCAATCCTTCCGTTTAAAAAAGCTCTCTTTGTAAACTCACCGGGTTCGGCAAGCCTGCATCCTTTCTTTATCAAGAGAGACAGAATCTCATTCATCACCAGCATTCCGCCGTGACTGTTTATCTCGATAACATCCTCCATAGTATAACTGTGAGGAGCTTTCATATAAGAAATCATCACTTCATCAATGATCTTCCTGTTATCCCCATCTTCATCACAAATATATCCGAACTTTATAGTATTCGGAGCATGAGATAAAAGAGTATGTTCCTTTTTCCCGGAAACATAGATACCGTCACATATCTGAAGTGCATCTTTTCCGCTTACTCTTATGATACCGATTCCGGCATCAGACATAGCGGTTGCAATGGCACAAATTGTATCATCTTTGAAATTATTAAGAACTCTGCTCATGATCTTTACCTAAACAAAACCCCTCAAGGCTGTGCTCGAGGGGTATCTAGTTGAAATTATTTCTTTAAAGTAACTACGATTCTTCTGAAAGGTTCATCACCTTCACTGTGAGTTGTAACGTACTTGTCATTCTGAAGTGCTGAGTGGATGATCCTTCTCTCATAAGGATTCATAGGCTCAAGAGCAACAGACTGCCTTGTCTTTCTTACTTTATATGCGATGTTCTTGGCAAGGTTCTCAAGTGTAGCTTTTCTTCTCTCTCTGTAGTTCTCTGTATCAACTTTTACATGAACGTAATCAGCTGTATCTTTGTTAACAACCAGGGAAATGAGGTACTGAAGTGAATCCAGTGTCTGTCCTCTCTTACCGATGAGAACTCCCATCTCTGCTCCGCTGAGCTCAACATCCAGAATGTTATCCTCTGCTCTGAACTTGGAGTTAACTTCAACTTCCATATTCATTGCAGCAAATACTTCCTTCAGGAATGCGTTTGCCTTGGCAACAACTTCCTCGGCATTTACAGGAACTGCATTTTCCTTAACTTCCTTAGTCTCTTTTTCTTCTTTTACTTCGGGCTTTTTCTCAGCAGCCTTTTTCTCAGGCTTCTTCTCTGATTTGTTTTCTTTCTTTACTTCAACCTTCTCGGATTTCTCTACCTTTTCTACAACAGGCTCTTCCTCTTTGATCCTTGCCTTGATAACTGCAGGCTTGGCAGCGATGCCAAGGAATCCTGAAGATCCGTTTGAAATAACTTCATAATCAAGTCTGTTGCTTGTTACCATAAGAGTTTCACAAGCTTCAGTGATAGCATCGTCTACATTCTTTGCAGAAAACTCCTGATATTCCATCGTACTTATGTAACCTCCGGATTATATTCTATTAGTTATTGTTATTATTCTCGTTGAATTCCTTTACCATGTTTGCCTTGGCAAGAAGTGAATCCTTACGAATCTTGTTGTTCTTATAAACATCCTGGGCGCTCTTTATCTTTGCTTCCTTCTCAGCTTCTGAAACTGAAGAATTCTTGCTTGAAAGATCGTCCTTTCTTGTGGAGAGATTAGCATACATACTCATGTTGCGAGTAGTCTTAAGCTTCTCCTGCTTCTCTTTGTACTTGGCAGTATTCTTGGCAATCTCAGCATCGATATCGATCTTGTCAATGTGTCTGTTGATAACTACCTGCTGAATTGATCTGATAACAGCACCGGCAATCCAGTAGATACCCATACCTGCAGGAAGACTTAAACAGAAGAATGCTGACATGATAGGCATCATGATGTTCATTGTCTTCATTGACTGCTGCATCTGAGCTGTAGGATCATCGGGATCAACCTTACCGTTGTTAGGCTGAGGCATAAGCTTTGCATTGATCCACTGTGTAAGTGCAGCCAGAATAGGAACAAGAAGTCCACCAACCAGAAGACCTATTCTCTTCTCAGGGAATCCTGTGGTGATCATGTACATAGGTGTATCACCAATGTTGATTCCAAGGAAATTGTTGTATCCGTTTAAAAGAGTATGAGTCCTCTCGATAGAATCGGAAAGACTTGGGAACTGGCTTGTAATGCTTGCCCAATCCGCTGTTGATGCTTTGTTAAGTACATCAATAAAAGTATTCTTGATGTAAGTAACATCGCCGTTTACAAAAGCATCATTGGTAAACTGCTTTGAATACAGAGATGCACCTTTAAGAGTCTGAAGAAACTCAGCAGCTCCTGCAGTTTCCATGAGGTTCTCCACCAGGGGAGAAAAAGCATTTTTTACGATTGTAACGTAAGCAGGAATTGAATAAATAACACGATAAAGTGCAAACAGGATAGGCATCTGGATCAAAAGCTGAAGACAGCTACCTGTCTGAGATACTCCGTACTTGGCATAGACCTCTTTGGTCTCTTCCTGCATTGCAAGCATTGAGTCATTGTCTTTTTTACCTTTATACTTAGCCTGAATAGCCTGAAGCTCAGGACTCATCTTAGCCTGAAGCTTGGAAAACTTCTGCTGTTTGTAAGTAAGAGGTAAAAGACATAGATAAATAACAATAGTAAAGATAATGATTGCAAGACCGATGTTGGGAATTCCAATGCTGTTGAGCACATTGAAGATTCCGTTCATAAGATGTCCCAAAAGCCATGCCACGGGACCTACGATCTTACCATCATACTGTGTGAGCAGTACTCCCTTCAAAATTAACCTCCTCGAAATTATGGAACCGGATCATACCCGCCGCTGGAGAAAGGATTACATCTTAAAATTCTCCAGATTGCCAAAAGTCCCCCTTTTAAGGCTCCATATTTTTCTATTGCTTCCAGTCCGTACTGAGAACATGTAGGTATATACGGACATTTTGTTCTCTTTAATGGAGAAATGTACTTCCTATAAAGTTTGATCAGAAAGATAAGTATCTCTTTCATACTAATTACCGCCATTTTGCATTATGCGGGCCTTCCTTGCCAGAAACAAAAGAGATTCTTCTATATCAAAATATGATGCATCTCTTGCACAGGCTCTGGCTACGACTACTATGTCCAAACCACTATTGAACATATTTTCATGTAATCGGTAAGCTTCTCGAACAAGTCTTGCAAATCTGTGCCTTACAACACTGTTCCCTATTTTTTTGCTACACGATATTCCGACTCTGTTAAAAGAACTGCCATTTTCCCACACGTAGACAACGATAGTTTTGTTTGCATAACTTTTGCCGTTCTCATAAACATTACGGAAATCATTATTCTTTTTTAAAGACTGTGAAAAAATCATTCTGTCTTCCTCAAGTTAAGGGCGTTGAAAAAAGGCCACAAAAGAATTGCGGCCTTTAAAATCATGCTGATAATCTCTTTCTTCCCTTAGCTCTTCTGGCAGCAAGAACTTTTCTGCCACCCTTTGTAGCCATTCTTGCTCTGAAGCCGTGAACTCTGGCTCTCTGAAGCTTATGAGGCTGGAATGTCATCTTCATATCGGAAACACCTCCTTCTTTAATCGAAAATAATTACCTTAAAGGTACAATTAATATCCAGTGTGGAAAAAATCTTTATAATTATAATAAATAAAAATATGTCAGTCAAGCCCTAAAATAAGGCATTCTTGGAATGCTCACTTTACAAAATTTTTTACACATTTTTTTCGACAACATATTGTGGATTAAAAAATTATCCACACCAAAATGTTGAAATTGTGGATAACTTGTTTATAAAAAAATATTTTAAAAAGATATCCACATTTTTTTATTTTTTTGTGGAAAAACCGGTTTATAATTAATTAATATTTTTCCAAAATCCGCGTATTTAAGCCATTTATAACGGTTGAAAGGGTAAAGTGGATAATACATGACTTATCCACAACAAATAAAAATCATTGTTATTTTTCCTGTTTCAAAAAAAGTTATCCACAATTTGACCTGAGTTTGATATTTAAAGTCTTTTAATATAAAATAGTAGAAGTCTAATTTTACGTATGTTGGGGAGTTTTTTTAATGCTATCATCTGCAGAAATCACCGAAAAGCTTAAACAGAACTGGGAAAGTATCAAGGATAAGGTCAGAACCGATGCTACTATTACAAATGTAGCTTACAGGACCTGGGTGGATCCTCTTGTTTTCCACGACTTTAAGGATAACACAGTTACCGTTGTTATCTCCGATGACAATGCTGTGGCTCTTGATTATGTGCCCAGCCACTATCTTGTATTCTTCAAGGTTGCCATATCCGAACTTCTGGACGATATGGAAATCGATGTTTCTTTTGTTTTAAACAAAGACATTATTAATAATGAAGAAACTCAAAACGATTCCGATTCTTATGACGGCAATAACCAGTATTCATCTGACTTGGATCATGATTCCAGCAATCTTAACAGCAAGTACAGATTTGATACTTTTGTGGTAGGCAGCAACAATAAGTTTGCTCACTCAGCAGCCCTTGCTGTTGCTGAATCTCCGGGAACAGCTTACAATCCTCTTTTCCTTTACGGAGGACCCGGACTTGGTAAGACTCATCTTATGCACTCCATCGGACATTTCATTATTGAGAATAACAGAAGTGCCAAGGTTCTTTATGTAACTTCCGAGCAGTTCACAAATGAAGTTATCGAATCAATCAGAAGCGGTAAGACCGAGAGAATGGCCAAGCTCAGGGATAAATACAGAACCGTTGACGTTCTCATGGTTGATGACGTTCAGTTTATTATAGGAAAAGATGCAACTCAGGAACAGTTTTTCCACACCTTCAACGACCTTCATCAGGCAGGCAAACAGATAATCATTTCATCCGATAAGCCTCCCAAGGAGATGGAGACACTTGAGGAACGATTCAGATCACGATTCGAGATGGGACTTATCGCTGATATCCAGTCTCCCGACTATGAGACAAGGATGGCTATCCTTAAGAAATACTCGGATAACAACGCCAATACCATCAAGAAGATAGATAATGAAGTTCTTGATTACATTGCTACAAATATCAAATCCAACATCAGAGAGCTGGAAGGCGCTTTGACCAAGATCATCGCTTACTCCAAGCTTTACAATGTTGATATCACACTGGAAAATGCCAAGGAAGCTCTGAAGGATATCATATATCCGGACAACACCAAGGTTATTACACCTCAGCTTATCATTGATACTGTGTGTGAACACTACAATGTCAAAAAGGAAGACATTGTTTCCAAGAAGCGTCTTACGGAGATTGTTACTCCAAGACAGATCATCATGTATCTTTGCAGAGAATATACAGAGGTTTCCCTGGAAGAGATTGGTAAGCTTCTTGGTAAAAAAGATCACACTACAGTTATGAACGGTATCGACAGAATAAAAGAAAAGAAAGCTATCGACAGCGAACTTAGCAAGAATCTGGATATAATCTCCAAGAAGATCAATCCTTCACTTTGATTTATCCACAATTGTGGATAAAATTCTTGATAACTTTGTTGATTAAAAGAGGATAGATTGTTTATTAGGGTGGATAAGTTTTTTCCACCCTAATTTCATGATATTTGCCTTGTTTATAACTTTTTAATTTTCAACATCTTATTTTTTGTTTTCAACAATCAAAAGTTTGTAAAAAAGCCTTAGAAATTGTATAATAGAATAGGTTTTACACATATCAACAACCATTATTAATATTTTAATTATTTATTTATATTTATTTTATATTTAGCAACCGAAGGGAGTACTGTTCAGATGAAATTCGTATGCTCAAAAGCAAATCTGATGGGTGGATTACAGATTGTACAAAAAGCTGTTCCTTCCAAAACAACAATGTCTATTCTTGAATGTATCCTTGTTGATGCTACGGAAGGTGTTATCAAGTTCAATGCCAACGATATGGAACTTGGTATACAGACAGTTGTTGACGGAAATATTATAGAGAGAGGTCTTATTGCAATCGAATCCAAGATTTTCGGTGATATTGTAAGAAAGCTTCCCGACAGTGAAGTTACCGTTGAGACAGACAGCAGCAATAAGGTTACCATCAGCTGCGGTAAGGCAAAGTTCAACATCATAGGAAGAAAAGGTGATGACTTTACTTATCTTCCTTCCATCGAGAAGATCGACGGAGTAAGTGTTACTCAGTATACATTAAGAAATGTTATCCAGCAGACTATCTTCTCTATTGCAGAGAATGACAATAACAAGATGATGAGCGGCGAGCTCTTTGAAGTTGACGGTGAGAATCTTAAGCTTGTTTCTCTTGACGGACACAGAATCTCCATCAGGAAGGTTAAGCTTGGCGGATCCTATCCTTACAAAAAAGTCATCGTTCCAGGCAAGACTTTGAATGAAATCAGTAAGATTTTAGGTGACAGCACAGAGAAGATGGTAAATATCTTCTTTACCGACAAGCATGTTCTCTTTGAGTTTGATAAGACAATAGTTGTATCAAGACTTATTGAGGGCGAATATTTCAGCATTGATCAGATGCTCTCAAGTGATTACGAGACCAAGATGAGCATCAACAGGAAAGAGTTCCTGGATTGTATTGACCGTGCAACCATCTATGTTAAAGAAGGTGACAAGAAGCCTGTTATCATCTCCATCACAGACGGGACCATGGAACTTAAGATCAATTCAGCAATCGGAAGCATGGATGAGGAAATTGACATTGAGAAACAGGGAAAAGACCTGATGATAGGCTTTAATCCCAAGTTCCTTATCGACGCTCTTCGTGTAATAGATGACGAGACCGTAGATATTTACCTTGTTAATCCCAAGGCTCCCTGCTTTATCAGGGACAAGGAAGGGGCATATATCTATCTTGTTCTTCCTGTTAATTTCACAACAGTTGATTAAGGATTTACCAAATGGAAACAATAAAGCTTAGAGAAACAGATGAATTTATAAAACTTGGACAGGCCCTTAAGAAAGCCGGTCTTGAAGGTTCCGGCGTTGAAGCCAAGAACGACATTCTTGCCGGTCTTGTTAAGGTCAACGGAGAAGTAGAAGAAAGAAGAGGCCGTAAGCTTTACGAAGGCGACATCTTTGAGTACGACGGCGTACAGGTAAAAGTAGAGAAATGATAATTAAGTCGTTAGAGCTTGCGGATTTTAGAAATTATGAAAACCTCAAGATAGATTTCAGCAGCGGAACCAATATTCTTTATGGTGATAACGCTCAGGGGAAGACCAATATTCTTGAGGCTATCTTCGTCTCTGCTACCACAAAGTCCCATAAAGGCAGCAAAGACAAGGAAATCATAAGATTTGGCAAGGAAGAAGCACATATAAGAACGATCCTTGAAAAAGATGGAGCTCAGTACAGGGTGGATATGCACCTTCGCAGCAGCAGATCCAAGGGAATTGCGATAGACGGTCAGAAAGTCAGGAAGGCTTCTGACCTTATAGGTAAACTCAACGTAGTATTTTTTTCACCGGAAGATCTTAGTATCATCAAAAACGGTCCTTCAGAGAGGCGCAGATTCATGGATATGGAACTGTGCCAGCTGGATCAGATATATCTAAACAGTCTTTCTAAGTATAACAAGCTTGTAGTCGAAAGAAATAAGGTTCTTAAGGATCTTTTTGAGCACCCTGAAAACAGCGTTCTTTTGGATGTTCAGGACAAGCAGCTGTGCGAATACGGATCCGTCATAATCAAAGCCAGAGAAAAATTTATCAGAGAGCTTAATGAAATCATTAGTCCCATACATGAGAAACTGACAGGTGGCAAAGAGATACTGTCTGTTTTCTATGAGCCTAATGTGTCTGCACTTGAATTTGAAAAGAAACTTTCATCAGCCAGAAAGAAGGATATGATCCTTAAGCAGACCACTATCGGTCCTCATAAGGATGACTTCTCTTTTGTTGTATGTAAAAAAACTGAATCCGGAAGCGACAATCATGAAATTGACATAAGAAAATTCGGATCCCAGGGACAGCAAAGAACCGCATCACTCTCCCTCAAACTGGCAGAGATAGAAATTGTAAAAAGAGCTAAGAAGGAAAACCCGGTACTTCTTCTGGATGATGTTTTGTCAGAACTGGACAGCAGCAGACAGAATTATCTTCTCAATACCATCGGAGATATACAGACCATAATAACCTGTACCGGTCTTGATGAATTTGTAAATAACAGATTTGAAATAGATAAGCTGTTTAAAGTTACTGATGGAACAGTAAGCAGCGAGAACTAAGGAGTGAAGGATGAGCAACGAAGCAGTACAGTATGGAGCCGACCAAATCCAGATTCTTGAAGGTTTGGAGGCTGTAAGAAAAAGGCCCGGAATGTATATAGGTACTACGGCCAGCAGAGGTCTTCATCATCTTGTTTACGAGATTGTTGATAACTCGGTTGATGAAGCATTGGCAGGTTACTGCGATCATATCGAAGTAACCATTAACGAGGATAATACCATCGTTGTAAAGGATAACGGTCGTGGAATTCCCGTGGATGTCAATCATAAGTCCGGTCTTACCGGAGTTGAGGTAGTATTTACCATTCTTCACGCAGGCGGAAAGTTCGGCGGTGGAGGATACAAGGTATCAGGCGGACTTCACGGTGTTGGTGCATCTGTTGTTAATGCCCTCTCCGAGTGGCTTGAGGTTCAGGTTACAAGAGGCGGCAAAGTATATCAGCAAAGATATGAAAGAGGTAAAGTATGCTACTCCCTTAAGGAAGTCGGAGAAGCTCCCATGGATGTTACGGGAACAAGAGTATACTTTAAGCCTGATGCAGAGATATTTAAAGAGACAACAGTTTTTGACTACAACATTTTGAAGCAGAGACTCCGTGAGATGGCTTTTTTGACCAAGGGACTTAAGATCACTCTTACAGACATGAGAGTTGAAGAAGGTGAAGATCCTTTTGTTCAGTCATTCCACTATGAAGGCGGAATCAAGGAGTTTGTTCAGTACCTCAATAAGAGCAAGACTGCTCTTTACGAGGAAATCATGTACTTTGAGGGAAACAAGAACAATGTAGCCGTTGAAGTTTCTCTCCAACACAACGATTCCTACACAGAGAGTATCTATACCTTTGTCAACAATATCAATACTCCTGACGGCGGAACACATCTTGAAGGTTTCAAGGCAGCTATTACCAAGACCTTCAATGATTATGCAAGAGCCAATAAGATGCTTAAGGACAACGAAGAGAACCTCACAGGTGAGGATATCAGAGAAGGCCTTACAGCTATCATCAGTGTAAAGATAGAGGATCCTCAGTTTGAGGGACAGACTAAACAGAAGCTCGGTAACTCCGAGGCAAGAGGCGCTGTTGCCAGCATCGTCGGTGAGCAACTTACCTATTTCCTTGAGCAGAATCCTTCCGTAGCCAAGAAGATTCTTGAGAAGGCCATCATGGCTCAGAGAGCCAGAGATGCAGCAAGAAAGGCCAGGGATATGACAAGGCGTAAGAACGCTCTTGACGGACTTGGACTTCCCGGAAAGCTTGCGGACTGCTCTGACAAGGATCCCAAGAACTGCGAGATCTTTATCGTAGAGGGAGATTCTGCGGGCGGCTCAGCTAAGACAGCAAGAAGCCGTGCCACACAGGCTATCCTTCCTCTGAGAGGTAAGATCCTTAATGTTGAGAAGGCAAGAGTTGACAGGATCTACGGTAATGCCGAGATCAAGGCAATGATCACTGCTTTCGGAACAGGTATCCATGACGATTTTGATATCAGCAAACTTCGTTATGACAAGATCATCATCATGACCGATGCGGACGTGGACGGTGCGCATATTGCTACTCTTATGCTCACCTTCCTCTACAGATTCATGCCCCAGCTTATCAAGGAAGGCCATGTATATCTGGCACAGCCTCCGCTGTACAAGCTCGAGAAGAACAAGAAGGTATGGTATGCCTTCAGTGATGAAGAGCTTAACAAGATTCTTAACGACGTGGGACGTGATCAGAACAACAAGATCCAGAGATACAAAGGTCTTGGTGAGATGGATCCCGAGCAGCTCTGGGAGACAACAATGGATCCCGAGAGCCGAGTTCTTCTTCGCGTGAACATCGATGAAGAATCTGAATCTGATATTGATGTTACATTTACAACTCTTATGGGCGACAAGGTTGAGCCCAGACGTGAGTTCATTGAGAAGAATGCTAAGTTTGTAAAGAATCTGGATATATAAAATTAGTATGTCGATTTTTGAATGGGCAAAGGATTGCAAAAGCGAAGCAATCCGTATATATCCAAAATACTGAGAGGAATAAAAATGCCTGATAACAAGAACAACAACAATGAAATGCCGGAGGAGGGCTACGAGAAGACCATTACCGACAGAATCAAGGAAGTGGATCTTCAAAAGACCATGGAATCCGACTATATAGACTACGCCATGAGCGTTATCGCTTCCCGTGCTCTTCCTGATGTAAGGGACGGACTTAAGCCGGTTCAGAGAAGAATTCTTTATTCCATGGTAGAACTCAACAATGGTCCCGACAAGCCGCACCGTAAATGTGCCCGTATCGTCGGTGACACCATGGGTAAATATCACCCTCACGGTGACAGCTCCATCTACGGATCTTTGGTAAATATGGCTCAGCCCTGGTCCATGAGATACTGCCTGGTTGACGGTCACGGAAACTTCGGTTCAGTGGATGGCGACGGCGCAGCTGCCATGCGATATACAGAGGCAAGGCTCACAAAAATCTCCATGGAGATGATTGCAGATATCAACAAGGATACTGTTGATTTCACTCCTAACTTCGATGAGACGGAAAAAGAGCCTTCGGTTCTCCCCAGCAGATTTCCTAACCTTCTGGTAAACGGAACCACCGGTATTGCTGTAGGTATGGCTACTAATATCCCCCCTCACAACTTAAGGGAGGTTGTAAGAGCCGTTGTTAAAATGATAGACAACAAGATCCTTGAGGACAGGGATACAGAGATAGATGAGATCATTGATATCGTAAAAGCTCCTGACTTCCCTACCGGCGGAATCATTCTCGGAACAAGAGGTGCCGAGGAAGCTTACAGAACCGGAAGAGGTAAGGTTATCGTAAGGGCTGTCACAGATATTGAACCCATGAATAACGGCAAGAACAGGATTGTTGTTACAGAACTGCCCTATCTTGTAAATAAAGCTAACATGATTTCCAAAATCGCTGAGCTGGTTAAGCTTAAAAAGCTCGACGGTATTACTGCCCTTCGTGATGAATCAGACAGAGAAGGTATGCGTGTTGTAATTGAGCTGCGCGCTGATGTTAACCCTAACATCATGCTCAATAAGCTCTATAAGCATACTCAGATGCAGGATTCCTTCGGAATCATCATGCTGGCTCTTGTAAATAATCAGCCTAAGGTCATGAGCCTTACAGAGATGCTTACTCACTATATCAAGCATCAGGAAGAGGTTGTTACCAGAAGGACTCAGTTCGACTTAAAGAAAGCTGAGGAGAGAAATCATATCTTAGAAGGTCTGCTCATCGCGCTGGATAACATCGATGAAGTGATCAAGATCATCAGAGGAAGTGAAACGGTAGCCATTGCCAAAGAGCAGTTGATGAGCCGCTTCGGTCTCTCTGATCTTCAGGCACAGGCCATCGTTGATATGAGACTGCGCACTCTGACAGGCTTGGAAAGAGACAAGCTTGAGCAGGAGCACGCAGAACTCTTAAAGAGAATTGAGGAGTTAAAGGCAATCCTTGCAGATAAGAAGGTTCTTCTTGGAGTTATCAAGACAGAGATCACGGAAATTGCCGACAAGTACGGCGATGACAGAAAGTCTCAGATTGGTCATGATGATTCCGATATTGACACAGAGGACCTCATCCCCAATGTTAATACAGTTATCGCCATGACAAACCTTGGATATATCAAGAGAATGTCCATCGATAACTTTAAATCCCAGAACCGTGGAGGTAAGGGAATCAAGGGAATCACCACAATTGAGAACGACTTTGTGGAAGATATCCTTATGACCACCACACACAACTACGTGATGTTCTTTACCAATACGGGAAGGGTTTACAGACTTAAGGCTTATCAGATTCCTGAGGCATCAAGAACCTCAAGAGGAATGGCTATAGTTAATCTTCTTCAGCTGGCACCCGGGGAAAAGATATCAGCTATGATCCCGGTACAGGGCTTTGAAGATGATGATAAGAGCCTGTTTATGGTAACCAAGAAAGGTACCGTTAAGAAGACTCCCATCACTGATTTCTCAAATGTGAGAAAGACAGGACTTGCAGCTATCAGCCTTCGCGATGACGACGAGCTTATTGAGGTTAAGACAGTCAAGAAGACATCAGAGATATTCCTTGTTACCAAGAACGGAATGTGCATCCACTTCGATGAGAAGGATGTTCGTTCAACAGGAAGATCCTCCATCGGTGTTCGCGGAATGATGCTTGATGATACCGATGAGATTGTCGGAATGCAGATAGACACTCAGGGAGATTCACTTCTCATAGTATCCGAGAACGGTTACGGAAAGAGAACCACTCTTGAAGAATTCCACTCTCAGTTCAGAGGCGGTAAGGGTGTTAAGTGCTACAAGATTACTGAGAAGACAGGAAGTGTCATCGGAGTAAAGGCTGTAAACGATGACAATGAGATCATGATGATCACCAATGCGGGAACCATCATACAGCTCAGAATGACAGATATTTCCGTTCATGGCAGAGTTACCTCCGGAGTTAAGATGATCAATCTTGATAAGGGCGTAACAGTAGCCAAGATTGCAAAGGTACGTGAGAAGATTTCCGACGGAGATCACGAGATCGACAACATAGACGACGTTAGTGAAGATGTAGAGGAATAATGAGGGGCCTATGAACATCGGACTGTTAGTATCAGAACTGGAAGACAGGGAAGTTAAGAAAATTTGTATCGGCGCATGTCAGGCTGCCAAAGATAAGGACGTGACCCTTGTGATCATGCCCGGTAAGTATCTTGTGGGAGACAACTCGGATGTAGAGGACAAGGATTTTGTCCTCCAGCAGTCCGCGGTATTTGAGTATGCTAACAGCTCCGATTTTGATGCTCTTATCGTAGATGCTGAGAGAATCGGTTCAAAAACCACCATTCTCAAAAAAGAAGCTTTTCTCAAAAAATATGAGAATATTCCTGTCATCACCTTGACTGAGCAGGAAGGATTTCCCAATGTAAATCCTGTGCAGTCCGAGAATTATAAGTATGAGCAGCTTGGCTATGAGGCTGTATGCGATGCAGCTTTCTATGTAAAGAACCAGGTTATTCCTCCGGCTGAATCACAGAAGCAGTTTTCCTATGTGGAAGTTTCAGATCAGGAAGCAATCCGCATCCTTTCCCAGCTGGGAAGCCGTCTTCTTCATCGGAAGTATGACTCTGAGAAGGCCTACGAAGAATTTACAAAGCTGGCTATTGATTACGGAATAAACAACTGCGGTGTTTTCACCTACAACAAAAAGGCAAGAAATACTCTTAAGTATCCCTGGGAGAGGCCTGCCGAGATCAACATGAAGAGTGTTGTCATAAACGGCAGGGAGATGGAGTTTGGAAGTGAGAGTATGTCTGTGGATACAGGCAAGATCATCTCCAATTTTACCAAAGACTCCTCTAAGATTCTCATTATGGGAACACTTTTCGTGGGCGATTATCAGCTTGGAGTTCTTGTATCCGAATTTACACCGGGCTTTTTGATCGATTACTACTTTGACAGTGTGACAAGCCTTGCCACAGGTATTTCAAGACTCTCCTATCTTGAGAAGTCTCTGGATAAGACCCTGGAAGAGCTCTATGAAGTTCAGGAAGAGCTTGCAAGAGACGACTCCGTTCTTGATCACATCGGAGATCAGGACTACTTAACGGGTGGTCTTAACAGAAGAGGTTTCTTTGCCAAGGCCTATGACCTTCTCAAGGAAAAGTTTGAACCCGGCACAAATGCAGTGGTTGCCTATATCCACATGGAATCCTTAAAGAGGATCAACGATATGTACGGCCATGAGGAAGGTGACAGAGCTGTTAAGAAAATTGCGGGAATTCTTGAGGAAGTATTCTCCGGCTGTATTTACGGCAGGATCAGAGGCGATGAGTTTGCTGTTCTTGTTATCACTGATGATGACGGAAAGGCCGAGACTCTCCGCCAGGAGATGTCCAATCAGAATGCCAGACTTCTTGCGGAATCAAACAGATATATCAATCATCTTCAGTACTCCATCTGCGAATTCGGCCACGATGAAAATCTGTCCCTTCGCGAGATGCTGAAGGAAACTGACGAAAACCTCCAGAGAATCAAAGGAAATTTGTGATAGATTATGGGAAAAAAGCTTGTATCATGGAATGTAAACGGACTCAGAGCCTGCGTATCAAAAGGCTGTTTTGATGAGTTCATGAATAAGGAAAACCCTGATGTTATTTGTCTTCAGGAGACCAAGCTTCAGGAGGGTCAGATCACCATGGACCTTCCCGGCTATGAAGAATTCTGGAATTATGCAGATAAGAAGGGATATTCCGGAACAGCTATATTTACCAAAGAAAAGCCTGTTTCTGTATCTTACGGAATGGGAATAGATGAGCACGACCACGAGGGAAGGGTCATCACCGCAGAGTACCCTGATTATTACCTCGTCACTGTATATGTTCCCAATGCCAAGGAGGACCTTTCAAGACTTGAGTATCGTCAGCACTGGGAGGATGATTTCCTTGCATTTATCAAGAAACTTGAGGAAAAAAAGCCGGTGATCTACTGCGGAGATCTCAATGTAGCCCACAAGGAGATCGACCTTAAAAATCCCAAACCCAACAGAGGACATGCGGGATTTACAGATGAGGAGCGCGCTAAATTCGACAATGTAGTCTCCTCCGGTCTTGTTGATACCTTCAGACACTTTTATCCTGATCTTGAAGGTGCTTATTCCTGGTGGTCCTACAGGTTTAACTCAAGGGCCAAGAACGCAGGATGGCGTATCGATTACTTTGTGGTGTCGGAATCTCTTTTGCCCAGGATCGAGGATGCGAAGATTTATGCAGATGCTCTTGGGTCCGACCACTGCCCTGTTGGCCTGATTTTGAAATAAGTTAGAGGAATTCCCGATGATTAAAAAGAAAACACTTCTGACAATTTCAGCTGTAGCCGCACTTATCGGTGGTGTGTACGCTGCAGCCGACTATATATACAAGCTCTCATCAGTGCCTCACGAGAACCCCGAAAAGGATGATTTTGATTCTCAGATCACCATGGGAAGGGCTTTTGTCAGAGAGCACAAGAAAAGGGAAGACATTTTTATCGAGTCCTTTGATGAGCTCAGGCTCCATGCCAACTATATTCCTGCAAGTTCAGACAGCCACAAGTATGCCATACTCATTCACGGAATCTGGACCAACAGCGAATATTGCGGTATTTACGCGCGTCATTATCTGGAAAGAGGCGTTAACTGCCTGCTTCCCGACCTTCGCGGTTTTGGAAAGAGCGAGGGCGATTATATAGGTTACGGCCTTGATGACAGCATGGACATCATGAGCTGGATCGATTATCTTATAACCGTTGATCCAAAGGCAGAGATCATTCTCCACGGAGTGTCCATGGGTGCTGCCACAACCCTTATGACAACAGGGGCTAAACTTCCGGATAACGTTAAGGCCGCAATTGCCGATAGCTCTTTTACCACATTAAGAGCTGAGTTTGCTGCGGCTTACAGAATCCTGTCCAAGGCTCTGATCCCGATTTCACTGGCGCTTGCCATATCAAGAGGGATCATTCTGCTCAGGTCCGGATTTGATATCAATGATGTAAACTGCCTTAAGGCGGTGGCAAGGTCCAAGACCCCCACTTTGTTTACACACGGCGACGAGGACACCTTCATCAATCCGCAGATGTGCTCAAGGCTCTATGAAGCAGCCGCCTGTCCCAAGCAGTACTGCATGATCCTTGGGGCCAATCATATCGAGGGAGTCGTTAAGGATCCTGAGAATTACTGGAACAAGGTAGACGGATTCCTTGCTAAATATGCCTTTTAAGGATAGGAAATATGGGTTTTAATTCCTTTAGATTTATATTGCTGTTTCTGCCGGCTCTTCTGGCGGGATGGTACATATTAAACAGATTTGAAAAATATACAGTGGCTGACCTGTTTCTAACAGGCATGTCACTGTATTACTATTATACATTCGGCGCATTTTTCCCTGTTATTCTGCTGGTTTCCATGGCAGTAAATTACGGACTTGGAATGCTGGTGGATAAGACCTCCCACAGTGGGAAAAGAGCCATCAAGGTAATCGGCGTCCTCTTTAATCTGGCGCTTCTTTTCTACTTCAAGTATCTTGGATTCTTCGTGGACAACATAAATCATGTGGCCGGTCTTACGCTTACCGCAAGAGAAATCCTGATGCCTATCGGTATCAGTTTCTTTACCTTTTGTCAGATTTCTTTTATCGTGGACAGAGCAAACGGCGATGCTCCCGCTTATTCGATATCGGAGTATCTTCTTTACATGACTTATTTTCCAAAGCTCATCCAGGGTCCCATCGCCTTCCATAAGGAGATGATCAATCAGTTCAGGGACAGGACAAAAAGACACTTTGACTCCGACACCTTCGCAAGGGGCGTTATGTCTTTTATCATAGGCCTTGGAAAGAAGGTTATCCTGGCGGATACTCTCTCGTCAGCCGTTAACTACGGATTCCACTACACCTACTACATGGATACCCTGACAGTGATCGTGGTGATGCTCTCCTATACTTTCCAGATCTACCTGGACTTTTCCGGTTACTGCGACATGGCAAACGGTGTCAGTCTCATGCTTGGAATCAGGCTTCCCACAAACTTCAACTCTCCCTACAAGGCAGCTACCGCAAAAGAGCTGTGGCAGAGATGGCACATGACGCTGTCCCGGTTCTTTATAAAGTATGTCTATATTCCCCTTGGAGGCAGCCGCAAAGGCAAGGTACGCACCATCGTAAATGTGCTTATTGTCTTCGTTCTTAGCGGACTGTGGCACGGCGCCGGCTGGACCTATATCTGCTGGGGGCTGATGCAGGGCCTTCTTGTGGTCTGGGACGACCTGGGAATCGTGGGAGTTAAGGGAAGCGTGACTGAGAATTCCGGCCGGGCAAAGAAATATCTCCTCAGGGATAAACCATTTATCATGGTTCCGCGCTTTGTGGGAAATGCCCTGACTTTCCTTATGTTTGTGATATCCCTGATCTTCTTCAGGTCTCAGGATATGACCTATGCCATTCAGATGGTTAAGCAGTTCTTCTTCTTTACCTATCCGGGATTTTTGTACAGGACAGCGTCACAGCTGGAGATTGCAGAAAACTACCTGCCAAGACAGCTTTTTTCACAATTGGGCATAAGCGGCGGGGAGACAATCGTATATATGGCTACAATGCTGGTGATACTTGCGGTTTGCGGATTTATCATGACCCGAAGGAACACCGCGGAGATTGTGGAGAATACTAAATTTGACAAAAAGACAGTGGCGGGGCTTGCCATCGTTTTCCTGTGGTCCTTTATATCCCTGTCCAATGTCAGTACTTTCATATACTTCCAGTTCTGAGTGCGAGCTTAGAAGATCAGCTGCGCAGCGGTTAATTTTCCACAGCGGACACAGTGAAGACTGATAAAGATTTTAAGATTGGATGATTATGGCAGATAACAAGAACACTTCTGCAAATTTCATAAAGCGGATTTTTTGCGCGGTTTTAGTGGTACTTGTGCTTATCGGGGTAACCGTCTATGTTTTCGACCCCTTCTATCATTACCACAAGCCCTGGCTTGGGATGAAGGCGGTTTTAAATGACAAGGAATATCAGTGCATCGGGAGCCTTAGAAACCTGGACTACGACTCTCTTTTAGTGGGTTCTTCGGTTATGGAGAACAATGACAACGCCTGGTATGACGAGGCCTATGGCATTAAGTCAATTAAGGCAATCCGTTCCTACGGCGCAACAGCGGACCTTTGCTATCTAATGGACGCAGCCTACGAGGATCATGATATCAAATATGTTTTCTACAACATTGACCCGTCTTCTCTTTATGCGGATCCCGAGACCACCTTTGAATCCACGGGATGTCCCATGTACCTCTATGACAGGAATCCCTTCAATGATGTACAGTACCTGTTCAACAAGGACGTGCTTTTGGAGAAGATTCCCTATGAGGCGGCATGTTCCTTTTTGGGAGATTACAGGGAGGGACAGTCCTACAACTGGGCTCAGTGGAAGACCTTCGGAGAGGAAAGCACTCTTTCTGTGTATTTCAGGACCAATGAGGTTAAGCCCATGCTGGAAGAGACGGCTTATGCCGACAAGCTTAAGGCAAACATAGCTCTTTTGACAGAGCAGGTGAAAGCTCATCCTGACACACAGTTTATCTTTTTCTATCCGCCCTACTCTCTTTTGTGGTGGGATATGACCTACAGAAATGGCGAGACCGACGCAGTTATTTACTGTGAAAAAGAGATGACAAAGGCTCTTTTGCAATATGACAACGTGAAGATCTTCTGCTTCCAGAAGGAAAAAGAGGTTGTGACGGACCTGAATAATTACATGGACACGCTGCATTTTTCTCCGGAAATAAACCGGCTTATGCTGGATGAAATCCTTGTGGATAAAAACGAGCTGAATGTGGGTAACTATGAGAAATTTCTGGATGAAGTGAAGGATTTTTCCGATGAGGTTCAGGAAAGTTATATTAAGGTCTATGAGGAACAGGGACGTTTAAGCTATGAGTCCCTTGAGGAGTAAACTTTTTTAACAAGCCTTTGGCAAAAGTGATATACTATCAGCAGAAAAACAGCGAAAAGAAGGATAGAACAGTGAGTGAAAGACCTACAAAACGAATTGTACTTACAGGCGGAGGAAGCGCGGGACATGTAACACCTAACATCGCGCTTATTCCTGCTTTGAAGGAAGCCGGTTTTGAGATTTTCTACATCGGCTCATATACGGGAATTGAGAAGAAGCTTATCGAGGACTACAACATTCCGTACTTCGGAATTGCCACCGGCAAGCTCAGAAGATATTTCGATCCCAAGAATTTCTCGGATCCTTTCAGAGTTTTGAAGGGATTTCACGAGGCAAGGCAGCTTCTTAAGAAGATCAAGCCTGACATTGTATTCTCTAAGGGCGGATATGTAAGTGTCCCTGTTGTGAGAGCTGCAGGAGTTCTGAAGATTCCTTACATTGTGCATGAATCAGATATGACACCGGGTCTTGCCAATAAGCTCAGCATGTCCGGAGCCCGCAAGATCTGCTGCAACTTCCCGGAGACCATGAGGGTTCTTCCCGCAGACAAGGCTGTGCTCACAGGAACTCCCATCAGAGAGGAGCTGGGAAAAGGCTCTAAGGAAGCCGGCAAGAAGCTTTGCGGCTTCACAGATGATAAGCCCGTGCTTATGGTTATCGGCGGAAGCCTTGGTGCCCAGTCTGTAAATGAGACCGTGCGCTTTGCCCTGCCAAGACTACTTCCCTACTTCAATGTGGTTCATATCTGCGGCAAGGAGAAGATGGACAACTTAAAGCTCACTGTGCCCGGATACAAGCAGTTTGAATATGTTAAGAACGAACTTAAGGATATCTTTGCCATGGCTGACATTGTGGTATCAAGAGCCGGGGCAAATTCCATCTGCGAGCTTCTTGCTCTCAAGAAGCCCAATATTCTGATCCCGCTGTCCACAAAATCCAGCAGAGGCGATCAGATGCTCAACGCCAGATCCTTTGAGCAGCAGGGATTTTCAATGGTCATCGACAATGACGAGCTTGATGAAGACATTCTGGTGGAGACCATTGATGAGCTGTACAACAACAGAGAGAAATTTCTGGAGGCTATGAGCAAGAGTGAGCTTCACAGCGCAACCAAGACCATTGTGAGAATTATCAACGAGGAGATCCAGTAATGATTTACAAGACCAGAGGAACCTGTTCCACTCAGATCGATATTGAGATGGACGGTGAAATCATAAAGAACGTTAAATTTACAGGTGGCTGCAACGGCAACCTTCAGGGAGTTTCAAGACTTGTTCAGGGCATGAATGGTAAGGATGCCATTGAGAAGCTTCGCGGCATCAAGTGTGGCTTTAAGCCCACCTCCTGTCCCGACCAGCTCTCCTATGCCATTGAAGAGGCCATGAAAGCTTAATAATCTGCAGGGGACCATCAAAGGGAGCTTAAAATGATAGGCGGTAAAAGAATCGTAGCACTGTGTACCTACGGAATCCATGATCCTCAGGTTTTCAGCTTCATTTCCGATCTTAACGAGAAGTTGAGGACCGTAAACAGTCAGCTGTTTATTTATACCATGAATACCGAGCTTGGAAGCGGCGGAGAATTCTACATGGCAGAATCCTCGGTCTATGACCTTGTGCCCTACGACAGGGTGGACGCCGTAGTTATCATGGCTGAGAAGATCAAGAGCCCATCGGTGGTTCAGCATATCATAGACAGATGCAAAGAGAAAGATGTTCCCGCAATTGTCATTGATGGTGATTTTGAGGATGTGTCCTTGGTTAAGTTTGATTATGCCAAGGGCTTTGAATCGGTAGTCCGCCACATGATTGAGGACCACAAGGTGAGTCGTCCCCATTTCATGGCCGGGAAAAGAAATAATGAATTCTCCGACCAGCGTATAGAAGTTTTCAAAAAGGTAATTGAAGAAAACGGCATTGCCTTTGATGAGAGCATGATAAGCTACGGTGACTTCTGGTCTGTTCCGGCAAGACTTGCCGCATCACAGATTCTTAAGAGGGAAGAGCTTCCCGATGCAATTATCTGCGCCAATGATATAATGGCCATAAATGTCTGCGATGTATTTGAGTCTGCCGGAGTGTCGGTTCCCGGGCAGGTACTGGTTTCCGGGTTTGACGGCATTGATGAAGCGTTTTTGACAACTCCCGGAATCACCACAGCTATCTGCGACAGCAAGACACTGGCAAATACAATAATGGATGTGATCATGAGGGTATTTGCCGGAGAAAAGAATATCATCAGCAGTATAGTTCCGACTTTTATAGCAAATGAATCCTGTGGATGCCCAAGAGCAAACTTGAGCTCCATGAGCAGTGTTCACGAATTCAACAACAGATTCTATCATCATCAGGATGATATCCATATCATGCGGAATTTCACCGCCTATGTCATAAGCAGCGAGAATCTGGAGGAATGTGCCTATCATTTCAGGCATTCCTATGCCGAGAATATGAGCTGCATAGTAGAGGATTCCTGCCTCAATTTCAATAAAAACTATTTCATTGAAGATGTGGAAGATACCACAAAGACAGTCATATACGATTATTACAAGACAGAGGACAAACCCTACCCCTACGATCCCGAGGGCATTATCCCTAACCTTGATATGATCATAGAAAAGGGTTATCCGCCGGTGTTTAATGCCCTGGAGTTTATGGGTAAGTCCATCGGTTTTGTCTGCTACTCTTTTGAAAAATACAATCTCATAGATTATTTCAGGACACCTACCCTTACCAATTCCATAGAGCTTGGTCTCGGGGGCTATATAACCATGCATAATCAGCGCTACCTTCGTGAAGAGATCCGAAGGATGTATCAAAATGATGAGCTCACGGGCCTTTACAACAGGCTTGCATTTATTGCCAAGTTAAAAGAACTCAAGGAAGAGCCGGATCTTATAGGCAAAAAGATCACTGTGCTCATGGCGGACCTTAACGGCCTTAAGCAGATAAATGACACTCTCGGTCACACTGCCGGCGACAAGGCCATTGCTGCCGTAGCCGACGCCTTAAGGAGTACATGCCCGCCCGGCTCACTGTGTGTAAGGTTCGGAGGTGACGAGCTTCTGGCATTGATTCCCGGGGAAGGCATGAGCGACAAGATCATAGCCGCAATGCAGGCATATCTCAGAGAATCAAGTAAAGAACAGGGCTTTCCCATATCTGCCAGCTATGGTACTACAACCACGGTATTCGACAAAGACCTCAACATCGATCAGATAATCGGTAAGGCTGATGAGAAGATGTACAGTATGAAGAAGAGATTGAAGGAACAATAATATGGTAAAAGAATATACGGCTAAGCCTATTGTAACGGAAAAATATCTTCTCGGGGAATCACCCTACTTCGACAGGCGCTACGACCGTCTTTCCTGGGTGGATATCATCGCGGGCAAATTCTATACAAAGACAGGGGATGAGATTTCCTGCTTTGATTTCGGTGAGCCCGTAGGCGCCGCCATTCCTCTTAAGGATGAGGACGGATACCTTGTTGCGGGAAAGACTGCTCTGTGGAAGTATGCCGGCGGCAGGAAGGAAGAGGTTTTTGCTTTAGGCTCTGTTTATGAAGCTTATCAGAGATCCAATGACGCCAAGGCAGATCCCATGGGACGGGTATTTGTCGGATCCTGCACCGGAGATGACGACCATGAGCCTTCGGGAGATCTGTATCGATTTAGTGACGGGAAGATTGTCAGGGTTCAGGAGAAGACAAAAATTGCCAATGGCATGGCCTGGAACAAGGACAGGACAAAGTTCTTCTTCTCGGATTCCTTAGAGCACGGAGTACTTGTTTACGACTACGACGAGGCTACAGGAAATATCTCTAACCGAAGAAAGCTTTTTTCCGTAGAAGAGGGAGTTCCGGACGGAATGACCATAGACAGTGACGACAGACTCTGGCTTGCTGTCTGGGACGGAAGCAGGATTGAGTGTCACGACTGCGAAACCGGCGAGCTTCTTGCCGTTGTCAGAGTGCCGGCTCTTCATACCACCTCCTGCTGTTTCTTTGGAGAGAATGAAGATACACTGTTCATCACATCTTCCGGCAATGACTTAAACGGAGAGTTCGATGGGTGTCTGTTTGAATGTAAGGTGGATGCAAAGGGCGCAGATGAGCCGTTTGCGGTGATATAAGTAACAGGATACAGAGAATAAATATTATGTCAAAACTGTTGTTGCCTTCCCCGAGGTTGGTGGATTGTAGCATAAAGCGCCCCTGTGTCAAGGGTTCGCTGCGCCTGCTTACGCAGCCCATGACCAAGGGGCTTTCTTTATGCATATTGGTGACTAACGGGGAAGGCGGAATGATGGTGGTTGGTTGGCCATGGACTTTGACATTAGCTGTGCTTGTCATTATCATTGCTGGCTACCAAGATGAAATAGAGGAAAGCAGGAAATAAGCCCAAAAAAGAGAGTGAACCCGACAGGTCCACTCTCTTTATATATAGGTGCGCCTGACGACGCACCTTTCATTATGTTGCAACAAGTGCATATTTATCCAAAATATCTCTTAAGAAGCCCTGCGAAGGCTCTGCCATGCCTTGCTTCATCTCTTCCGATCTCATGAACAACGTCATGAATTGCATCCAGGTTGAGCTCTTTGGTCTTCTTTGCAAGATCTGCGCGTCCCTGAGTTGCGCCGTACTCAGCTTCAGCTCTGAGCTCAAGGTTCTTCTTGGTGGAGTCTGTGAGATCTTCACCTAAAAGCTCGCAGAACATAGCTGCATGCTCAGCTTCTTCCCAGGCAGCCTTTTCATAGAAAGCACCAATCTCGGGATATCCCTCACGGATAGCTACTCTTGCCATTGCAAGATACATACCAACTTCGTGGCACTCGCCGTCACGCATCTCTCTGAGACTCTGCTTAACATCTTCGGGTGCGCTGCTTGCTACGCCAAGTACATGCTCGCAAGCCCAAACCTTCTCGCCCTCTTCCTGCTTAGTGAATTTCTCAGCAGGGGCCTTACATTTAGGACAAAACTCCGGGGGCTGATCACCCTCATGAATGTAACCACAAACCTGACAAATCCATTTCATAGAAATATTCTCCTTTCCTGCGCTATGCGCCTAAAAAAGCAGTGAATAATTATGCTGTCCATTTCAGCATAGCACAAAGAAATATCTTGTGTTAGAGTTTAGAAATATTTAAGAAATAAAATTACAGTTTATGAAAATTTATTACATTATGATAATAAATGTGCGATATACTAATAGTGGATGTTAATCGCTTATGGAGGCAGATGCATATGAATATTGTCAGTGAAAAGATAAAGAGTTGTTACGCTACACTTCCACAATCAGAGAAGCTGGTTGCGGACTATGTATTGGAAAACAAGGATGCCCTTTTTAAACATCCCATAAAAGAGCTGGCACGTCTGTCCGGCACTACACAGGCAGCATGGACCAGATTTGCCCAGGCCATTGGCTACAGCGGACTTAAGGATCTTAAGAACGCCTATTATTCAGAGGCCAATACTACTCTTGCCCAGAGCGACAAAGGAGGCCCCAGGGTAACCTTCAAGGATGTGAATGAGTACACATCACTTCAATCCATTGCGGACAATATCTGTGCCACCAGTGTTCAGGCCGTTCAGACAACCTACAGGCTTTTTGATGCGGGAACCTTCAGCGAAGCGGTAACTCACATAGTTGAAGCCGAGCAGATCCAGGTCTTCGGCGTAGGTACTGCAGGAGTGGCAGCTTACGATCTTTACTGTAAGCTTTTAAGGATTCATTATAATGCTGTATTCAATCAGGATCACCACATGAACCTGATGACCATATCTCAGATCAAGCCGGGGGATGTTGCTGTTTTCTTCAGCGACAATGCCAAGAATACGGAAATTATGCAGCTCTTTTCTATTGCAAAAGAACGTGGAGCTGTTACAATAGCAGTGACAAAGCTCGGAAACAATGCCCTTACAACGGGCTGTGATCATGTTCTTTTTGCCACCTCACCTGAGATTGACAAGAAGAGCGGCATCACCAGTTCCAGATTTGCACAGCTGTTCCTTGTGGATACACTCTATACCGCGATAGCAAACCGCGATTATGAGAATATTCAGGGATATCTAAGGAATTCCTATGATGTATTCCACGAGACGGCAAGAGAATAAACAAAAGGAGAATAGAAATGGATCTTATACCCAGCTTTTCTGTTGATCATACCAAGATCATTCCCGGAATTTTCATCAGCAGAGTAGATACTCTCGGTGATCAGATGGTTACAACCTATGACGTGAGAGTTACAAAACCCAATGTAGAACCAGCAATGGATGTAGCTGCAATGCACTCTCTCGAGCATATCATTGCTACATTCCTTCGCAACGACCCCAACTGGAAGGACGAGGTTGTTTACTGGGGACCCATGGGATGTCTTACAGGATTTTACCTTATCATGAAGGGCAACCGCGCTCCTAAGGAGATTCACGATCTTCTGCTTCGTGCCTTCAGATCCGTTAAGGATACCGAGGAGGTTCCCGGTGCTCAGGCCGTAAACTGCGGCAACTACCGCCTGCACGATCTTGAAAAAGCCAAGGTTCAGGCTGCTAAATTTGCAGATTATCTTGAGGCAAATGCCGATAATGAGGCAATCTTTGTATATCCCAAGTCCGAGAGACTGGTTACGGATGACGGCCGCGAGTTCTTTGATTCATAAGAAAAAGAGGTAGCAAACCCATGAAGATAGGTATTATCGGAGCCATGGAGGTTGAGGTAGAGTCCTTAAAGGCCGCCATGGACATTAAGAATACGGTAAAAAAGGCATCGATGGAATTCTTTGAAGGAACCATTGGTTCTACGCAGGTTGTGGTTGTAAGAAGCGGCATCTGCAAGGTTAATGCCGGCATCTGCGTTCAGAT
>JAILFT010000134.1 GCA_024697425.1 Butyrivibrio sp. | reverse complement strand
ACAGACTTCTTGAGGAGTTAAACATCACACCATGAAAAAGCACCTTACCCTGGGCATCCTTGCCCACGTTGATGCCGGAAAGACCACCCTCTCCGAGGGCCTTCTCTACCTTTCCGGAGCCATAAGAAATATAGGAAGGGTTGACCACAAGGACACCTTCCTTGATACCTATGAACTTGAAAGAGCCCGCGGGATAACCATTTTTTCCAAGCAGGCTCTCTTTGAATACGAAGATTCATCCTTCACTCTTCTCGACACTCCGGGCCACGCGGATTTTTCTCCGGAGATGGAGCGCACACTTCAGGTCCTTGATATGGCGGTTCTGCTTATCAGCGTCCCCGACGGCGTCACCAGCCAGGTAAAGCTCCTCTGGAAGCTTCTTGATCACTACCGTGTTCCTGTGATGATCTTCGTCAACAAAATGGACCAGGTTGAGGATTCACCTGAGCACACCAAAGAAGCTATTCTCGCCTCTTTAAAAGAGAATCTTTCTTCCCACGTAGTTTCTTTTGACAAGGAGTTTGACGATAGCGACTTTCAGGAAGAGCTGGCGATATGTAACGACGAGCTCTTAGAGGGCTATCTCGAGGGAAAAGAGATATCCATGGAAACCGCCAGATTGCTGATAAAAGAAAGGGAGTGTTTCCCGTGTCTTTTCGGCTCAGCCCTTAAGATGGAGGGTGTAAAGGAGCTCCTTGATACCATATCCGAGTATTCCGAGGGCTACCGCGACGATGGAAATGAGGGCTTTGGCGGCAGAGTATTTAAGATAAGCCGGGATGCAAACGGCACCAGACTTACACATCTTAAGATAACTTCAGGCTCGCTTAAGATCAGAGATACTGTTCAGGATGAAAAGATTGACCAGATAAGGCTCTACTCCGGTGACAAATTCACTCCCATGCAGGAAGCTACAACAGGCATGATCTGCGCTGTTACGGGGCTTTCCGGCACAAGAGCCGGTGAAGGCCTCGGAGTCCTTAAGGGAAGCAGCGTCAGCGAAGTGCTCCAGCCCATCCTCTCTTCAACCCTGATACTGCCGGAGGAAGCGGATATCACCGTTGTCTTCAGGCAGCTTCAGCTTCTTCAGGAAGAGGAGCCCATGCTCCTGGTTTCCAAGAATGAAGTCACCGGCGAGCTGGAAGTCCAGGTTATGGGCGAAGTACAGAAAGAGATATTGAAGCACCTGATAAAGAGCCGCTTTGACCTGGATGTCAAATTCGGCCCGGGCCGCATTGTATATAAGGAAACAATCGCTTCCCCCGCCGAGGGTATCGGACACTACGAGCCCCTTCGTCACTACGCGGAGGTTCACCTTCTCTTAGAGCCCGCGGAGCCGGGAAGCGGCATAACTGTAGAAACTTCCTGCAGCACCGATGAGCTTGCCCTCAACTGGCAGAGGCTCATCATGACTCATGTCATGGAAAAGAAACATCTCGGAGTCCTTACAGGTTCTGAGATAACAGATATAAAGATCACTCTCCTTACCGGAAGAGCACACGAGAAACACACAGAGGGCGGCGATTTCAGGCAGGCTACCTACCGCGCCATCAGGCAGGGCCTTATGATGGCCGACAGTGTTCTTTTGGAGCCCATGTATGACCTCAGGATAGAAGCCCCTCAGGAGTTTGTGGGAAGGGCTCTTACAGACCTTCAGCGGATGAACGGCAAAGTGGATCCTCCTGAAATTGAAGGCAATAAATCCGTCATCACAGGAAGTGTGCCTGCTGCCTGCCTTGGAGACTACGCAGTGGAGCTGTCCGGCTATACCCACGGCGAGGGAAAGCTCTTTGTGACCCTAAGCGGCTATGCCCCCTGTCACAACAGCGAGGAGATCATTGAGAGCATCGGCTACAATCCCACTCTTGATGTGGCCAATTCCCCGGATTCCGTCTTCTGCTCCCACGGCGCAGGAACCGTGATTCCCTGGGACAGGGTTCGCGAGCACATGCATGTGGATTCGGGATGGGATTCAAAGACCGGCACCATCGTCACCGATCTTACGGATAACATCGACATGGAGGCTCTTAAGGAGCTCCAGAACAGATTAAAGCGCAAGAAAGAACCTGAGCGCTCCTTTGCAGATGTGGAGAGAGATCTTCGCATGACTGAGAATGAACTGAAGGACATCTTCGAGCGCACCTACGGGACCATAAAGCCCAGATATGTTGCAGCCCCCGAGACCTTCGACAGCTCTTTTGCCGAGGAAAAGGAGGCCCGGAGGGACCTTGCCGTTGAACAGGAGAAACGGGCAAAGTACGAGAATACCAGGACCGTTTCCGAAACCGATGCAATGAAGGAATACCTTCTTGTGGACGGCTACAATGTTATCTATGCGTCAAAAGAGCTCTCAGATCTGGCCGCAAGAGATCTTAAGGCCGCAAGAGATACTCTTATCGACACGCTGGTGAATTTCCAGGGCTTCAGGAGAGAGAAGGTGCTGCTTGTTTTCGACGCATACAAGGTTCCCGGCGGAAGGGAGCATGTGGAAGAAAAGAGCGGACTTATGATTATTTATACAAAAGAAGCTGAGACTGCAGATCAATATATAGAAAAAGCTGCACATGAGATAAGCAGGAAATACAGGGTAACCGTGGCCACTTCTGATGCCATAGAACAGGTAATTGTCATGGGAAGCGGGGCGATCAGGTTATCCGCCAGGGACTTCTGGGAAGAAATCAGAAGAACAGGGGATCTGATAAGGGAAAAAATAGGCAAATAAACGGATGATTAAATATAAACAAATTGCCTAAAAAAAGTATAAATTTTTGCCAAAAAACACATTCTTTAATCCGAAAAGCAATATAATAGTGGTACGGGATTCGAATAAGGAGGTAAACACATGAATCAGAAATCAGGCTTTAAGGCACCACTTGGACTCTTGCTTATCGGTATTTCAACAGTACTGGTATTAACGCTTGTCATCAGCATCATTCTCAATGCAACTAAGATGAAATCAATTGAGCAAGCTGATGAAGAGCTTTACTATGACATGCTTTATACCATAAGTACAAACCTGATCAATGCGGACAGGGATCTGTATCAGGCTGAGACTGCTGTGCTGAATATTAATGCTTACGCGCAGTATTTGCCTCCGGATCAGATAAAGCAGAATGTAAGTGATTACTATGAGAACTGTGATCAGGCCTTTGACA
>JAILFT010000122.1 GCA_024697425.1 Butyrivibrio sp. | reverse complement strand
ACCACGGATGAGATTGCAAAGGCCTATGAAAGTCACGGGCTTTCAAAGGATATGATGATCCGGTTCCGGGTTCAGGGGAGATTTACCGATACCAAAAGGCAGGATGGTGTGACGGTCAGTGATCTGTACACAGGGGAGATTCCAAGGGAGCTTATCTATCAGGCGCTGTTTGAGTACTCGCACCTTGCAAACATCAATGAAGACAATATTGGTGAGTTTAATGCTGATTATTACAGGAACAGGATGGAGAAGTACTATCTGTCCTGGGCCATTGAAGAAGGGCTCGTGGATGTGTACTCTGAGTTTCCGTATGAGGAGAGGAAGGACGTTAATGGGTTTGAGTCCAACCGGTACTACTACGCGGTGATTGGCGGAGACGCAACGGATGAGAGCGAGGAGATCTTTGCGGATTACAAGGGGAATCTTTCCTATTCCGCGTTTTATAAGCTTCTGGTGAGGCAGGGGTATCCGGTTGAGGGTGACTGGTATCATTATTCTTTTACCGGGATTGATGGGAAGGAATATGAATTCGGATATGACCAGTGCATATTGCAGGCGGATCCGGTGAGCTGCGCGGAGGCAAGTGAGATTGACTATGCGCGGACTTTTAATAACTTTTACTATGTCTGCGATGGGGAGAAGATGATTTTCCCGTGGCTGAAGCTGGAGGAGCGGAAGTTTAACAGGGCGAATATACACTGGGATCCGGTGGTGTTTACAGATATGATTAGGGAGATGACCGGGCTTGAGGTGACGTCGACGTATGAGAAGTGAGGGTTTGGAGTGGCAAAATGAGCCCTTGACTCCGTCCCTGGGGCTCATTTGTATCTTAGCACTCTTCCGGTTATCTTATCGAAGACAAAGCCGGTTCCCAGCGATAGGAAGGACACCAGCACGCCTCCGATGATAAGAAGATCAGGCCTGTTAAGCCCAAGGCCTGTGAAGATGATCTCTCCAAGGCCTCCGGCACCGATCTTTGCTGCCAGAGTGGCGCTGGCGATGATCTCAATAAGGCCGGTCCTGGTTCCGGCGAATATCATGGGAAGCGCCATGGGGATCCTGACTTTCCTCAGGATTTCTTTTTCCGTCATACCTATACCCTTCGCGCATTCGATCATGAACTCCGGGACTTCCCTGAAGCCAACCACCGTATTCAGCATGATCGGCGGGATTGCCAGTATGGTCAGTGCGGTCATGGCGGGCTTTATCCCCGTTCCCATCACGGGAATGAGAAGTACCAGGATCGCCAGTGAAGGGATGACCCTGAATATCTGAAAAGGCGTCGTGCAGAGCTTCTCAGCTTTTTTGCTCCTTGAAGCCAGATACCCAAGGGGGATTCCGATCAGAGTCGCAACAAGAAGAGTCAGGAGGCTGATGACAAGATGGTCTCTTACCTGAACAAGAATGTCTATGCTGTTTTTGGCAAGGTACTCAGCCATTTTTGTCCACATGGGATTTCCTTCCGAATTCTTCAAATAATTTCAAAATATAATTGATACTGACTGCCAGAAAAGCCGACAGCAGGCTTCCCCACAGGATCTTTACCGAATTCATGGTGCGAAGCCCGTCAAACAGCAGGTCTCCCAGGCCTCCGGCGTTAATGGAGGATGCTATGGTCCCGATACCTATGGTAGAAACCACAGCCAGCCTTATCCCTGCGAATATCGCCTTTTTTGCAAGGGGCGCCTGTATTATCCACAGTATTTCCAGCGGCTTCATTCCTATTCCTCTTGCCGCCTCTAAAGCTCCCGGATTTACTTCGTTTATCCCCACCAGGAAATTCCTAAGAAGCAGGTACTGATTATACAGAACAAGCACGATCACGGCCGTCTTCAGCCCCAGGCCCGTAACAGGTATCAGTATGGCAAACAGCGCCAGCGACGGGATTGAATATATCACGGAAAAGAGCTGTAAAAGGAGATTTCCGATTTTGGGGACAAGCACCGCCAGAACAGTCAGAAGCACTGCCAGAGCCACGGAGATCACCAGTGTGATCAGAACAAGCCTGATATGAGAAACAAATGGATTTATTATTTTTTCCGGATGTTTTGAAAGGTACGTTATCATCCTTTGACCGCCTCCCAGAATTCCTCCTGATCCCTCGCCGAGCGGATGAGAGTATCGACAAAATCATTGGCCGGATCCCTGACAATCTTCCCGGGTTCATCGAACTGAAGGAGTTTCCCCTCGTTCATGATCATGACCCTGTCCCCCAGCTTAAAGGCTTCGTTTATGTCATGGGTCACCAGCAAAAAAGTCTTCTTCATACCCTGATGCAGCTTCTTGAGTTCATTCTGAAGATTCAGCCTGGTTATGGCATCTATCGCACCAAAGGGCTCATCCATCAGCATGATCTTGGGATCTGTGACAAGAGCTCTCGCAAGTCCCACTCTCTGCTGCTGCCCGCCGGACAACTGCGCAGGGAATCTCTTTCTGTATTCCCCGGGATCAAGGTCTATAAGTTTTAAAAGCTCCGTCACCCTGTCATATATCTTTTCCCTGTCCCATTTAAGGAGCTTCGGGATCGCGGCGATATTGTCCTCTATAGTCATATGAGGGAAAAGACCTACCTGCTGAATGACATACCCCATGCGCCTGCGCACAACGATCGGGTCAACGGTGGATATGTCCTCTCCGAAGAGGATTATCTTCCCTTCCGTCGGCTCGTAGAGTCTGTTGGTCATCTTAAGGAGCGTGGTCTTGCCGCATCCGGAGGAGCCCAGAATTGTAATGAACTCCCCCTCCTTGATTGATGCGTTCACATGATCTACGGAATACTCTGAAGCGGTATTAAACTTTTTGGTTACATCACGGTACAAAATAGCTTCCATTAAGCATCGTTCCTTTATTTAATACTGTCGAAAAACTCTTTTGCGACATCCTCATACTCTTCCTTGTCAACGTCCACCTTGGCGTTAAGTGCTGTGATGGTGGGTGTATCAAGGGCTGCGCTTACTTTGTTGAGCACCTCTGCAATATCCGGCGCGCTCTCAAGGACATTGTCCCTTACAACAGGTGCCAGGTTGTAGGGCGGCCACACCTGCTTGTCATCCTCAAGAAGCACAAACTTGTCTGTCTGGGAAAGCTGACCTTCTGTTGTATATGCCGGTGCAGCATCTGCTTCATCATTTTCTACGACTTCATATTTGAGGCCGTTGTCATAGACCTTTGAGGATTTCCAGTTAAACTCGCCGTATACTTTTTCAAGTCCGGGGATTCCGTCTTCTCTCTCGTCGAACTCGCCCTGGGAAGCAAAGCGGATATTCTCTGCGTTTGCCTGAAGGTCTGAGAGAGTCTTGATGCCATATTCGTCTGAAGCGGCTTTGCTGATAAAGATTCCCTGTCCGTCGTTTGCCTTGGCATAGTCAAGCCAGGTGATGCCGAACTGCTCTTCGTATTTCTCTTTTACGATCCTGTATACCTCGTCCGGGTCTGTCACAAGATCCAGCTGAAGAATGGACAGAAGGCCTGTTCCGGTGTACTCAGGGTAAAGATCTATCTCATCGCTGACGATTGACTGGTGGATAACGGATGAGGATATGTCGAAGACTCTCTCTACCTCATAGCCGGCATCTTCAAGAGCCAGGGCATAGAGCTCTGCGACGATCTCGTTTTCTGTGAAGTCCTTGGAACCGATGCGGACTTTCTCGAGGGATTTGCTTTCGTTTGCTGCGGTTGTGTCTGTTTCGGTGTTTTCGGCTGCGTTTTCTGCTGTGGTGTCTGCGGAGTCTGCGTTTTCGGTTGCGGGTGTTTCTGCTGCGGCTGCCTCTGTTGTGGTTGCGGTCTCAGTTTCTTTTGCCTGGGCACTGCTGTCCGCACTTCCGCAGCCTGTCATGATACTTGCAGCGATTCCTGCTGCCAACAATGTTGATATAAGTCTTTTTTTCATAATTACTCCTCCTTCTTTACTCATAAACGTTGTATATCATCAATCAGACAGAGCCTGATCAATATCTCTTATAAGGTCATCAATATCCTCGATGCCCACGGAAAGGCGCAGGGAATCGGGATAGACCCCCGCCTTTGCATTCTCCTCGGCGCTGTGGCCGAAGTGGGTTGAGGACTCGGGGTGGACAATAAGGGATTTGGCATCTCCCACATTTGTCATGTAGTCAAAGATTCTTACTTTCTCCAGCACCTTAAGTGCTGCGTCTCTTCCGCCTTTTACGCGGATCGACATGATTGCGCCGGGGCCTTTGGGGAAGTACTTCTTTGCCAGCTCGTAGTAGGGGCTCGACTTAAGGCCCGGGTAAAGAACCTCCGTCACCTTCTCATGGCTGTCAAGAAACTCCGCAAGTTTCTGCGCGTTGCTCACATGCCTGTCCATTCTCAGGGACAATGTCTCCATGCCCTGAAGCACGTAGAATGCGGTCTGGGGGCTCATGTGCGCCCCGAGATCCGTGAGGTAGGTGATTCTCAGGCGCTTGGTAAATATCTCTTTTTCCAGAGTTTCTGCATCGATCCAGTCCTTGAATTCCTCATAGAATTCGTCGAACTGGGGGAAGCGGCCGTTTCTGAAATTGAACTTTCCGCTCTCCGTGACGATCCCTGCGATGTTCACTCCGTGGCCCGACAGGTACTTGGTGGCTGAATAGCACGCGATGTCCACGCCGTGCTCGAAGGGCCTGAAAAGATAAGGCGTTGCGAAGGTATTATCTATCACCACCGGAACCCCGTAGGAATGCGCAAGATCGGTTATGGCGTCAACGTCAAGGACATTCATCCCCGGATTGCCCAGGGCCTCTATGTATAGAGCTTTTGTCCTGTCATCTATGTATTTGCTGTAGGACTGCACATCATCGGGATCTTCTATGAACCGTCCCTCAATTCCGTATTGGGAAAGCGTCTTCTGCAGAAGCGTGGTTGTGCCGCCGTACAGGGTCGGCACGGAAACGATGTTGTCCCCTGACTTTGCCAGGGTAAGGAAGGTGTCTGATATGGCTGCCATTCCCGAGGCAAGGGAGACTGCTGCCGAGCCGCCTTCAAGGGAGGATATCCTCTTCTCAAGGACTCTGTTGGTGGGATTCGAGAAACGGACGTAGGAGTCGCCCTCCTCCTCGTATTTGAACAGGCGAAGGCACCTTTCGTAGTCCCCCAGCTCGAAGGCTGCGGTCTGGTAGATCGGAACTGCCTTTGCTTTGAAATGCTCTGAGGGATTGTAGCCGGCGTGGAGCTGCCTGGTGGTAAATCCCAATGTATTATCCTTAAATGCTTCGTAACTCATAACTCTTCATATCCTATCCTGTTTCCAAGTTTTAATGCGCCCGTCGGGCAGGTGTTGGCGCAGAGGCCGCAGCCAATGCAGTTCGCCCGGGTGAGGGCGAGGGTACGTTTGGCGGGGGCGCTTGTTGCGTTTCTGCTGGCGGGGGCGGCGGTGGTGCTTGTGGCCGCGCTGCTGCCGGCGGGGGCGGTGGTGCTTGTGGCTGCGCTGTTGCCGGCGGAGGCTTCCATGGCGAAGACCTTAAAGTGGCATCTTGTGAGGCACTTCCCGCAGGCCACACACTTTTTTGCATCGAATTCTATTATGTGGGGCGAGGCCGGCCAAAAGCCTACACTGTTGCGGACCTTCTGCCCTCTGAAAAGATAGCAGCAGTCGTCGCAGCAATTGCAGATGCCGTGGTCACTTACTGTGTGGACCAGGCCGGCTTTGTCTGCTTTCCTCACGATCTCTTTTGCCTCTTCTGCGGTGATTTCTTCCGAGCAGCCCCGGGCGGCGAAGCTGTTAATCCCCGGCGCGTAGCTTATGCAGGTGTGAGACGGAAGGCCGCAGTCTCCGCTAAGGCTCTTGCAGTCGCAGAAGCTCCAGAAGAGAGGTCTTTTCAGCCCATCTATGAACTCCTCCATCTCCTCAAGTGACAGAACCCTGTCTGCTGTGGGGCGCTTCGTCAGATCCGGATCCAGGCCCTGCATGTATTGGCCGAAGTACCAGTCGTCCAGTTCCTTCCTGGTGCTCCTGCTGAGGGTATGATACTTGTAGGTCTGCGAAACGCTGAACACATCAAGCATTCCATAGAAATCGTTGAGCGTGTACCTTTCCCCTTCGGGATCCACCTTTGAGATAACGCCTCTTGAGAAGGCGCTTTTGCGGTATTCTTCGTCAATTTCGGAAGCCGGGATCTCTTTTCCCGTATACTTCTCTATGAAGCTCCGGTCATCTTCGGTGAAGAAAAAATCAATGAGCCGGATCGCGGCATCAGGCATTTTGAAGGCCGCGGCTATGGCCAGGTCCCGGGCTGTGAGGTTCTCGGGTGATATGTTATTCCGGCCTGCTGTGTCACTGCCGGTCCTGTCCGCGTCGGTTGTGCTCCTGCCTTCTGGCACGTATTCAGGCAGGACGTTTAGCGGCACCTGCTGTTCTATGTTCAATTCCCGCATGATTGCTGTTACTCCTTGCTTGCTGAAACGTTTTTGTTCAAGGAACTACAGATACAGTAGCATTATTTTCTGCTGCGCAATAGCAGATAAAAGCTATCGTCTCATATAAGGAATTATTATTGCCTGGGGGGATTCGCCCATGACTTCGGGTGGTCCCTGGGGACGGAGTCGAGGGATGAGCCCTAGGGATGAGCCCTGGGGACGGAGTCGAGGGATCATTTTGAGATGAGGGCTAAGGATCTTTGTATATGCCATTGGCTATCGAATGTACGTTCGGTATAATCACCCTTGGTGCTACCAGTAATCACGGTAGGCGGTTAGTCCTTCAATCGGAGGACTGTGACCTCCGTTAATATAGAAATCTCTTTCGAGAAATCTTTTTTGGAGGTACTTGCTTATGCTCACCATCGGTGACCTTATCGCAGTGCTTGCACTGTGTGCGACTTTCTTTAGTCTTGGTTACGTGTTTGGAAGGCATGATTCCAAGACACAAAAATAACCGCCCAACGTCCTGAGAAAACTTGAGCGGTTATTATATAATTGCCAATTTGAAACAGGGTTAACCGTCTACCGGTAGCACCTCTTCTATCATAATAGTATCATTACTGATTCTCATCGTCAAACGTAGATTCTGCTTCTATGGGATGAGCCCTTGACTCCGTCCCTGGGGCTCATTTGGCCCACTGCTTCGGAGTGGGCCCTGGGGATCATTTACCCGATCTTTTCGACGAAATCTGTCATCATATCGGAGATTTTTATTGTCTGGGGGCATACCTGCTCGCAGCTGTGGCAGTGGAGGCATGCTGAAGGACGCTTGTCTTCGGGGATTGCTGCAAGTGCCATTGGTGCGATGAATCCCATTCCGCCGGACTGCGTGGTGAGAAGGTGCTCGTTGTAAAGTGCGATGAAGCGAGGGATATCCAGGCCCATGGGGCAATGACTTACGCAGTAGTGACAGGCTGTGCAGGGGATTGACTTTTGAGCCTGCAGTCTGTCGGTAACTGCCATCAGAGCATCCATTTCTTTTCCGCTAAGGGGCTTGTCCTCCTCGTAGGTCTTGAGGTTCGCATCAAGCTGCTCCATGTTGGACATGCCTGAAAGTACCATGGTTACGCCGTTAACGCTCTGGAGGAATCTGAATGCCCAGGCGGGGATGTCTTCCTCGGGGCGAAGGGCTTTGAGCTCGCTTTCGGACTGAGCGTCCAGCCCGGCAAGCCTGCCGCCGCGAAGGGGCTCCATAACCCATACCGGGATGTTCCAATCATTGAGAAGGTCAACTTTGGCCTTGGCATCCTGGAATTTCCAATCAAGGTAATTGAGCTGGATCTGGCAGAACTCCATGTCTTTGCCGTAAGCGTCAAGGAATCTCTTTAAGGTTGCATATTCACCGTGGCAGGAAAA
>JAILFT010000115.1 GCA_024697425.1 Butyrivibrio sp. | reverse complement strand
TCAAAAATACAATCCGTTATTTACACCCTGGAAGATAGGAAATTGTGAGATCAAGAACAGAATAGTACTGACATCCATGGGAGGAACGGACCTTTTCGGATGGATGGAAAAGAACCATTTCGACAAGGCCGGGGCTGACTTTATACTGGAGGTAGCCAAAAACAATGCGGGACTTCTTCTTCCCGGATGCCAGCCGGTTTACAACCCCATGTTTGGTCAGTGGCTTTACAAGAACAAGAAGATGTATCAGGATCTTGCTCAGTGGATGCCAAAGTTCCATAAGACAGGAGCTAAACTGTTTGTTCAGCTGACGGCGGGCTTCGGACGCTCTTTTACCGTATCATCCATGATGGAGAAGCTTTACACCAACGGTGCCCTTAAGGTCCTTAGCAAGCCTTTTATGGACCTGGACAAGATCACTGCCTCGGCAAGCCCTTCCCCCAACAGATGGTCGGACAAGGTTCCCTCCAGACAGATGACAGTGGAGGAGATCCATGAGTTCGTAGCAGCCTTCGGCAAGACTGCAAAGCTTCTGAAGGAAGCGGGAGTAGACGGCGTTGAAGTTCATGCGGTTCACGAGGGATATCTTCTGGATCAGTTTACTCTGGGATATGTCAACAAAAGAACCGACGAATACGGCGGCTCTTTTGAAAACAGATACCGCTTTGCGGCGGAAATCGTTCAGGAGATCAAGAAACAGTGCGGCAGTGACTTCCCGGTTTCCTTAAGATACAGCGTTATTTCCAAGACCAAGGGCATGAGACAGGGAGCGCTTCCCGGCGAGGAATACACTGAGGTGGGAAGAGACTTTGAGGAGTCCAAAAAGGCAGCGAAGTTCCTTCAGGATGCCGGCTACGATATGCTCAACTGCGACAACGGCACCTATGACGCCTGGTACTGGGCTCATCCTCCTATCTATATGCCTGAAAACTGCAACCTCAAGGATGTGACGGAGCTTAAAAAATACGTGGATATTCCTGTGGTATGCGCAGGAAGACTTGACCCTGCCGTTGCAGCAGAGAGCATCAGCAAAGGAGAACTTGACGGAGCAGGCTTTGCAAGACCCTTCCTGGCAGACCCGGAGTGGGTGACCAAACTCATGGAGGACAGGCAGGAGGATATAAGACCCTGTATCCTTTGCCACAACGGATGCTTTAACATGTGCCATTACAAGGGCGTTCCCAACGACCAGGCACTTTCCGACAGCCTGCACCTGGCCCGCTGCGCGGTAAACGCAGAGACCATGCAGAAGGACAAGCACTACATCAAGCCCGCAAGACATCCCAAGACAATTCATATTGTGGGCGGTGGAATCGGCGGAATGGAAGCCGCAAGAGTGCTGAAGCTTCGCGGGCACAACCCTGTTATATATGAGAAGAGCGACGTACTTGGCGGAACCTTTATTCCCGCCAGTGCCGAATCCTATAAAGGCAAGCTCCGTGACCTTCTTACCTGGTACAGACGCCAGATGGAGGTTCTTGGAGTTGAAGTACATCTGAATACCGAGATCACCGATCCCAGGAAATTCGGAAGAAAGAGCGACATCATTATCGCCACGGGCTCAAAGCCCAGGATCCTTAAGGGAGTTCCGGGACATGAGAAGATGGTGGAAGCCTGCGAGTTCCTAAATGGCAGGGAGGTAGGTGACACAGTGGCTGTTATCGGAGGCGGTCTGACCGGAAGCGAGATTGCCTACGAGCTGGCTCTTATGGGCAAGCATCCCATCATCGTGGAGATGAAGGATGACCTGGTTTCTCAGACGGGAGTATGCCTTGCCAACAGTTCATACCTTCGGGAGTGGTTTGCGCTCCACAAGGTGCCGGTATATCTTGAGACCTCTCTTAAGGAGGTAAGGGACGGCAGTATCGTCTGCATAGACAAGTCGGGAAAAGAGCTGGTGATTGACTGCGACAGCGTCATAAGCTCTGCGGGATATATTCCCAATCCTGTTATTTCCGAGAACGACAGAACCAGCAACATGGACTATGTAGGCGACTGCAAGAAGATAGGAAACTTAAGAAGCGTTATCTGGAGAGCTTATGAAGTTGCAATGAGAATGTGAGGTGGCATATGGCGAGCACAACATCCAAGAGTCTTCGAAACAAGGTAATGTATCAGATATTCCCCAGAAACTTCAGCAGGAGCGGGGATTTTAAGGGCATCATCCCTCAGCTGGACAGGATTAAGGATCTGGGAGTGGATATTGTTTATCTTACCCCCATCCATCCCATCGGTGAGAAGGCAAGAAAGGGAAGCCTTGGTTCTCCCTATGCCATAAAGGACTATCGCGCCGTAAATCCCGAGTTCGGAACCCTTGAGGATTTCAGGACCCTGGTAAAAGAGATACATGACAGGGATATGGACTGTATCATTGATGTTGTGTACAATCACACATCTCCCGATTCCGTACTGGCCTCAGAACATCCCGAGTGGTTCTATCACAAGAAGGACGGCAGCTTTGGAAACAGAGTGGGAGACTGGACAGATATCATAGACCTTGATTATTCTGACAGGGGACTTTGGGATTATCAGATCGAAACCCTGAAGATCTGGGCAAAGATCGTTGACGGCTTCAGATGCGATGTGGCACCGCTGGTTCCCATAGAATTCTGGAAAGAGGCAAGGGATAAAGTGGAGGAAGTTCACCCCGGGTGCCTCTGGCTTTCCGAGTCCATTGATCCGCCTTTTATCCAGGCCATGAGAGACATTGGAGTCCTTGCGCAGTCCGATTCCGAGATGTATCAGGCCTTTGATGTTCTTTATGATTATGACGTGTACCAGGACTTCACCGCTTACGTTTCCGGAAAGGGCTCACTGGATGACTATGCCGCTGCGGTTAACCGCCAGGAGTATATCTACCCGGACAACTATGTGAAACTCAGATTCCTTGAGAATCACGATCAGCCAAGGGCGAAATTTCTTTTCCCCAATTTACGTGCACTGAAAAATGCCACAGCCTTCCTGTTCTTCCAGAAGGGACTGACCTTTATCTATGCCGGTCAGGAGATGGGGATGGCTCATCTTCCAAGTCTTTTTGACAAGGATATTCTTGACTGGAAGGCAAAAGAAAATGTAGACCTGACGGAACTTTTTATGGCACTTCGCAGCATAAAGAGCGATCCTTTGTTTGCGGACAGTACCTACAGACTCAAGACCTATGAGGCCAACATCCTCAAGGGCATCCACAGCAGAGGTGACAGAAAGTGCATAGGAATATTCTCCATGAAGGGAGAGGCTTCCCTGGTTCCGATAAATGCCCCCGACGGAGTCTACAAGAATCTTATTGACGGAAGCAATGTGGAGATACTTCACGGGTATATCAGCATTTGCGGGGATCCGGTCATAATAAATTTAAAGTAGACTTATTAATGTGAGTAAATCTCATTGCATATTTTAGCAGTTTAAAGTATAATACCTTAGTTGGTGGTTTATAGAAATTTAATAATTTAACGAGTTAATGCGAAAGAGGTTTATATGAAGTGTTCCGAAATGCCCTATACCAGGGT
>JAILFT010000103.1 GCA_024697425.1 Butyrivibrio sp. | reverse complement strand
TCACGTCTTATACGATCATTGATGTTATTGACACCGACAATAAGATGCTTGCCATCCTTCTCTTCAACCATTACAGCCTTGAAGAGCACATAAACAGGGCCCAGCTGGAAAACCACCCGGAAATTAATAGCGAAGCTCCCCGCAACCCTTACCTGCTCAAGAACCTTTTCTCTGGTGATGGAGTTTAATACCAGCTCCATATCCTCAATGTATACCACACCGGAGAGGGCTTTTGTAAAATCGGTAAAAAAGTCATCACCGGATGCATGCATACCGTATTCCTCAACGTTACCCTTTGCCATATAATTGGTGTACTGTCCCGTTTCCGGATTCACGGAAAAAATGAACAGGAAGTCACCGGAAAGAGCAGCAATCCTGGAGAAGGCAAGCCTCTCCTCTTTAATCCTGTCAAAGATCTCCTGCTGTTTCTTCTGAGCGTCAATATTACTGATTCCTATGATGATCTTGTTCCCCATGTCCTTGATGGGAACAGCTTTAAGATGTACATATACCGGTCCTGAGCTGCTAATAATGCGATATGTAAGGGTATAGGCATTATTATTCCTGATTGCCTCGACAATTCTCTCTTTAGAGAAGCCAGCTATAAAGGTTTCAAAGTCATCCTCGAATATACGCCCCTCAGCGTCTCTTCTGCATCGCTTAAAGAAATCTTTCCCATGTCTCTCAATGGCCAGTTCGTCATTGAAATTACCGGCGCCATATTCAATAAATTCCTCCGTATCAAGATTTACATAGAAGAGATTTATGTAGTCCGAAGAAAGAGCCTGAGCAACATATGTGTAAGTAAGTGCATTCTTGTCCTGTCTTGTAATACCGAGAATGATAACGGCCAAAGCTGTAACCTTCGTAACCGGATTAACAGCAACTCGCCTGATGAAAACATGCATCATACTTCCGTCAGGAATCCTTTCATCCAACAGCACACGTTTTCCGTCAGCAGCACACTGTCTCATGCATTTCTGGAAAACACTGCCCCTGCCGTTATTCAGTTCCTCCATGTTTTTATGTACGGGAACGCTGGCATCAGCATGGAAATTCCTGTCAAAAAAGTCTTTGTAGGGCTTATTTGCCCTGGCTATCCACATGTCTTTTCCATCAAGTTCCATGATTGCCATCGGCATGGTGTTGAAGTAGTCCTTCATATACTCTTCATCATCTTCCGCCGCTACAGACATGTCATAGAGGCTCACGTTTCCGATAGCTCTATAGTATTCAGACTCTTCCGGGTCCTCAAAGCCAATTGCAATGCCTACTCTGTTTCTATCAATGATGGTCTCAAAAGGAACAGGCTTAAGGTAATAATATCCCTGCAGCTTGTTAGCTCCTATCTCCTTTAGAAATTCCACCTGCTGCGCGGTCTCAACGCCTTCAACCACTGTCTCTATTCCCAGTGCTATGGCCATTTTCACCAGCTCGGTTAGAATGATCCTGTTGGCAGGATTATGATCAAATTCCCTCATAAACTGCATGTCAAACTTGAGGGTATCAAAATGTATATGCTGAAGTACTTCGGGGGATGAATAGCCGCTTCCATAGTCATCCATCCATACCTTAAATCCCAGCTCCCGGAGCCTCTCAATCTGCTGCCTCATAAATTCCACGTCGCTGCTGACCACACTCTCGGTGATCTCGATGGTGATCCTGGAGTGATCTACACCCGCATTGTCAACAATTTTCCTTATCTCTTCCACAACGTCGCAGGAATAGAAATCCGTTTTTGACAGATTGATGGACTCAGGAACTATATAAAGCCCCTCGTCGGCAATTTTCTTCATTTTTTCAACGACCTGCTGTGCCACATACAGGTCCAGTCTGAATATAAGCCTTGAGTCCTCAAGAATGGGAATAAAAATCTCGGGCATGATCATGCCTCTCTCAGGGTCCTCCCATCTGGCAAGAGCCTCTTCATCACTGACCTTGCCGTTGGATGCCCTTACTATTGGCTGATGATATACCTTGATCCATCCCTCGGAAAGAGCTCTGTCAAAGTTACTTAGTATGTACTGCTTAAGTTCCACCATCTCCAGCATTTTTTTGTCAAAATAATTGATGCTGGAAACGAAGGTATTCTTGGTGGTGTCACAGGCCATCTTTGCCCTGTCGCAGGCCTGGCTTGCATCTACTGTCTGATTATTCGACCCGTAAACGCCAATCCTTATGGGCAGACCACTCCCGTCATTTATTTCCGCAACATCACTAAGGAGCGCATTAAGCCTGTTTTCAACATCTTCATCCAACGTGAAGGCAGCAAAATGATCACCGCTCATCCTGCCGCAGTTATCAGAAGAAAAATGCTTTCTCAGAATATCGGCAATACTGCGCAAAAGCTCATCTCCGGCAGAAAAGCCGTACTTCTCGTTGTACATCTTCATGCCGCTTAGGTCAAAGTACAGCATGACAGCCTTCTTGCCTTCCTTATCAATCCTGGCCTTCCAGGCATAGGCCAGTTCAAAGAAGTGTGACATATTGGGAAGACCTGTAAGATAGTCAAAGCTTGCACTGTAGGACCTGGTGCTCTCCATAATTGCAAGGCTCAAAGAGCGATCGATACTGTCCAGTGCATCCAGAGAATCATCTCCCATATAGGGTCCTTCATCCACATACCAGCAAGCAGTAAGCATCTCCCCGGTATCTTTTTTCAGATGCTCTCCCCAGGATCTTATTACCCTGTACTCACCATTTATCCTGGACCTGTAAATGACCTTGAACTTATCCGTCTTCCAGCTCCCAAAGCGATAAGCTGCATCAGCGATCCTGGCTATATCATCCGGATGAGCCGTCCTGTACATGTCATTATTAAGCACATCATAGGCCATCTGCCTGTCCCGGATCTTAAAAAGGTCCATGAATCCCTGAGTAATAGCGATGGCTATGATTCTCTCATCAATGAACTGATAGATAACAAAGGGTATAAAGCTGTTCTCTATAAGCTTCTGCTCTTCTTCGCTGTATTTAAATCTCTCCATTTGCACTCCCTGAACATCATGAAAAATGCATAGTAACTTTATTTTAAAGTAAACATAATTATAGACAGTAATATTTTAACGTTAAAACGCACATTTATCAAACCTGCCATATTTGTGATAGAATGGTAAAAGATGCTTGTTTTTCGCATAAATACTAAGTTTTCGGGAGTTCTTTCGAATGAATAAAAAGAATATAAAAGATTTCATAATTCTTGCTGCAGTTATAATACTGGCAGCCATAGGAGCAAGGTTCCTGGCAAAGGGCGAGACCCTTACCGACTACGCCATAAAGACCGGGCGCGAGATAAGTTCTTCGTCAGATTCCGGAAAAGAAACTGCTGCCGTCGCAGATGGTTCACAAGATGATACGGCAAAGGAGACTGCTGCACCCCCGGTATCCCCGGAATCGGAAAAAGAATTTGAAGCCGAAACTGTCACCGCTGCTGCCGAGGCATCTTCCGGCGCTTCATCCGAAGATCCGGAAAAAGACCTTGCTGCTGGCGAAAGTACTACCGAGACATCCGTTACCGTTTCCCCCGACAGAGTCACCTATGAAGAGGGCTTTTACTATGAGCCCATCTCCGATGAAGTTTTCCACCGGATATCAGGCATTTCCTATCCTGCAAGCTGCAGTGTATCTCTTGATGAGCTTCGTTATCTTGGGGTTTTGTATGTTGACTTTAATGGACAGACCAGGGAAGGCGAGCTTATCTGCAACGAGAAGATTGCTCAGGACCTTCTTGAGATATTCTATGGTCTTTATCAAAGCGATTATCAGATTGAGAGCATAAAGCTCGTGGATGAATTCGGAGGGGACGATACGGCCTCAATGCTGGCCAATAACACCTCCTGCTTTAATTACAGGGTCGTAGAGGGCACCACCAGGCTTTCGAATCATGCCTACGGCCTGGCGATAGATTTAAACCCCTTCTACAACCCATACATTACCTACAACAAAGATATGACCGTCAACGTATCGCCAAAGGGCAGCGAAGCCTACGCCGACAGGGATGCTGATTTTCCCTACAAAATAGATGAAAACGATCTTGCCTATAAGCTATTTAAAGAGCATGGCTTTAAATGGGGCGGAGATTGGAACTACAGTAAGGATTACCAGCACTTTGAAAAGAAATGACGCTTATCACCGCAGTGTCACGATATATATGAATTGGCGAATACTACCTTAAGCTCGTCTTTACTGAGCTTTTTGAGGATTTTCTCAAACATTTCCTTGATCAATCCTACTGCTTCTGCATAGTCATTGGTCTTTGCAGCTTTTATATAGCACTCTCTGATATCATTCTGCACAACCGGTTTCCTGTTGCACTCCACCACAAATTCAGCGATATCGTACAACGTATCAATGCGCTTTCGGAATCTTCCTGAATATCCCTCTATGCCAACAGGCCCCGCGTAGGTATCAAGAAATGCTTGAAAGATCCCATTAAACGCATCAGCCATATTAGTCTTAAACCACTTACGAATATTACTGTTCGGGACTTTATCCGGCACTTCCGAGACATCTATGGTATCCTTGATCTTTGCCATTTCCTGCCGCTTCTTCGCTATTTCAATTTGCCTTTGTTCTTCTTTCTCTTTTTCCTTAGCTCTTTCTTCTTCCAGCTGCTCATCACTTTTCTGTGCCCTACGCTTCAATTCAACTGCATCCAAAGGCAGCGGTATATTCATTTTTTCCATTGCATCCTGAATCGTGCCGGCAGATTCAAACACACCTGGTCTGTAATACAAAAGATCCACTCCGTTAAGACCTGTTTCGATTCCCCTTACAAGGGCTCTTCCCGAAAGATCCTTTACCTGATTCCAGATTCTTAACAGATCTTCCCTTTGTCGTTTTACTACTGACCACACAATATCCCGGGCTATATCAGACCTCTGGAACGATGTGCGATCCGGATAGTTTTTAATAACGTACTCGGAATTTGCAAGGGCACGAACCAATCTAACGTCATCGTATTTTTCCATAGACGGAAGCTTGTTAAGGATACCGTTCAGGAATGCCGCAATACGGTAATTATCTCCGAGAACAAATCTGGCAATTCTGTCCTCATTTGTGGGATCCACGAGATTATCAAGAACTTCCTCAATTGACTTTTTACCGAATGCCCTGATTTTTGCGTTCTCCCTCTTTTCCAGTGCATTTTGAACTTCAGCATCGGTGCGCCCGTTCAGTGGAATCCTTTCATCGATCATAATACTCTGTGCAACTAAAGAGTCAATAAAACTATTCAGCCTGTCGTTGATCACCTCATATCTGACCAGGCGATATTTCTTGATAAGCTTTACAATCTCCAGGTCCATGAAGTTCTTTCTATACTGGTTCTTATAGGTGCCCCGCTTCACTACGATCAGATTTTGTATGTGTTTTTCATCGGACATCTGACTTTCTGCGTAGCTCTCATTTTTCTCAGCCTCTTCACTGGCTATCCGCTCTCTTTCTTTTACGTAAGCAGCCATCCTGAAGGGATTATCAACTCGTTGCTGCCTGTGCCTGTGTGACATAAGAATAGCCGAAGTATCCTCTTTTTTAAACTTGACTCCCGCGGTTTCCGCAATTTCCGCCGCAAAGCTGGTGCAGTTGTACCCAAGATAGGAATAGGTTCTCATTGAACCTGCAATTCCTCTGATCCTGGCAGCTGCCCTTAAGTAATTGGGATATGTAATCTTTTCTTTGGTGGCTACTCTCTCCGTTTTCCTGCGAATAGGATTATCTACCATTCCGGTTACAACCCCATCCATTCCGGTGATGACTCCTTGGAGGGTAGCAAATCTAAAGCTGTAAGCCGATATCTCTTTTCCTGACTTATTTGCTATCAGCTTCACATAAGAGTGTCCGTTTTGAAGATTCCTGAGTTTTGAATAGAGACTGCTTACATAAGCATTGAGTTCGTTATCAAGGTCGGGTTTATAATTCATTCCGGCTTGCCTCGCATATTCCCTTCCCTCATTTTCAAGCCTCTTATACTCGGGAAGAGTTTTGGCAAAGGTCCTGAACATTGTAGTTTCCTCAGGAGCTTTAATTCTGAGTATCGATCTGAAGAAGCCTTTGAATCTTGCCCCAATGCTCTTGGTCTGATCGGCTTTATACATCTCCCATTCAAGAGCATGATCTTCCGGCGGATCATCTACTCCTATCTCCACCTGAAACTCATCGGGTATTTCCTCCATCACTTCATCGTCCGGTACAAACCTTCTTCCGGGATCGTATTTGACTGCATAAGTGTCTATTGGAGAATGTGCCACACCATCTTCGTCTTTTTCTTCATTCTGAGCAAAAGCAAGCCTTGCATCCAGGGTATTTCGCGAAGCTTCAAAATCATTGCTCCTGACATTGTCAATTTCTTTTTCTACCCTCTCGGCGAATGCCATTCCGATGCCTTCTGCCTGAAGCCTGTCCTCTTCCAGCTTATCCGCATCCTCTGTTCCGAAATACTTTATTGAAGCAGGTTCAATAACCATAAGAGAAAACGGGTCAAAGTAAGCACTTTTTCCGGAAAGATCGTCCCGTCCGTCCATTTGCTTTATGACATCATCATTCTCGGCAGCTCTTACGGCTCCAAACCTTCCTATTCTGTCATTTTTCCTGGTCAGAAACCTGAAAAGGCTGAATTTCTTTGCCTCTTCCTTATTTTTTTTGCCATAGTGCTGCATATCGCCGCTTTCACGTCTTTGCTTAAGCAGCTGCCTTGTGTCTTTAAGATATTTTTCGTTATCTACGGCTGTTTGTTTCATTTTCTGGCTTTGGAATGTAGGCATAAAATTCCTCCGTAAGATTTGAGTTTCAAGTCAGATAACGGGTAAACTCCGTTCCCTGAAGCATTTTTCCGCTCTTCTCCTGCTGATACTTGATTGCCCTTGAAAGGTGTTTATTTCCAAGGTTTTTCCCTTCATCTGCGGCTATGAAGGCTGCACTGTAAATAACCTCTTTGATCTCACTTCCCGACAGTTCAAAGGAATCCGCAAAATATTTAAGATCCAGGTCTTTATCCCTTGGAGTTTTGTCAGGAAGGATCTTGCTAAAGAGTTGAAGTCTTCTATCTGCATCAGGCTTATCCATCTTAACCGCATAGGTTATCCTTCTTACAAAAGCCTGGTCAAAGTCCTTGAATCTGTTGGTTGCCAGGAATGTGATTCCGTCATGCTGCTCTATCTTCTGCAGAAGATATGCAACTTCAGTGTTGGCATGCTTGTCATTTGAAGATGTAACCTCTGTTCTTCTGGAAAAAAGTGCGTCTGCCTCGTCAAAGAACAGGATCACATTTCCATCGGAAGCCGCATCAAATATCTTCCCAATATTTTTTTCGGTCTCTCCAACGTATTTATCAACCATCTGGGATAAATCCACCCTGTAGAGGGCCATTCCGATCTCTTTTGCCATAACCTGAGCCGCCATGGTCTTTCCTGTTCCGGGCGGTCCGTAGAGGATGAGACTTACGCCTTTTCCGTAGGGTATCTTCTCCTCAAAGCCCCACTCCTCATCAACCTTATTGCGGTTCTTGACTCTGCTGACAAGCAGTTCCATTACCTCTTTCTGAGACTGTTCAACAATAAGGTCGTCCCAACCAAACTTAAGCGGAATCCTGTCACTGAGTTCATCAAGAGCCGAGGTTGTCTTTTCAAGGACGGCTGTAGTAATATCTGCGCTGTCCATAGCTCTTTTCCCCAGGGAAAGAGCTTTCGCCGCTGCAAGTTCCACACACTCTTTAATAGCACCGGGCATCAGCCTGTACTTGGCCGCAAGCTCTCCTGCACTGACCTCCTTAGACACACTGTGAAGATCAAGGCACTTCTGCCAGATATCCTCCTGCTCGGAGGCTGAGGGAAGTTTAAGAGAAACCTTGTATAATGCTGCTTCGCCTATAAGATCCTGAAGTTCTGCCTTTTCATCAGTAAGAATGAAGACTCTTTTCAGCTGCTCAAGGCTTCTTTGTATGATAATCTTTAAAGACGCTGCGTTATAATCCCCGTATGCTGTAATTATCATATCCTCAGCAAGGAGCCTGGCCCTTACAAGAGCTTCATTTACAGTTTCGTTTATATTGTCTGTTTCAAGCTGTCCAAGTAAAGGAAAGTCAAGCAGAAGGCACGACCTGTCGCTTCCAAGAGCTGCAAGAGCAAACTCTTTCCTGCCGCTGCCGCTTTTACCGGATATCTGTATCACGGTGCCGGAATCCTGCTCCTTTTGATCATCATCAAGGTTATTAAGGTAGGCCTTCAAAAAGGCAACATCTTTTTTATGATGGACCAGCTTCTCATCGCCAAGTTCAGCTTCCTCCAGGCATATTTGTCTAAGCCCCAAAGGAAGCTCATAATCTCCCATCAAAAGGCTTACCAGCTGCCTGTTCAGTTCAAAGCTGTCGAAAAGACTTCCCTCGCTCTTTGAAGATCTTGTTATCCTGAACAGAGGGCAGGCCTCAATTGCATTTCTAACCTGAAGAGCGTCAATGAGCTGCTCATCTCTGCAGGTGGCAGAATATATTTCTTTTGCAAGAGCGAAAGTGGGAATGCCCTGTCCGTCAGCCACACTTATCACTGCGTGGCCTTTTTTATAGTTCCCGTCCATTTCCTGGGAAAGGGCCATTAGAAGGCAAAAGAAGCTGAAATCATAAAGTCCGTACTCTGCAGCAACATTCACTATGCTAAGACCGTAGGCTGCCGACACTTCTTCTCCCTGAGAAAGAGCTATTCTGTTTCCAAGTATCCGGGCAGCTGCCCTTATCTCATCCTTAAGCTCGTCCTCGTTTTCGCCTTCCTGTCTTTCCATGGCTGCTTCAAGAAACATGTCATACCATCGAAGATAAGCATAGGTTGAGTCAAGCCCTGACAAAAATACCTCGTTCTCTTCCGCTGTATCGAAAAAATCGCGATAATCCACTCTTATTGCCTCCCCAAAAGACTTTCATTCCAAATGTGATTAAAGTATCCTATTATTTATTATACCATTTATTTGTGCACGAAAAAAAGAGATGTAATACGGTGAATATACCGATTACATCTCTTTCTTATTTACATTTGGCTTTTAAGCTATTAAACCAGCTCGAGGATAACCATCATAGCTGCATCGCCTTTTCTCTGACCAATCTTAACGATTCTGGTATAACCACCCTTACGTCCAGCGTACTTAGGGCCGTACTCATCGAAAAGCTTTGCTACAAGGTCAACTTCCTTAGTGTTCTTCTTTCTTCCTGCCTTCTCCTTGGGAACCTCGGTTACAGGATAAAGAGTCTTAAGGAGCTGTCTTCTTGCGTGCATACGTGAAGGAAGATCCTTCTTGATATCCTTCTTAACGGTTGTGTACTTTGTAACCTTCTTGCCGTCAACAACTTCCTTTACTCTCTTGCCATCTTTGTCCTTCTCAGGAACCTTAGCTTCAACAGTAACTGTCTCGAAGTTGTCCTTCTCCTTAGCTGCAAGAGTGATCATAGGCTCTACGATCTTCTTGATTTCCTTAGCTCTTGCCTCTGTGGTAACAATCTTACCGTTGAAAAGGAGTGCTGTAACCTGGTTACGAAGAAGTGCTCTCCTGGGTTTTGTTGCTTTTCCAAGCTTTCTGTACATTGCCATTTTAAATTACTTCCTTTCTCATTTGCAGGTTTCCCCTGCAATATCACATCCAAAGATGCGCATCGGTCTTACTCTTCAAATGCTCTTAATAGTTACTATGAGAATCCGCCTCAGTACACATCGGATTTACCTTCAGCGGACATTTCACTCACTGCGCCAGTGATATTCGCACGCCTATCCTAATTGTCTTCGACAAAAGGCATGCTCACTCTCGCATCATTTTCTCACGCCCTCATCAGCAGGTGATTCGGGCTGTTTCTGGTCTTATTCTGCATCCTGTCTAAGGGAAAGTCCAAGCTCGTCAAGCTTTGCAAGAACTTCCTCAAGGGACTTACGTCCAAGGTTGCGGACTTTCATCATGTCGTCGGGAGTCTTGTTAGCAAGCTCCTGAACGGTATTGATGCCGGCTCTCTTCAGGCAGTTGAATGAACGAACTGAAAGCTCAAGTTCATCAATTGACATTTCAAGAACCTTGCCCTTCTCATCATCTTCCTTCTCAACCATAACCTCTGCGGTCTTGGCATTCTCGGAAAGATCGATGAAGAGGCTTAAGTGCTCACTGAGAACCTTAGCTGCAAGGCTGACTGCCTCGTCGGGACCAAGTGTTCCGTCTGTGTGAACATCAAGTGTAAGCTTATCAAAATCAGTTACCTGACCTACACGGGTGTTCTCAACAGTGATATTAACTCTCTCTACAGGTGTGTAGATGGAATCAATAGCGATAACACCGATAGGAAGATCCCCTGACTTGTTCTTGTCAGAGCTTACATATCCTCTTCCCTTTGTGATGGTGAGCTCCATGTAGAGCTTAGCATCCTTACCGGAAAGTGTAGCGATAACCTGATCGGGATTCATGATCTCGATGTCCTGGTCTACCTGAATATCAGAAGCCTTTACAACACCCTCGCCGTTGAACTCGATGTAAGCAGTCTTGGGCTCATTGGTGTCAGAAGAATTCTTGATGGAAAGGTTCTTGATGTTCATGATGATCTCAGTAACATCCTCTTTAACTCCGGGGATTGAGCTGAACTCATGCAGAACGCCTTCAATTTTAACCTGGCTTACTGCGGCTCCGGGTAAAGAAGAGAGCATGATCCTACGAAGGGAATTGCCCAGTGTAATACCGTAACCTCTCTCAAGAGGCTCAACTACGAATTTACCATACTTCTTATCATCTGAAATCTCAGCAACTTCAATATTTGGTCTTTCAAAATCAAACACTGATATACCCTCCTTGTGTTTTTTGTCAACAAGTTCAATTTAATTATTTAGAATACAACTCGACGATAAGCATCTCGTCAACCGGAACGTCAATTGCCTCTCTTGAAGGAAGCTCCTTGATTGTACCCTGGAGATTCTCCTTGTTAACATCAAGCCACTCAGGAACGAGTCTGCCTGCTGTGATCTCTGAGATATCCTTGAATCTCTGGATATTCTTAGCAGATTCTTTTACTTCGATTACATCCCCAGCCTTTACAAGGTATGAAGGAATGTTGATAACCTTGCCGTTTACAGTGATGAACTTGTGAAGAACAACCTG
>JAILFT010000080.1 GCA_024697425.1 Butyrivibrio sp. | reverse complement strand
TTTTACGATTGCTACGATCGGTGCGACAGTACTGAAGGTCAGAACAATCCCAAACAGCAAAAGTATTATATTCTGAGGTTGGGAAAACCATGTCTTTACCTTATTCTTGAAAATCGCACTTTTGTCTGGTTTTGCGATTGTTCTGACCTTCAGTACTGTCGCACCGATCGTAGCAATCGTAAAAGACACCTTTGCGATCCATCCGGGAACCATTGACCAGCATCTCACAGGTCGCACAACCGGATACACCATAGTAAACTATACAGATCTTTTCACCAGCAGACTTGCAAAGACAAATCTCTGGATGCCGCTTCTTAACACGGTAATCCTTTCAGTACTTACCTGCTTCATATCAATACTCTTTGGCGGACTGTTCGCCTTCCTTGTAACAAGAACAGATATGAAGTTCAAAAAGTACTTAAGCTCCATCTTCATCTTCCCCTACATCATGCCCCAGTGGACACTGGCTGTTGTATGGCAGCACATGTTCTACTCAAACAAGGTTACGGGAACATCTGATGGACTTTTGGCAGCAATCTTTAATGTGTACTTCCCACACTGGTGGTGCCAGGGAGTATTTCCAAGTGCCATGGTCTTAGGACTTCACTACGCACCCTTTGCCTATATCCTTATAGGCGGTATCTTCAAGAATATGGATGCTAACCTCGAGGAGGCAGCGACCATCCTTGATACACCGAAGTGGAAGATCATGTTCAAGGTTACGCTTCCAATGATCAAGCCGGCAATTCTCTCGACAATCCTTCTGGTATTCGGAAGTGCGATGGGAAGTTACCCGGTACCACACTATTTGAACCTTACAACACTTTCAACCAAGTATATCTCCATGAACAGTAAATACACCGGAGAAGCTTCAATCCTGGCGATCATCATGATGATCTTCGGCGTACTTATCCTTGGAATGAACCAGCTCTCACTAAAGAGCCGCAAAAACTACACCACTGTAACCGGTAAGTCAGGTCAGCTCACAAAGCTTACGATTGGCAAGGTAGGAAAGTACCTTGTGGGAATCATCTTCATCATCATCACATTCTTCACAAGTATCTGGCCAATCGTTCTGTTCGCCCTTGAGACCTTCCTTCCGAACCCGGGAGACTACAGCTTCCTCTACACAGGAAACCTTGCACACCTGACAAACAAGTGGTGGGTAACAAACGAGAACATTACAGAGAACGGTATGTACGGTCAGCCCGGTATCCTCTATAACAAAACCATCTGGCATGCGTTCTTCGGAACATTATTCCTGGCAGTTGTCTGTGCACTTATCGCAGGAACCATCGGAACTCTGATTGGATACGCCGTAGCAAAGAAGAGAAGAAATAAGTGGGCCAACTATGTAAACAACGTAGCATTCCTGCCCTACCTTATGCCTTCGATCGCAGTTGGAGCAGCGTTCTTTATCCTCTTCTCCAACGAGCACATCAATCTGTTTAACACATACACACTTCTGATCATCGCAGGTGTTGTAAAATACATACCATTTGCTTCGAGAAGCTCACTGAACTCAATGCTCCAGATCTCCAACGAGCTCGAGGAAGCAGCGATAATCATGAACACCTCATGGATAAAGAGAATGACCAGGATCATCATCCCGATCCAGAAGTCCTCTATCATAAGCGGATATCTTCTTCCCTTCATGACATGTCTTCGTGAGTTGTCCCTGTTCCTTCTTCTCTGCACACAGGGCTTTATCCTTTCAACTACACTTGACTACTTCGATGAGATGGGGCTTTACGCATTCTCAAGTGCCATCAACCTGATCCTCATCGTGACAATTCTTGTATTTAACACATTAGTAAACAAGCTGACAGGCGCCAGCCTAGACAGCGGCATAGGAGGAAAGTAATCATGCCGGAAATCATTTTAGAAAATATAACAAAACGTTGGGGAAAGTTCTTCGGCGTAGATAATGTAAGCCTCAATATCCCGGATAATTCCTTTATTACACTTCTCGGACCTTCAGGCTGTGGTAAGACTACAATCCTTCGTATGATCGCAGGTCTTGAGACACCGACTGAGGGCAGGATCACCATTGGGGATAAGGTAGTATTTGATTCAAACGCAGGTATCAACGTTCCTGCCAACAAGCGTAAGGTTGGATTCCTGTTCCAGAACTACGCGCTTTGGCCAAACATGACAGTTTATGAGAACATCTCTTTTGGTCTTAAGAACATCCACGAGGAGATGCCTGTTGTAGATGTTGAAGCCAAGCAGGCAGGGGATCTTGTAAGAGCACTTCAGAATGGTAATAAGGTAAAAGAGATCATTGAGGAATGCCGTGATAAGAACGGCAAGCTCGATGAGAACAAGGCTTATGTCAAGCTCATCGATAACTACAATCTTTCAATCTATACAGCAAAAGAGCTTTATGCTATGGGCATACGTACTGCTTCCGATGCAGCAGTTCTTGCTAAGACCAAGCTTTCCGAATATGAGAGCAAACTCTCCGGAATAAAGAGCAGATACGAAAAAGAGGGCAAGGGTCTCAATGATAAGTACGAGGTAACCAAAAACGGCACACCTGTCATGGAGAACAGAAAGCTCTCCAAGGAGGAGATAGATTCAAGGGTAAGAGCTTGTTCAAGGATCGTTAAGATCGGTATGTTCATGGACAGATACCCTGCAGAATTATCAGGCGGACAGCAGCAGAGAGTTGCTATTGCCCGTACGCTGGCTCCGGAGCCACAGGTTCTTTTCATGGATGAGCCTTTATCAAACCTTGATGCAAAGCTGCGCCTTGAGATGAGATATGAGCTCCAGAGACTCCATGTTGAGACAGGATCAACCTTCGTTTATGTAACACATGATCAGATGGAAGCTATGACACTGGCAACAAGGATCTGCCTTGTAAGCAATGGTGTGCTTCAGCAGTACGCAGCTCCTCTTGAAGTTTACAACAGACCATCAAACCTCTTTGTTGCCGACTTCGTTGGTAATCCTTCAATGAACTTTGTTGATGCCAAGGGAACACAGGGAAGTGACGGAAGTCTTTCTCTTGATATTCTCGGTGGCGTAAAGGCCAGATTTGTTCCCTCAGAGAAGATGGAGCTTTCACAGTGGAGAGCAGAGCGCGACAAGGAAGCTGCAGATAAGGCAGAGTTCGAGAGGCAGAGACTTCTTCAAAAGGGCGCTGTTGAAAAGAGCAACAAAGACGAGGTATTCAAGTACCATGTTCAGAAGGTGGAAGAACAGGACGATTCAATTGTTGATGAGCCTGTTATCACCGATGAAGATTTTGTTATAGGTATCCGTCCTGAAGCAATAGACATTGATCCAAACGGTAAGATTGACACAACCATCTATGGTGCGATGCCTACCGGAATGGAGTCAACACTTAAGCTTAAGGTTGGCGAATTCCTTCTTACCAGCGTTATCTTCGGTGGTGTGATCTATCAGATCGGACAGGAAGAGAAGATAAACATTAACGGAGAGAACATCCTCCTTTTTGACAGAAGATCAGGAAAGCTCATCTGCTCAGGCAGAATCGAGCTTTGATCAAATCCTCCTCTACATTATAAGAATCTTGAGTTATCGGCCATTCGCGTGATTTTGTCATGCGGATGGCCGATTTTATGGTAAAATAAAGGGGCAAACGTGATTTATTCGCATATTAGATTGCGTAAGGGAGGCATAAAATGGAAAACAGACCGGTAGGCAGAAAGAAAAACGTCACCGAAGGCGGCAGTGGAGTTCACAGACGTGGTGAAGGCCTCGGGACCGGCCCGGTTGGTAACAGTTCCGGTTATTCATCCGGATCATCAGGCTCAGGCAGTGGCTCAGGTCCGCAGAGATCAGGTGGCAGAAGTCCGCTCTTTATGATCATCATTGTTTTATTCCTTATTCTCGGAGGAGGTGGGGGACTCTCATCTTTCCTTGGTGGAGGCGGCAGCAGTGTAGGTGACACTGAGCAGTACACAAGTACCACTCAGCAGACGCAGACATCCCAGACTACATCTACTTCGACATCCACAGGAACAGGACTCAGCACGTCAGGGTCATCGGGAATGTCCATACTGGGATCGCTCCTCGGAGGAGGATACGGTTCATATTCAGGTGCAAGCTCAGGTGCATCAGCAGCCTGGAGTGCAGATCCTAATACAGGCAGACTCAACACATCGGTTTCCCCGAGTGCCCGTGCCAAGAGAACCGTAATAAAGGGCAACGGAGATGATGTTGTCACCATAATGGTATACATGTGCGGAGCAGATCTTGAATCCAGAAGCGGAATGGCCAGCAGGGATATTCAGGAAATGCTGGGTGCAAACCTTGGTGAGAACGTTAATCTTATTGTTTATACAGGCGGAGCAAAGCAGTGGCAGAACAATGTTATCTCAAGCTCCACCAATCAGATCTATCAGATCAAGAACGGCAAAATGGCGCTTCTTAAGGACAACCTTGGAAATGTCGCCATGACAAAGCCCGAAACTCTTTCAGGCTACATCAGCTGGGCAGCAAATAACTTTCCGGCAAACAGAAATATTCTTATCTTCTGGGATCACGGCGGAGGATCTACAGGAGGTTACGGATATGACGAGAAGTTCCCGCAGTCGGGAGCCATGTCACTTGCAGGAATCAACAAAGCGCTCAAGGACGGAGGCGTGACCTTCGACATGGTAGGCTTTGACACCTGCCTTATGGCTACTGTGGAGAACGCCCTTGTTGTTTCCAACTATTCAGATTACCTTGTGGCTTCTGAAGAGACAGAGCCCGGTATTGGCTGGTATTACACAAACTGGCTTAACGCCCTTGGCAAGAATCCATCCATGGAGACAGTGCAGATCGGTAAGAATATCATCGATGACTTCACCGATGCCTGCGCAAGAAACTGCCCCGGACAAAAGACAACCCTTTCTCTCATAGATCTTGCAGAGCTTTCTCAGACAGTTCCTGCAGAACTTGCAGATTTCTCAAAAGATACCTCCGATATGATAAACGGAGATAACTTCCAGACAGTATCAAGCGCAAGAAGCAGCACGAGAGAGTTTGCCCAGGCAAGGATAGATCAGGTCGACCTTGTTGACTTTGCGACCCGCATGGGCACTGCTGAGTCAAAAGAGCTTGCTACAGCCCTTAAAGAGGCGATCAAGTACAACAAGACAAGCTCCAATATGACCAATGCATACGGACTTTCGATCTACTTCCCATACAAGAAGTCGCAGAGTGTCCAGAGTATGATAAATACCTATGACGACATCGGTATGGATGAGGAATATGCAAAGTGCATTGCAAGCTTTGCATCAATGGGTACTGCAGGTCAGGTGGCAGCAGGCGGAAGTGCGACAGCTTCTCCTGTCGGTTCCATATTCGGAGATTTCTCAGGAAGTACAGGAAGTGGCGGAGCAGATTCTGCAGAGCTTATTTCGCAGCTCCTTACAAGCTTTTTATCAAGCGACTTTAGTTCTATTTCAGGACTTACAGCATCCAATTCAGGGTTCATCGGAAAGAGTCTTGATGTGGAGAGGGCGGCAGAGTATATTGCTGACCATAGCTTCGATCAGTCAGCGCTTTTCTGGTCACAGAATGCAGACGGAGAAGATGTAATAAAGCTTTCCGCTGATCAGTGGGGCATGGTCCAGGATCTTGCGCTGGGCATGTTCTACGACGACGGTGAAGGCTATGTGGACCTGGGACTTGATAATGTTTTTGATTTTGACGATGAGGGAAATCTTAAGTCTCAGACAGATAAGACCTGGATGTCCATTGACGGACAGGTTGTTGCCTATTATGTCATCGATGTTCAGGGAACATCAGACAGCTATGCCATCACAGGAAGAGTTCCATGCTATATCAATGGCGTAAGGAGCAACCTCATTCTCGTATTTGATTCTGATAATGAGGACGGATATGTGGCAGGAGCTTGCTACGATTACGTTGAGGGCGAGACAGAAACGATTGCCAAGAATTTGGCAGAGCTGGCAGAAGGCGATGTCATCGACTTTGTATGTGATTTCTACGGTTATGACAAGAGCTATCAGGACAGCTACTATCTCGGCGAGCCTATGACAGTTAAAGGCAGCATGTCTGACATGAAGATCAGTAACACTTATGTGGGCGACGGAGAGGCTCTGGTAACCTACAGATTTACTGATATTTACGGACAGGACTATTGGACAGACGCTATAGCATACTAATACTTTAAGCATAATAAAAGCCATCACTTCAGGATTTGAAGTGGTGGCTTTTTCATGTCATAAAGGTTATACAAATTTTCTGGCAGATACAAAGAGCCGCCCTTTTCTTGTGGTTCCGGAGGTCCCGTCATAGATGAATTTGCCGTGTCCTCTGACAGATACCCGGCTCCCGGCCTTTAAGTCGTATCCGCCGCTGTAGGCAGTTCTTCCGTCAATGAATACCATCTCGCTTTCGATGAGCTTTTGAGCTTCACTTCTTGAGAGGTGATAGACAAAGGCAATGATGGCATCTGTTCTCTCGGAGGCAACACTTCCGCTTATTTCTTCATAGGAAGGTCTTATGTCACAGCTTGAGGCGCTTACCTTTTCGCATTTTACCGAGGTGTGCCTGATCCTTACCAGTTCTTTGCAGATCATCTCCGCGATTTCCGTAGTTGCAAAAATATAGGCTTCCTTGTCCCCGGTAAGGATATCACCGATCTGATCCCGTTCTATCCCGAGATTCATCAGGCTGCCAAGGTAGTCCCTGTGGTTTAGATCATCTGAGAACTTATTGTTTAGAGGTGTGATGTGAACACAGGTCAGGACCGTAGGGTTTTCTTTTTCAGACAAAAGAAAAGTCTCCTCATCCATATAATCCGGGAGAAAGCAGACCATTGCCCTTTCGGCATCATCAAATCCTCCGTAGACACAAAAAGCAGCTCCGCAGTACTGATGAACATTAGAGGGAACCTTCTCAGAGGAAAGTATCTTATAAAAGTGAGACATCTCAGAGAGTGACAGGAAATCAGTGTGAGTCACAAAGCCGTTCTGATAGGCTCTTTGGGCCAGATCCCTGATCCTTCCGGCCAGGAACTCATAACTCTTTTCTTCCAAGTGTAAGCTCCTTTCCGTTAAGGATTGCCAGCCTTAAGTTGTCCTCTTTGTCGTAAGCCATTTTCAGGGAAAAGAAATCACGGCTCTCTTCAAGCTGTTTAAAGAATATCTTATCTCCTTCCCAGAGATTAAGATCATAAACATCCTTTTTGCTGACCCATTCAAGCTTTCCTTCGTTGCACTCCTTGGGCTCACCACCGGGCCATTTTGCTGTAAAGAGACTCATCAGTTCATAGTCACCCTTATCTGAAACAAAGGTGATCACAGCTCTGTAGGCAAAGTCTTCAAGCGGAATATCAAAGCCGGTCTCTTCAAAGACTTCTCTCTTTACGCATTCCTCAGGACTCTCGGTCCCTTCAAAATGTCCACCGACTCCGATCCATTTATCTTTGTTTATATCGTTTTTCTTGGAAATCCTGTGCATCATCAGGTACTTATCATCGCGCTCGATATAGCACAGCGTTGTCAGCTGATACTCCATGTCAGTCGTCCTTATCCTTCTGTCTCTTCTTGATCTTACGATGTTTCTTTTTCAGGTCTTCCATGTCTTCACTGGAGATAAACCTGCAGGTCTTAACTACATAGAGCTTATCGTTCTCAGCCTTTTTAATGCGTACTTTTGCCTTCATGAATCCGTGCTTGTCGCAGTAGGCAACAGAGTAGTAGTGCTTACCGTTGGGGGAGAACCACTTGACCACTCTCTTAAGGTTCTTTTTACAAAGGTAGCACTTGGTGCTCATGATCTCGATATTCTCGAGGATGTCTTCCTTGTTGGCAAACTCGCGGGAAATGTATTTCTCGTAGTTGTCGAAGATGATACGTATTTCCTGCTTCTTGGTCTTGGGTGTCACATAGGTGTCAAAAGAGATCTTGCCAAGTGCCTTTTCATTGAGGCATTTAAATATCTTGGCAGTGTATTCTGCGTCAGCCAAAGCCCTGTGGAAAGGAATATCCTTCTCAATGCCGAGTTCATCTATGGCAGACTCAAGACCTCTTCTGGATTTTCCGTTGTCGTAGGCAAGGCTGTAGAGCTTTTGCACATCGTAAAAGGCAAGTGGTCTGTCAGATAAAAGAGGCTGCCCGAAGAAGTCCAGATTGCGCTGAAATTCTGTAAGGTCAAGGGGGCCCCAGGTACAGAACATGGGATCATCTCCGCACCAAGCTAAAAATTCAGCTGCTACATCCTCGAATCTGTCACCTTTTTCAAGGTCTTCCATGGAGAGGTGTATGAGCTTGCCCGTGATGCGGTGCATGTGTTCATGGACCTGTGGCTTGATGAGTCTTGAAAACTCGCCTATCTTCTCTCTGTTCTCATTTAGTTTAACAGCACCGATCTCGACAATCTCAAAGACAAGAGTCTTACCATCTTTTGTCACCGGTGCATCGCCCTGATTCCACTCAAGGTCAAAGACAATGTAGTTATTCATGCATTAATGATAAGAGGAGAAAAAAATATTTGCAACAGGTATTGACAAATTAGATTGCATAAAATATAATTTAATTAAATTGTACACAACCAATTAAGCGCAAACATAGATTTATTCTGAATCAAAGGAGGATTCACCATGAGCTTTTATGATTATTCAGTAACAGATGCACAGGGAAATGAAGTATCAATGGAAAATTACAGAGGTAAGGTAGTGCTTGTTGTAAATACAGCAACAGGATGCGGATTTACCCCACACTATAAAGATATTGAGGCTATGTATGAGAAGCTTCACGACAAGGGGCTTGAGATCCTTGATATTCCCTGCAATC